>NZ_RBKX01000001.1:3180924-3499016 GCF_003634615.1 Flavobacterium sp. 102 | reverse complement strand
AATACAATTTCCCCTTTTTTAAATAGACATTTATATGTCCGTCAGAAAGATTGTTTTCCTCATCTCTTAACTGAATTATTTGTAGTTTTCCTTCTCCAACAACCTCCATAGTTTTTATGTTTTGAATGGCATTTGGAAAGAGTTTTTTAAGGTCATTAATTGATGTAGCGGAGCTTAGTATTTTTCCTCGGTAGACAATGAAGTTATTTTTTAAAAATTTAAACTTGTCAACGGCGACTTTTTCTTTATAGTTTTCATAACGAGAGCCGTCTTTATAAAAATACTGGTTGTCATTACTATCGTTAGTTTGAACTTCGGTGTCAAAAATATAAGTGCATGGTTCTTCCTCTGCTAATAATTTTATGCTATCTGCTTTTCCAAAGACATTTTCGAAGTCCTTTAGAGAAAAATATCTTTTTAGTTTTCCGTTAAACAGCATATCATCTTCTAGCATTACTTCATTTGGGTAGTCTTTAATTTTTACGCTATCCGGGTCAATAGTATTGTTGGGAATTTTCACTTCTTCATTCCTTGTTTTTTTGTTTTCATCAACAACATTGTTTGTCTTGTCATTGCATGAAATTAATATTGCTGCAATTAAAAGTAATACTAAATTTTTCATGTTGTTTTTATGCTGATGGGTAATGTTTTACCTATTTTAATAGGTATGATTATTTATTATTCTAATTGCAAAACTTGGCTTTGAATTTTCGGAGAAAATTCGGAAATAGCTTTAGCACAGTTACTATAAACCGCAGTTATAGGCTTACTTTTATTACTCTTCTTTTATGAAATACACGCAACCTTTGTCAAACCAACTTTCACCATTTCTTATTGGAATCATTTCGACATCTACACTTTTGCCTTTATAGCCGAAACCGGACAATTCATCGTCACCTAAATAAGTATCAAGCTCATCATCAATGTTTGGTTCAAAACTGTTTTTAATTAAATATGCAGCAAGAAGAACATTCGATTTTAATTCTTCTGTTGACTTGTTTACAAATTTTAGTTTTCCTAAAACTTCATACATTGAAATTGAGTTATAAAGATGAAAATCTCCAACCTGATAAGTTTCTCTAGATTGTATGTCTTCTGGATATTTTGGTAAGCCATATAGTTCAGTTAATTTATCAAAAGCTATGCTGGCTTTTTCATATTCATTCACAGTTTGAGCATCAATATTTTCTAAAAGAATTTGTAAATCAGAATCGCTATTTATCCAGTTTGGTAAAGAATTTTTGTGCATAAATAATTCATGTATTTGTTTCTGTAAAACGAAATGTTCTTTAGGTTACCTTATGTCTTGCTTAAAAATATTACAAATACAATTTATTTCCCTTGCTAATATACAAAAACCACTTTTATCATGTATGCAACCACTTTTAAGTGTTTTTTATATTTCAAAAAAAATCAGACACAATCTCCAATAAGGTTACTTGTATCTGATTTGGGTTCAGGGTTGCATTACTATTTTGTCACTCCAAAACCCTCTTTCAAAGTCTCAAAATGGAAGAGGGCGGAGTGGTAGGTATAGAGAGGTCTTTTTATCGCAAGTTCATTTGCACAAAGTGCAGTAGCTTTTGGCGTGACACCGGCGTAGGGAATAGTTTAAAACAGCTATCCACCGTGGCCGCAATGCGTACACGTGGAAAATCGGGAAACTCCTCGGCAATGATTTGAATGATAAACTTGCGGTCTAACGGTTTTTCGGCATTGATGTAAGGAGTGCTGTAAACCATTTTACACTGCGATTCTACTTTGTTCCAACACATGATTTTTTTGTTTAGTTATAAATTATTTGAATATTAAGGCACTAGTTACTGTCTATTCTTCCTTTTTTTAGCCATGACAAACCAAAGGCGATCAAAGCAAAGGTTTCTAAAATAAACGTAATATTATAAGAGTCAAGCTCTGGATAATCGTTTTCCAGCCATACGGAATAAATCAAAATCAGCGAAATACAAACCAGCATGACGATACCACAGTATTTGTAAAAATTATGCGAAGGCATTTTGCCGAAATCTTCAACTTTGGCGGTACGTCTGAAATTAAAAATCGAAATGAGTGACAGCGTGATAAAAAAGAACCCGGCAAACATATAATGTACATAGCCCATAGTTTCACTGCTGATGAAAGTACGAACATTATCGGACAAGCAATTGTAGGATGACGTTGGAAAAATAGCCACGCCCAAAGCGCAAATCCCGGCCAGATTGGTCATAAAACTATCGGAAGGTACTATCTCTTCATCGCGTTGCGGATATCCACGGTAACTAAACATAAACAAAGCCACGGCAGAAAGTACTCCGGTAAAAAGTCCGCCAACAGTCGTATAGTAATAGTGACTGATGGAAGATTTGAACGAGGTGTCCGCAGTATAAACATTGCATTGTGTCATTACAAAAGTGTCGTTATTGAGTAAATTGTATTCATTAATAATATAATTGCCCACCAGTAAGAGAAAGGGTAAACTTAATCCGAGCCATCCTATGCTTTGACGCATGCTATGGTAGGAAATGACCAGATTAGGGTTGAGATTTCTTTGAGGCATATATTGATTTTAATTTATGGATAAAAAAACCTGCCCTTAATACAACTATCAAATACCACTAAAATTTTTGCTTAAGCGGGCAGGATTCTTCTTATTAACTAACCAAAACTTAAATTATTATGAATCTAATTGTTTTTTGTAAAATCTAACCCTAAATATACCCTTCAAATACCACTAAGAAAGTTTATTGACAACGGCTTTATTTTACAACCAATCAAGAATCAAATATTTCTTTTTTTTGATTGTTTAAAATTCGGGAAAGAAATCCAAAAAAAAAATCCCCATCAATGGGGATTTTTTATCGTGATTCTTATGTAAATTTACTACAAATAGTCGTATTTGCGCTCTAAAGCGAATTTTGTTAAATCGGTTTTTCCTATAACTTTAATTTTTTTTGACATGTTTTTACGGTGTGAATCGACAGTTGATTTCTCAATAAAGAGGGTTTCAGCTATTTCTTGTGATGATTTTCCTTCTGCAATTAATTGTAGGATTTCTTTTTCGCGTGAGCTAAAGAACAATTCATTTTTGGGTGTTTCGTATTCATTATCTGTTTCATTGACAAAATAAGAATGTCCTTGGTTGACCGCACGAATCGCATCTAAAACCGTTTGTAAGGAAGAGTTTTTCATAATATAACCCGAAGCGCCGGCTTCTTTCATTTGTGAAATGGCATCGTCGTGGTCAAACATGCTGAAGGCGATGATTTTGGTATGTGGCAATTCGGATTTGATGGTTTTGGTAGCGATGATGCCGTCGCATTTGGGCATGCGAATATCAGTAATAATCACATTGGGTTTGAGTAGGCGCGCAATGTCTATAAGAGCTAAGCCATCATTAGCATAGCCAATGATTTTGATGTCATTTTCATTTTTCAGAAATGATTTCATTCCGTCAATCAGGGCTTGATGGTCTTCGGCAATAATTAGCGTTATCATATTGGGATGTCTATAATGATGGTAGTTCCTTTTCCTTCAAAACTGTCTATGCTGAAAGTACCGTTGAGTTGTTCGGTTTTCTTTTGGATGTTGTTCAATCCCATGCCTTCTTTTTTGTCAATAGCTTTTGGATTAAATCCTTTGCCGTTGTCTTCAATGAGAATGTTGATGCTGTCTTCATCTTGGGTTAAACTTATGGTTATTTCTGTGGCTTCAGCGTGCTTAATAGTATTGGTCAAGATTTCTTGAATCATTCTGAAAAGCGTGACTTCGAGCGCATTTTCTAATCTTTTGGTCATGCCAAATGGGATTACTTGTACTTTAAGTTTATTCGGAATCGCTACTTTTTTTGCAATATTTTGTACTGCCGGAACCAAGCCTTCGCTACCGATTACACCGGCATTTTTGGCATGCGCCATACCACGAACTTTTTGGTAAGCTTCTTCAATCAAATCATCTGTTTTGGCAAACATTTCTTGTTCTTCTTCATTGATACCTTCTTTTTGTTGGTACAAATTTTGAAAATTGAGTCGCAAAGTGGCTAAAATACTGCCCAAGTTATCGTGTAAATCATTGGCAATTTTAAGCCGTTCTTTTTCCTGACCTTCTAACATTTTGTCTATTTCATGCAACTCTTGGTCTTTGAGTACATTTTCTAGTTTTTGGCTTTCAATTTGTTTTTCTTGCTCGGCAATTCTTTTCTTTTTATTTATGTTTAGGATTCTGAAATAGGCCCCAATCACAAAAAGCAAAAACACACCAACAAACGCGTAGAGTATCAGTTTGTTTTGTTGGTCTTTGATTTTTAGGTTTTTGTTTTCGAGTTCTTTCTTTTGGGTTTCGTATTTGGTATTAATGTCACGGATGATTTTATTTTCTTCCTGATCGCTAAGTTCTTTCTCAAGCACTTTTTTCTTATCGAGATATTCAAAAGCCTTTTCATAATTCTTCATCTCTTTGTAAGTATCCGATATGAATTGGAGCACATGCAGATCAAAATTAGCTCTGTAATTGTCAAATTTTAAATCTTGAACCATTTCATAGTACTCTAAAGCAGTGTCATACTTTTTTTCTTTGCGACAGATGGCTGCAAAATTAACATAGGCATAAGCTATACCTTCCTGATAATTGTGTTTTTTACTTATTTCTAAAGATAAATTATGATAATAATGTGCTTTTTTTAAATCATTAAGTACTTCAAAATAGGTAACTCCAATGTTGCCATTAATCTTAATCTCATGAACAAATAGCTTGTTTTTATTGGCAATTGCAATCGCTTTTTGAAAAAAACGAATCGCTTTTTGAGGTTCCAACTTATAAATGCTTTTTCCAATCTGTTTATAGGTTTTGCATAATAAATTTGGATTCTTACTTTTTTCGGCATAGATAATAGCTTCATCTAACAAAGGTTTGTAATCGGCATATTGATAATCACTCAAACTTTTTTGTTCGGCTAATGTTACTAACAGCTCGGCTACTTTATCAAAATCTTTAGCTTGAAGATATAATTCTTTGGACTTAACAAAATGCTCTACGGCACCGACACCGGAGCTATTTAGGTATTGGGTTTTACCCGATAAATGTTCAAAAAGCGCTTGGTCTTTTAAGGATAGCTCGCCTGGCTTAAACTTTTTTAATTCAGCCAAACGAGTTTTATAATCTAGATTGTCAAATTCAGATTCAAATTGTTTTAAAGCTGCGTTTTGAGCAACAGTTATGATCGTGCTAAAAAAAAATAGCACTATAAAAATGAATTTAATTGGATTTGACTTCATAGAAGAAGATTTAATCATTTAGACTACCTGGTCCACCAACTCCCGGAGGTGATCCACCGGCTAAGTGCACATAAATGCCTAATTTATAGTTTTCGATGTATTTGTTGTCATCCTCATTGGTTGTCGGGTCAAAACCAATCCCGTCGTGAATGTAAACTACAATTTCGTCAGCGGAGGTAATGTCACAAATGTCTTTGTCACCAGCTACAACATAGGAATTGTCAAGGTCGCCAAAGGGCACGTCTTCCTGAATAAGCAGTTCATTAGGCGGATAGGAAGAAAAATCGGTAGCGTCTTTATCTTTAGTTTGAAGGATGCCCACTATCGCATATCGATTTTTATTACATATATTGTAATATTGGCTGATATAAAATGCATCCGGACTGATATCAGTAGTTTGAATGGTAATAGAGAAGGTTCCATCACCCGGGTTAAAAGTGCCTGTTGATTCGTAAACTTTCATGTTGCCTTAATGTTTTGATTAGTAATACCAAAGATGAGGAATTAATTTGTAAAAAAAAACCCCACAATAGGGATTTCTTACAGCTTTGTATGGAATAAATAGTACAATTAGAAAAACAACCCTTTTATCGGTGGAGCAGTAATCCCGATTTTGGCATAATCAAAATTCATTTTGCTCTGAAGTAAACCGGCATAAACGCTTCTAAAGTCGGTTTCATGTTTTAAATCACCATTATCTAAATCGCTTAGATTGGGATTGTTACCGATGACTTTTCCGGTGTTGTTTCCGCCAATGATAAACATCGGAGCGGCGGTTCCATGGTCGGTTCCGTTACCGTTGTCTTTGACTCTTCTCCCAAATTCTGAGAAAACCACTAGGGTTACATTTTGCAATAATTTGGCTTTTTTCAAATCGGTATAAAAGCTAAAAACTGCATCGTTCAATTCTGTTAAATTGCGTTGGTGGATGTTCAACTGATTGTCATGAGTATCATAACCATTTTGAGAAGTGTAATAGACTTTGGAGTTCAAATTTCCTTTGATTAATCTGGCAATCCATTCTAAATTTTTGCCCAAATTGGTTTTAGGATAACTCATTTCTGTAGTTGATTTCGCAATCGCTTTCTGAATTTCATCCGAACCTTCGGAAACTGAATTGGCAATTTTTCGAACAAAATCTAACTGCGGATTATCGGAAAGTTTTACAGTATCGTTATTGTCAGTTCTGATTTTAAAACGATTTGGATCTTTGACAGTAATGAAATTGGGTTCGTTACCTTTTAGCGCCAAATTATCTATCGAATCCAAATTCACGCCGGCTGTAGGTTGGTGGTCTTTACATTGCAAATCGAGGTAACGTCCGAGCCAACCTTCATCTAAATATTGTTTCGAATCCGAAGCGGTTTGCCAAATTTCCTGACTGCGAAAATGCGAGCGATTCGGTTCAGGATAACCTACGTTTTGAATGATGCTCAAGTCACCGTTTTGCTGCATGTTCGCAAAATCTTTCAACGCCGGATGAAACGCCATGCCTTTGTTTTTGCTGATGATAGTGTCTTTAGGAAGCGCGATTTTGGGACGCAAATCATAATACAAAGGATTCTCAAACGGAATAAATGTGTTCAAACCGTCATTGCCGCCGTTTAATTGAATGAAGACCAAACATTGTTCTCCAATCACCAAGTTCGTCTGACTTCCGAAAGCATGAAGGAAATCGGGCAGCAATAAAGCACCGCCGGTAAATGTGCCTGTCAACGATAAAAAGTTTCTTCTGTTCATGGCTAAATCAATTGGTATTCGGGTGTTTTTATCATCGCATTGAACAATCGCAATACGGCAGAATCGGCATTCTCAGCTTTGGGATTAAAATCGTATTTTAAAATCGCTTCAAAATCTTTCTGCAAATTGTCATCAGTATGAAATAACAATCTGTCTGAAAGCTCGGCTATGATGGTTTTGTTGTTGCCGGTTTTGTTCCAGTTCAGTTTTACTTTCACCAATTGGTTCATACTTTCATTAATCATCTCATCATCGTTGAATTGTTTTCTTCGGCTCAAACTTTTGCCGTTGCAAAGTAAATCGGCGGCATTGTTGCGTTGCAAATAGATTTGGGATGTTAGCCATTCTTTGCCACCATTCCAACCTTTTACATTAGGTTGATTGAACAAATCCATGCCTTGTTGTTTAAGGTAAAATGCAATAAGTTTCGGGTTCAATTGCTCGACTTTTAACTCGTGCATCAATTGTATAATGTAAACCAATGGGTCTTTGATTTTGCTTCCGGCATTGTCTTTGGCGAATTCTTCCGTGAAGATTTTCGTTAGCAACGGTTTGATTTCAAAATCTACTTTTCGGAAATAATCACCATAATATTCTACCAATGCTTCCGATGGGTTGTCATAGATAAACCACTTTAGTATTTTTCGCGTCAATAAGTAAGGAACCGCTTTTTGTTCGAAAATAATATCAACCATTTCATCTGCTTTGAATTTGCCGGTTTTACCAAAATAAGTAATCGTATCGTTGTTCTCAAGAATTTTGCGATAAATGGCTTGGTCTTCACCTATGTTTAATCCGGCCAAACCTTTAGCACCATTTTTAATATCATCTTCGGTGTAATTCCCAATGCCGAGCGTAAATAATTCTAATAATTCTCGGCTGAGGTTTTCGTTAATTTTATCTCTTCGATTGTCGACATTGTCCAAATAACGAACCATGGCATTGGTTTGGATGATTTGCTTGGTCAGGGTTTTGAAGTTGCTGAAAGCATTTTCACGAAGCAATTGGTTGTGCTGAAAAACCCAATGATTGACTTTTACCTTTTGAAAAGTGGAAACAAAATGGTTGTGCCAAAAACATGTCATTTTTTCGCGCAGCGGAAATTCTTCGGTTATCATTTTTTCTAACCACCAAGCTTTCATTTCTTGAGAAACTTGGAGTTCTATTTTGAGTAATTCTTTGGCTTCTTCGGGAGAAGTACTTTTTAGTGCTTGTCGTTTGGCTCTTAATTCTTGAATTGATTTTGGACTATTGTTTAAAAAAGAAGGCACGTTTTTGTCCAATTTTGAGGCATAAGATTGCTCGAGAAACTTTGGGAGCCCCATATTTTGAATGAGATTACTTTGCTTTCCCGAGAAACCTAAACGTAAAGACCAAAGAGAGTTCTTGTTCATAATTTTATCTTCTTCCTCTTACCGGAGTTCTTCTTACTTTCACGGCTTTTACATTGCCTCTTTTGTTTTTGTGAATCACTGTAGTTCCACGGCGATTGTGCACCACTAAAGTAGAGGAATGTCTTCTGGAACTATAAGTTTTGCGAGCAACAACTACTCTGCGCGTAGTTACTGGACGATAATAAACGCGGTGTGGCGCACAATGGGCATAAAATACGGGGTGTGAAATTGGTCGCCAAGGTTTCCACCAACGAGGATAGTTTCTCCAACGGTAAGGGGAAACCCAAACCACATAATTTGGAGCGTATAAAAAGCGCACACTTGGCCAAAGCCAAACATTGACGGAAACTATTTGAATGTCTATTTCAAGGACATCAGGTCCACCTTTAGAACTTTTAATCGCTTCTTTTTCATCAATTGGCTCAACGATGGTATTTTCGGGATATAAATCTTTGTCCCCTTCAATCTGAAGTGCTGCTTGGCTTACACCGGTTTTTTCAATGCCAATGGTGGCAATATCTTGTTTTTCTTTTTCATTGAGATAAGTACTCAGAAGGATAACATGAGAATCTCCTTCTTTGATGTCTTCCACAACAATGTAATCAATATCGTTATCGTTATTGAGATCAAGATTATTGACATGGTTGTTTTCCTCGTTGAGGAGTTTTTCAAATTCTTCTAAGGAGTTGGCTTTTTTAAATAGGGCCAAAGCACCTTCCAAACTAAAATCATCACCGGTATTTACAGGACGATTGTCTTCTTGACTAAAACCTGTGGTTATTCCTAGTACAACCATCAGCAGGGATAAACTTTTTTTCATATTCAAAGAGATTTCTAGTTAAGACTTATCTCCAACAGTTAAGGTTTAAAACCTATTAGACTTTTGTGAATTTATCAATAAATAGTATTTTTTTTGACCTAAAATTAAAAATAATGTATCTTTGAACACAAATAGTTGCATTATGATTACCACAGAAACCCAAACGGCTTTAGAGCAGTATTTCCAACAATTTCGCCAAAATATTATTGGAATCGACCAAGAGTTTGAGTCTCCTTTCGGAAAGAAGAAAATCATTTATACAGATTGGACCGCCAGCGGAAGATTATACCGTCCGATAGAGGAAAAATTGATGAATGAGTTCGGACCTTTTGTGGCCAATACACATACAGAAACTACTATTTCCGGAACTGCCATGACCATGGCTTACCACGAAGCCCGTCATATTATTAAAAAGCACGTGAATGCCAATGATAATGACGTTTTAATCAACGACGGAACAGGAATGACAGGCGTAGTGAATAAGTTTCAAAGAATCTTGGGCTTAAAAATACCTGAAAATTTAAAAGCATTTACTGATATTCCTGCTGCAATAAGACCAATTGTATTCATATCGCACATGGAACATCATTCAAATCAAACATCTTGGTTGGAAACGATTGCTGATGTAGTCGTAATTCCGGCGAATGATGAAGGTCTGTTGTGCATGAATGAATTCAAAGCATTATTAGAAAAATACAAAGACAGAAGTTTCAAAATTGCTTCGATTACGTCTTGTTCCAATGTTACCGGAATAAGAACGCCTTATCATGAAGTGGCGAAGTTAATGCATCAAAACAATGGGGTTTGTTTTGTAGATTTTGCTTGTTCAGGACCTTATGTTGAAATCGATATGCATCCGGATGACGAAAGCTATTTAGACGCTATTTTCTTTTCACCACACAAATTTCTGGGTGGTCCCGGAACTTCAGGCGTGTTGATTTTTAATAAAAATTTATACAAAAATAATGTGCCAGATTGTCCTGGTGGCGGAACGGTTTCTTGGACAAATCCTTGGGGCGAACACAAATACATAGATAATATTGAAGACCGTGAAGATGGTGGAACACCCGGGTTTTTGCAAGTGATTAAAACCGCTTTAGCGATTCAGTTGAAAGAACAAATGGGCGTGAAAAACATCTTAGGACGTGAGCATGAAATTGTGGAATATGTATTTGCCGAATTGAATTCGATAGCAAACATTCATATTTTAGCCAATCAACACCAAGACCGATTGGGAGTGATTTCGTTTTATGTTGACGATTTGCATTTTAATTTGGGCGTAAAATTATTAAACGACCGATTCGGAATCCAAACTCGTGGCGGTTGTAGTTGTGCCGGAACTTATGGACATTTCTTATTGCATGTTGACCAAGAAACTTCTCATGATTTGGTGTGCCAAATTACCTCAGGCGACTTAATAAAAAAACCGGGATGGATTAGAATGTCGATTCACCCGACAACAACTTCAGAAGAAATACAGTTTGTTTGTGAAAGCATAAAATCGTTGGCACAAAACCATACAGTTTGGGCTAAAGATTACGAATACAACTCAAAAACCAACGAGTTCAATCACAAAAACGCCAAACATTCAGAATTAGCAATGGTAAAATCTTGGTTCACCACTAAATAACTGAAATCTGTTTTCTGCGGTCTATTTCTTCTTGTGTTTCCAACGCTTATGTGTCCACAAATAATATTCGGGTGCTTCGTAGATTTGTTTTTCTACACGTCTTAAAAACTCATCCGATATTTCATAGTTAGGTACTTCTTTTGGGTTTTTAAACATCAATTCAAACGTAGCTTGATAATAACCGCGTTTTATTTTCTGGGTGCGTAAAAAAATCACATTCATGTCATAGCGTTTGGCTAACATTTCGGCACCGGTATGTATCGGAGTTTCAATGCCCATAAATGTTCCCCAATGGTGTGTTTTACTTAATTGTGGCGATTGGTCGCTGGCAAAACCATAGATGCCTAGGTGTTTTGTTTTATAATTTTTTTCAACGGTTGGAATAGTCTCTCTAGTGGTAATTAATGTTGCTTTGAATTTAGAGCGGATGTCCTTTACCAATTTGTCAAAGTGTTTGTTGGCTACCTTTTTATAAATGGCATAACCTTCGAAAGAGATGTGTTTGTTCATAGAAACCACCCATTCGTAACTGGCATAATGAGCACACATTAAGGCTATGCTTTTTTGTTCTTTTTCTAATTCTTGATACAATTCTAAATTGGTAAAAGTGAATCGCTTGTCCATTTCTTTCTCTGAAATGGTCATTGTTTTTATCATTTCCAAGAACATGTCGCACAGGTGACGATAGGATTCTTTTTCGACCGCTAATTGTTCTTTTTTAGACAAATGTGGTAGAGCTAAAGTTATATTTTGTCTAACAATTTTTCTTCTATATCGGATAACATAATAGACCAAAACGTAAACAGCATCGGAGACAATATATAATAATCTGAAAGGTAATATAGAGATCAACCAAAGTAAAGGATAAAGAAGAATAAAGACAATAAATTGCATGCTGGTAAATTTTATGCAAATATAAAGTTAAAAGTGATTTTAAACGGATAACATTAACAAAACCTAAAGAAGTATTATTATTTTTACAGAAATATTTCAAACATGCTCAACATATTTTTATTAGGGATTATTTTGGCTAATGTTCTTATAAGTATAAAAGGGTTTAATAATCAGTTATTTTTCAGAAAATTCGAATTTCATGTGGGCAGTATTCGAGCCGGAGAGCAAATAAGAATGCTAACTTCCGGTTTTCTTCATGTTGACGAAATGCATTTGGCTTTCAATATGCTTACCTTGTATTTCTTTGCTCCGATTGTTTATGGAGAACTCGGTAATTTTACTTTTCTTTTAATTTATGCAGGAAGTTTGATTTTCGGCAGTTTGTTAACCATGGTTTTTCATGGAAATGAATATAATTATAGAGCAGTTGGCGCTTCGGGAGCAGTGACAGGGATTATTTATTCGGCCATATTGTTACAACCAAATATGTACATCTATGGATTTATTCCGGGCTATATTTTTGGTTTTATCTATTTGCTGGGATCTATTTACGGAATGAAAGCAAAGCGAGACAATATAGGTCATACGGCGCATTTTGGTGGTGCTATTGGTGGTTATGCCATTACTCTAATAGAAGCTCCAAGATTATTTCAAGAAAGTACTTATGAAGTGGTATTATTAGCCATTCCCATTGTCATTTTATTTATCCTGGCTAAAATGGGAAAATTATAATTATAATTGGCACAACTTTTGAAATCGGACAAATACAATTAAAACAAAAATATTATGAAATCGAAGATTCACGAATACCAGAAAAACAATTTTAATCTTATGAGTAAAAAAGCAATCTTAATTTTAGCCTTAGTAGTCGCAGGTATTTCTAATGCGCAAGAACAAAAAGCCCAAGTGCCACAAATTTCCGTAACCGGAGAAGGGAAAATAAAAATTATCCCAGATCAAGCGGTGGTAACAGTAGGTTTTCAAAATTCTGGTAAAGATGCCAAAGAAGTGAAAACGCTGAATGATGAGGTAGTAGATAAAGTGATCAAATTTTTAAAGAAAAGCGGTATTCCTGCTACAGATTATAAAACGAACAACGTTAGCTTAGGGAAAAGTTACGATTACGAAAAGAAAAAATACAATTTTCAAGCCAATCAATCGCTAAGCATTACCCTCAAAGATTTATCAAAATATGATGAAGTGATGATGGGATTGAATGATGCAGGAGTGAATTCGATAGATGGAGTTGAATTCAAGTCTTCTAAAATGGAAGACCATGAAAGAGAAGCCAGAAAGAAAGCAATGCTGAATGCCAAACAAAAAGCTGCTGATTATGTTTCGGTTTTAGGACAAAAAGTTGGCAAAGCGTTATTGATTACGGATAATTCAAGTGTTTATGTACCACAACCAATGTACAAAGGCGGTATGATGGCAATGGCTACAGATGCTATGCCAAGAGAAACCTTAGCTATTGGTGAATTGGAAATCAATACTAATGTTACTGTAACTTTTGCATTAGAGTAAGCCCAATTGGTTTTAAAATAAAAAATCCCATCTTTTAATAGAGATGGGATTTTTTTATGAATTGCTTTTTTTATTATTTAGGTAAAGGTGCGCCAACAGCAATACCACATTGATGTCCTTCTTGTCCGTGAGGAGGATTCATTCCCGGAGCTGTTGTGGTAGTAGCCGTTCCATTCGGACTCAAAATTGCCGGTGTTGTAGTTGGTTGAGAAGTTTGTGTTTGCGTTGTAAATTTACTAGGATCTATTTTTTGGGTAATTGCACTTCCAGCTTTTGGTTGATTGGCGTTCCCCGGAGGAGAATTTAAAGGTGCTCCAACTGCAATGTCACAACGATGCCCAGGTTGTCCGTGTTGCGGATTCATCCCTTTTTTTGTAGTCACAATTTGGCTTGGTGTAATGGTTTGATTAGCTGTCATTGGTTGGTTTTGAACAGGAACTGCATTTTGGGTTGTTTGTTGCTGTGTAGTAGTTTGCATTGGAATGGATTGCACTCTCGGCATTATTATTTCTTTCGGAGTTTCATCTGCTGTTGCAGTAGCTTCATCCTCTTTTTTACAAGAGACAAGCACTAGGGAAACTACTAGAAGTGAACTAAAAACTAGATTTGATTTCATATAGCATATATTTTAGAAAACCAAAGATACTTTTTTTGAATATATCTTCAACAAAATTTATCTTAAGAATTGTTTTTAGCACAGATGAAATTGAATTACCAATTTCACATACAATGTGATTCGATGAATTTGATGGTTTGTGCTTCATCAATACACTTTTTTTGTTGACTATTAAGAAGTTAAAAACCAAAAAATCTAATTGTGTTCTTATTATTAGGATGTTGTTTTTTTTCCTCGTTTTTAGTTTAATTGACAATCATTGTTTATTTATTTTCCTAAATATATAATACCCTTTTAATTTCCACACACATTGAATAAACCCAAGAAACTAGAATTCCATACCGAAATGTTAGAAATCGCTTATGGTCCTGAAAAATCTAAAGAATTGCACCTGCATTTTAAACCCGGTGAAGTGGCTTACTATCCCGAAGGAAAAACAGACAACACTCATTATTCTTTGTTAGGCGCAACTGAAGTCTCCAAATTAGTGGCAACCCAAATCAGATTATTGGAAAGTCCTTTGTGTGAGAATTTAAAAAAAGTAATCAAAATTGATGATATTACTACAGGTTCGAAAAAGTAAACCTCTTTAGGACAAATTCCACTATTATTTCTTAATCCTTGTTTCTTCAGATGCAAGGATTGTATGATTTGGAGTGTTATCAATTTCATAATCTTCTTATCAATTCATCTTTTATTAATTTTAAAATCAATACTTTTGTTTAACTTTATTTATTAAACGTTAAACAATAATGGTATGGTGTTTGCAAAACAAGAAAAAAGTGGTTTATCTGAAATTGACACAGATCGAATTATCGAAATGGCCTGGGAAGATCGAACTCCTTTTGATGCCATAAAATTCCAATTTAATTTGTCGGAAGCTGATGTAAAAGCTTTGATGAAAAAAGAGTTAAAGTTCAGCAGTTACAAATTGTGGCGCGAACGCGTTGAAAACTGCAAAACCAAACATTTAGCCAAACGTGTTGACGGAATAGATCGTTTTAAATGCAACTTACAACGAGCCATATCGAACAATAAAATTTCAAAACGAAGATGAAAAATACTTGTTTGGACGCAACAGATATAAAACTTTTAGACAAGCAAGTTCGGGTTCATCTTATCAATAGTTTGGGTGGATTTAAAAGTGTTGCACTGGTTGGAACCAAATCTGAATCAGGCAATTTAAATTTAGCCATTTTCAGTTCTGTTTTTCACCTCGGCGCTAATCCGCCGCTTGTGGCTTTGATTTTCAGACCAAGTCCGCCGGAGCGAGATTCTTTAAGAAATATTATCGGTACAGGCTTTTACACTTTAAATCATATCAATGAAGCTATTTATCAAAAAGCGCATCAAACCTCTGCACGATATGATTCTATGGTGTCCGAATTTGAAGCCGTTGGTTTAACGCACGAATTTAAAAAAGACTTTCAAGCGCCATTTGTAAAAGAAAGCGCTATACAATTGGGTATGGCACTGAGAGAAAAAGTCGATATCACCATAAATAATACGACTATGATTGTTGGTGAGATTGTACAAATTTCTGTTCCTGAAGATTGTTTGTTTGAAGATGGGTTTATCGATATTGAAAAAGCCAACACCATTACCTGTTCCGGTTTAGATAGTTATCACAAAACAATTCGATTAGACCGTTTGAGTTACGCCAAACCTGATAAAGAAATAACTTCAATCTTTGCCATTGAATAGAAAAGTAATCAATATTGTATGGTTCAAAAGGGATTTGAGACTTACCGATCACGAACCCTTATGGATGGCGCAACAACAAGAAGTGCCTATTTTATTATTGTATTGTTTTGAACCTTCTGTAATGAATTATCACGATTCAGATATCAGACACTGGCGGTTTATTTATGAATCATTACAAGATTTGCAAAACCATCTAAATAAGGTTTCCGCTCAACTCTATATTTTTCATCAAGAAGCCGAATTTGTTTTCGAAGCTTTGTCAGCTATTTATCAAATCAATACGGTCTTTTCTCATCAGGAAACCGGCAACCAACTAACTTTTGATAGAGATATAGCCGTTCAAAAATTATTCAGCCAAAAAGGAATTACTTGGCAGGAATTTCAAACCAATGGCGTAGTTCGCAAGTTAAAGAATCGCGATAAATGGGATGAAAAGTGGAACCAAACCATGAGAGGCATTCCCAAAACTTTCGACTTAAAAGAAGGTGTTTTTTTAGATTTAGAAAAGACCATTTATGATTCCTTAAAAGGGAAAAACTTGTCCACAGAAATCACCACCAGAAATAAGAATTTCCAGCAAGGTGGAGAATATTGGGCATGGCGATATTTAGACAGTTTTATCAAAGAGCGTTATGTAAATTACAGCAAGCACATTTCAAAACCGAATTTGAGCCGGAAAGGCTGTAGCCGATTGTCACCTTATTTGGCTTACGGCAATATCAGTATGCGAATGGTTTATCAATATACGATGCAGCATTATGATCAATCCGAAAACAAAAGAGCTTTATCCAATTTTATTTCAAGATTGCATTGGCACTGTCATTTTATTCAAAAATTTGAAACCGAATGCCGTATGGAATTCCAAAACATCAATCGCGCTTTTGATGTATTGGTCAAGCCAAAAAATGAAACTTATATCAAAGCCTGGCAAGAAGGAAAAACCGGAGTGCCGATTGTAGATGCTTGTATGCGATGTTTGGTCGAAACCGGTTATATCAACTTTAGAATGAGAGCGATGGTCGTGTCTTTTTTTGTGTTTAATCTTTGGCAAGATTGGCGGGAGTTACATTTTTTAGCCAGACAGTTTTTAGATTACGAACCGGGAATTCACTATCCGCAATTGCAGATGCAAGCCGGAGTGACCGGAATCAATACGGTTCGAATTTACAATCCAATTAAAAACTCGGAAGAGCATGATACTGAAGGGATTTTTATAAAAAAGTGGTTGCCCAAATTGACCAATATTCCACTGCATTTAATTCACGAACCTTGGAAATTAAGTTTGATAGACCAACAATTTTATGGCTGTGAAATAGGAAAGGATTATCCGTTTCCCATAGTCGATATCGAAGCTACACGAAAGTATGCCAGTGATATTATTTGGAGTTTCAGAAAAGAAGCTGAGGTCAAACATGAAGGAAAAAAAATCCTGAAAAAGCATGTAAATAATCCAAATAGAATATTCAAAAACAAAAACAAAAATCAATAATGTCAGTATTTTTAAAAGCAAATTGGGAAAATATAATCATGGTTAATTACGAAATTGATCCTGAAATTCTACTCCCTTATTTACCAAAAGGTGTTTCACTCGACTTGTTTGAAGGTAAAGCCTATGTTAGCTTGGTGGGTTTTATGTTTAAAGAAACCAAGATATTCAATATTCCTATTCCGTGGATTGGCACGTTTGAAGAAATCAATTTGCGTTTTTATGTTAAGAGAGAAGAAGGACTTATTGTCAAAAGAGGTGTTGTTTTTGTTAATGAAACCATACCGTATCGTCTAGTGGCCTCGATAGCCAACTTGTTGTACAAAGAGCATTACACCGTAGTGCCAACCAAACATTTGTTCAGCAAATACGGTCAAAACCAACAACTAAAATTTGAATGGCTTTTGAATAAAAAGTGGAATAGCATTTTTGTTGAAACCAACCAACTGGCTGAAGAGATGCAACCTAATTCGTTTGAACAATTCATTTACCGACATTATTACGGTTATACAAAAGTAAAGGAAAACATCACGGAAGAATACCGTTTGCGACACCGGACTTGGAAAGTGTATCCAGTTAATAGGTATGTTATTGATTGTGATTTTTCTGCCATGTATGGTGACGCTTTTGCAGTATTAAACCAAACCAAACCGATGGCTGTTTTTGTTGCCGACGGTTCTTCTGTAAAAGTTGAATGGAAAAGAAACCGATTGAATTTTGCTAATGAAAGGAATTAAAAGACAGCACTTGCCCAATAAAGTTTGCCTTGTTTGCAACCGTCCTTTTTCTTGGAGAAAGAAATGGGAAAAAGTTTGGAACGAAGTAAAATATTGTAGTGATAAATGCAGAATGAACAGATAATTATGGCAAATAAGATCTTAAGATTAATCCTTGGCGATCAATTGAACAGCAATCATTCTTGGTTTGAAACGATTGATGAAACGGTTACTTACGTCATGATGGAAGTTCGAACTGAAACCGATTATGCGAGCCATCATATCCAAAAAATAGTTGGTTTTTTTACTTCGATGCGAGCTTTTGCCCATGAGTTACAATCCAATAAACATGAGGTTATTTATTTGAAACTGGATGATGAAAACAATTTGCAATCCTTTGAAACTAATATAGAGCGTATTCTAAAGAATAATAATTATACACAATTTGAATACCAACTACCGGATGAATGTCGGATTGATTTGGTGCTGAAAAATTTTGCTGCCGGACTTTCTATTCCGGTCAAAGTTTGTGATACCGAACATTTTTTTGCTACAAGAAATGAATTAGGCGATTTTTTTGAAGGCAAAAAGACTTTTTTAATGGAGAGTTTTTACCGAGCGATGCGAAAGAAACACCAAATATTGATGGAAGGTAATAACCCAACAACAGGGCAATGGAACTATGATGTCGACAACCGAAAGAAGTTACCAAAAAATCACAAGCCCACAAGACCTTTAGTTTTCAACACCAATGTTTCCGATATAGTCGAAATGATTGCACAAACCGATATCAAAACCATTGGAAGCATTGATTCTACTAATTTTATTTGGCCAATCAACAGAGCACAATCATTAGAATTACTGGAGTTTTTTGTGACAGAGTGTTTGCCTTTATTTGGTTCTTATCAAGATGCGATGTCGCCTAACGAATGGTCTTTGTACCATTCAAGATTGTCATTTTCATTGAATACCAAAATGATTTCGCCATTGGAAGTAATCGAACGAGCCATCGCGGAATGGCAACAAAAGCCTGAAGTCATTGAATACAATCAATTGGAAGGATTTGTTCGTCAAATCATTGGTTGGCGCGAATACATGCGAGGGATTTATTGGCTAAAAATGCCTGAGTATGCTGAAATGAATTTTTTCAATCACCAAGATAAATTACCGGATTGGTTTTGGACCGGAAAAACCAAAATGAATTGCCTGAAAGATGCCATCAATCAGTCTCTAAATTATGCTTATGCACACCATATTCAGCGACTCATGATTACCGGAAATTTTGCGCTTTTGGCAGGTATTCATCCGGATGAAGTTGATGCCTGGTATCTTGGAATTTACATTGACGCTTTAGAATGGGTCGAAATCACCAATACTCGCGGCATGAGTCAGTTTGCCGATGGCGGCATTGTAGGTACCAAACCTTATGTGAGTTCGGCGGCATACATCGATAAAATGAGCCATTACTGTGGCAGTTGTTTTTACAATAAAGCTAAAAAAGTAGGTGAGAAGGCTTGTCCTTTCAATAGTTTGTATTGGGATTTTTATGATAAACATGAAGATAAATTGGCCAAAAATCCAAGAATCGGAATGATGTACAATGTGTGGCGCAAGATGAAGCCGGAAGATAAAGTAGCGTTATTAGAACAAGCCGATTATTATTTAAAAAACATTAATGAACTATGAAAACAGCAATAGTTTGGTTTAAAACCGATTTGCGAATTACTGATAATGAAACTTTGGTGAAAGCCATTTCTCAAAATGATACAATCATTCCGGTTTATTGTTTTGAGGATTCTCATTTTGAGACCACTTCTTTTGGGTTCCAAAAAACAGGAAGTTTCAGAGCGCAATTTTTGATAGAATCTTTACTTGATTTGGATAACAGTTTAAGAGAATTAGGTTCCGGATTATTAATTTTAAAAGGAAAACCTGAAGTTGAAATTCCTAAAATGGTCAAACAATACAAAGCCCATAGAGTGTATGTCAAACGTGAAGTAGCTTTTGAAGAAAAGCAAACGGAGTCATTGGTTCAGACCGAACTTTGGAAATTGCAATGTGAATTGTTGACCTTTAGCACGAGTACTTTATACCATGCGGAAGATTTGCCTTTTTCTATAAAAGACATTCCGGATGTGTTTACTAATTTCAGGAAAAAGACCGAGAAAGATGCTGTCATCAGAAAATCTTTTGACAAGCCAAAGAAAGTAAATTCACCTGAAATTTCACGACCAATTTTACCAACAATAGCTGCATTGGGTATAGATGAGGTTACAATAGACCACAGAGCTGTTATCCAATTTAAAGGTGGAGAATCGGAAGCCTTAAAAAGACTGAACCATTATTTTTTTGAAACCAAATCCATTTCAAAATATAAAGAAACCCGTAACGGAATGATTGGTGCTGATTATTCTTCTAAATTTTCGGCTTGGTTGGCTTTAGGCTGTATTGCTCCCAGATTTATTTACTCGGAACTAAAAAAATATGAATCTCAATTCGGAGCCAACGAATCGACTTATTGGTTGGTCTTTGAATTGTTGTGGCGTGATTATTTCAGATTCATGATGAAGAAACAGCAAAATAAAATATTCTTAAAGTCAGGTATTCAAAATAAAGACTTATCGATCAACAAATTCGATAAAGCATTGCTTCAAAAATGGATTAATGGGCAAACCGGAGTTGATTTTGTTGACGCCAATATGATTGAGCTTCGGTTAACCGGATTTATGAGCAATCGCGGTCGTCAAAATGTGGCGAGTTATTTTTGCAATGATTTAAAGCTCGATTGGCGATATGGCGCGAGTTATTTTGAGCAACAGCTTATCGATTATGATGTTTGCAGTAATTGGGGGAATTGGGCTTATTTAGCCGGAGTAGGCAATGATCCGAGAGGCAACCGCTATTTTAATATTGAAAAGCAAGCTGCTGATTATGATAAAAATAAAGCTTATAGGGATTTGTGGTTAAATCACTAGTAGAGATTTTAGTTTTTAGATAAAAAATAAAAAAACCGAAACGTGAGTTTCGGTTTTTTGTGGGGAGAGCAGGATTCGAACCTCACTCTTAAACCTATGTTTTATAAGGCATTTTACATTCTAAAAATTCAAGGGCATCGATTTTGCTTCTGTAATGCAAATCTCCTCAAATCTTATGAGGTAAATTTAATCAATTCTTAGGGTTTGACAAAATAATTTGTTCAAATTCGTACTAAATATTGAACTAGTTTTAAGTGGTTTTAATTGTTCAACAGTCTATAAAGCTGTTCAATTTTTATCCTACTATACAACGTATAACTTCCTCTAAAGGTAAGCCACTATAATCACAAAATTCCTGAACTGATATATACTGGTGCTCCAGTTTATTTAGATGCTTTTTGATCTTCTTTAAATATAGTCGGGCTTGAGTATATGTCTTGCCCATGATACGTTGTACATCTTTCGGATACATGCATACTCTTACGTTGCTTGTTGCCACTGTTGTACAATTTAATACTTTATCTATGCCTTTGCTATACCTATGAGGTAGCTCAACACAATAGCAAATTTATACATTTTTTGGATAATGTGATGGACTAAAATAATCGATTATGGTTGTTTATAGTTGACTACTTATCTGTGCCTTTTGAATTGTGATTTTAATGTTTGAAACTTTGATTAAATCATTCGGGATTTAGTTGCAACGATTAACGAAATGAAAGTGAATTGTGAAAATGAGTATTAATCAAAAGTTTAGAAATTATGGCAAGACAGAAAGGCATAATTAAACTAAAAGGTACTATCGGAGGTATTACCTTTTACAAAACCTCGCAAGACGGGCATCTTGCCCGCGAGAAAGGAGGTATCGAAAAAAGTAGGATTGAAAGTGATCCTGCGTTTCAAAGAACTCGCGAAAACGGTTCTGAATTTGGACGGGCTGGGAAGGCCGGAAAATTACTTAGAACTGCATTGAGAGCTTTGCTATTGAATTCTGCTGATGGCAGAATGGTAAGTCGACTTACGAAAGAAATGGTTAAAGTTATCCAAGCTGACTTAGTTAGTGAAAGAGGTCTGCGAAATGTAATTGACGGTGAAGCCGAATTACTTATTGGGTTTGAATTCAATATCAGAGGTAAGCTTGGCACAAGTCTTTATGCTCCTTATACTGGTGCAATAGACCGTGTTAGTGGTGAAATTACAGTGGATATTCCACCGTTTGTTCCGATTAACATGATTGCGGCTCCGTCAGGGACTACGCATTATAAGATTATTTCTGCCGGTGCAGAGATTGACTTTGAGGCGGAAACCTTTATTGAGCAACACTCTGAGACAGCTATTTTACCTTGGGATGCTGTGGCGACCGTTGCGGTTGCGCAAACTAATCAAGTTACAGCTGCGAGTACTAAGCCGCTATTCCTTGCTTTGGGAATTGAATTTTATCAAGAGGTTAACGGTCAAATGTACCCACTTAAAAACGGTGCATTTAACCCATTATCGATTGTTAAGGTTGACAGCGGTGTGTAATGGTTCTCCTAATTACCAGAACTTATTTCCCTGAAGGAACTAATGGAAATCTTGAATTTGAGGGCAAATTGATTTGTAAAACAATTGAATTGTCTTGGAAGGAAAATCAGAAAATGATTTCCTGCATTCCGGAAGGGAAATATTTATTACAAAAGCGGTACAGCAAAAAGTTCAAATGGCATATTGAAATAGTGAATGTTTCAAATCGAAGTTCGATTTTGATTCATCCTGCCAATAATGCCATCAAAGAACTGAATGGCTGCATTGCACCGGTTACAAAGATTTCGGGAGCCGGTTTAGGTCTACTATCCCGAAAAGCTTTTACCAAGCTTAGAACTATTGTTTATAAAGCTTTGGATGAAAAGCAACGAGTTTTAATCATTATCAAATCTTAAATTTTTATTATTATGAAAACAAATTTTTTAAATAAACTGAAACAAGGATTGTTTCTTTTAATTGCCGTTCTAGGAACATTTATCAGCTATGCTCAACCCACTCAGACCACCACAATTGGTGGTAGTAAAACACCCGATACTGGCGGATTTTTTGATATCGGAGGTAAACAGAATCCCGAACCAACCCTTTTAACTAATTTGACTGGCGAAACACAATGTACGTTTGCTTTTTTAAATGAAACTGGTGGACGAAATGGGACTGGTACTTCAAGCGATACTGGACAAGTAGATAATCCAGATGATTTTGACGATTTGGATACTGGCGGCAGAGGCGCGAACACAAACACAGGCGAATTTGCTCTTTCAGATATAGGTGGAAGAGGTACTTCAACCGATACGGGACAAATTAATGCGAGTGATGATTGGGACTTTTTCGATATTGGTGGAAGAAGTACTGGCGGTGAATTTTCTGCACTTGATACCGGAGGTAAAAATTCGACAGGTGGTCTTGAAAACACTTATACCATTTGCCCAGAGACAGGTGGTGGAAATGGTGGAAAAAGCACCACAGGAGAATATGCTTATTCTGAAATTGGTGGTAGGGATTCCGGTGGAGGCTTAAATCCTTTAGATGACATTGGTGGAAAAGGTGGAACTGATACAGGTCAGTTTACTATTTATGACATTGGAGGACGCAATACAAATTCAACTGGAGAACTTGCAAATCTTGATACTGGCGGAAGAGGAAATGAACTTGGCGGCGGATGTGTTTTTGATACAGGCGGACGAGGTGGTAAAGGTACGTCTACTGGAGGTGATTTTACTATTTCAGAAGATAGTCAAACTTCTGATTGGTCTAAAAGCACCGGTTGTGTTCTCAGACCACTTTTTTCAACTGAATAAAATCCTCGATCATGAAACTTGTTAATAGAGCGCAAGCTCCCACTCCGAAATTTTTTAAAGTGCTTCGAAATGTTGGTTTGGTTTTGGCAGCTGTAGGTGGAACCATATTGGCAGCTCCAATTGCTTTGCCAGTTTTAGTTACTTCAGTTGGTGGCTATTTAGTTGTTGCCGGTGGCGTTGCCTCGGCAGTAAGCCAACTAACAACTATAGGAGATAATGCAAACAAATAGCCATACTTTAATGGGTACTGTCGGTGGAACATTTTTGAGTATTATACCCAATATTCAATCGGCGGATGTTTTTAAAACTGTTTTACTAGCTGCTCTCGGTGCAGTTGTCAGTTTTACAATATCACTAGTACTTAAAAGTATTATAAAGAAGCACAAAAAGTAGTTTGACCTTTGGGTTAAACAAAAGAAAGCCAAGTCGAAAGACCTGGCTTTTTTTGTTAGCAAGCTGTTTTCATCCTTGCCCTTATTTGAGGAAGATTTTTGTTGACTAGCTTAATAATCTCTTTGTTATACTTAGTTGCCTTATTGCCTTTGCCCCGCGATTGAAGAATCTCAAGATTTTCAAGAGAAACTTGGATTGTTTCAGTATGAACGCCATTTACTTTTGCTGAAAGAATAAGTGAATTTTGCTTTTTGTAGTATTCATTAGTAAACACACAATGATTGTGAATACAGCCCTCTTCCAAAAATTCCTTTATGGTTTCAATTACATTTATTGAAATGTTTTTTTCAGTAAACACTAATCCGAGGAATTGCTTTTTAGCTTTGAAGTAATGTCTTTGGTTTTTGTCAATTTGCTTTTTGTTCTCCTCAACAGTATTTTTCCAAATTTCTTTTACCTTTTTAGCCATCAATTTATCGTGTGCCTTTTTTAAATCTAATGGACAAACATATTTTGGACTTCTAATATCTTTCATAAAATGTTCAAGCAAATCGATGTAATCAATCCATAGTTTTGCATCTTTAATTTGGTAGTTGTTTCTGATGCAGATTTTTATTGCATTCCAATAAGTTCCTGTCGGTTTTAAACTTGTATTTCTAATATGATAATATAGCATATCTTGTTGATTGGCTTTTAGCAAGGTTTCAGCGATACTATCGGATAGAATCGCTTTAAAAAGAATTTGAGGTGCAATACGATAGAATTTACCTTTAAAGCCGTTTCGCTTTATTATTGGAAGCACTTTTTTGTTTGGCATTACATAACTTGGACTAAGATAAAATCGCCTGTTCTCACTTTTAGATTTGAGTGATAGCTCACTATAAACTATCCATTGGTCATAGTATTGCGACATACCCATTACATTTTTTGATATCGTTCGGGTTTTTCCGAATTCATCAATGAATAACTGCATTACTTCATGCGCAAAATAAGAGCTATTACAATTCTTTCTCATTGTTTTTGTCATACAAATCATTCTGACAATCTGGAAATTATCAGCTGATGTAATTATTTGGTAATAATCTGTTTCCTTTAATCCATTGCTATATTTATCAGTTACTACCAAGCTTTTAGCGCATCTTTCGCATATAACTTTTTTCAATTTCTTTGTGTCATTAGTTTTCCAATCATAACCGCATTCAAGACAGAAAATACTTTTTCTTGACTGAACGGCGTAGTTCGCAAAGCATTTTGCAAATGCTAATTCATTTTGCTGTTGTGTAACTTGAGGTAAGTTCTTACTCAACTCAACTATTTTAATTTCGAGTGCCGTTTTTGGTATCATAGCGTTACAGTTTGAATAATGAAGTTTGATTAGCATCACCGTTTTTGGTTGTTGATTTTGGAAAATCGTTTGTGCGAGCAGCAGCTATTGAGCGATTTACTACTACTTTGGCTTTTATTGGCTTACCGATTTCGACTGTTTCTTCATCATAATAGTGGATTGCCATATTGAAAATTTCATCGTCATCGAAGCCTTGTCTTTGGCTTTTCTTTACTTCGTTGAGAATGTATGTAGCACAGTCATCAATATTTTTGTACGGCTTGCTAAATGTTATGGCAAACAAGGCATCGTTATTTGCTAATTCTTGCAAATGGTTTACAATTGCTTCTTTAAATGGGTCTGTCGTTTCTTCCATGGCATATACTATTTGGTTAGTGTTCTGAACATTGGTTTAGAGTAACTTCTTCAATTACTATTTTTGAATTGTGTGCATTCAAATTGTGATATTTTGCACAGTCCAAAGCTTTTTTTCGGCAATCGAAAACACCAAAAAAAACTCTTGATGATTTCATTTTCCAATTGTCGGTTTGGTAGAGGATAAATAGTGTCATAATTTTGTTTTTAAGGTTACTTATTTGCAATAGCGATGTAGAATGATTCTTCGCATATCATTAATTAAATTGAGGTTTTGATTAAATTGAGTTGCCTTTGCTTCTAGTAGTTGCAATGCCTTTACATTTTTTTGATGTTCTTCAAAATCACTGAGCATTTCATCAGCTTTACGCGAAAATTCTGTGATAAAATCTGTGATTCTTAAGAATGGAATTACTGACCCTACCAAGTTTCGATGCCAAAATTTGGATTGCCAAAGGCTGAAGGTTATCCAATAGATGTTTTCACAATCCTGTTCATTTTCGAAAATGACAACAAAGCTGTTAGTGAATGGTTCCTTGTTAGGTTTACCGCTATTCAGACCTTTATTCAAAATGAACATATGCGGTTTGGCGTAAAGCGTGCCTTTTTTGTGGGTTTTAATAATGTAATTCTTCATGACTTCGGTTTAAAGTGGACGTGCTTCGCTACGCTTCGCACACAAAAATTTTTCAAAAGAAAAAAAGAGAAAAAAGAAAGCCGTCTGTTGAAGTGGAGGGTTTCAAAAAAGCAAGTTTTTCAGATAAAATACTACCCCAGACACGATTGAAAAGAGAAATGTGAAACCAAAGGAAAAGTAGTAATGGGAAGTTATGGGTGGAGATTTTATCTGAAACCCGCAGGGCTTGAACTTGCTTTTTTGAATACCCGGAACTTAGCTTTGCAGTCTTTTTTATCTCTTTTTTATTTTGCTAAATAATCGGGATTGTCTTTGGAAAGGGTATAAAGTTCCTGCGGCTGATAAAATTACCAAACCAACTTACAGAGAAGCTTTTTATCGGACGCAGGAACTTTATACTCTTTCTTAGGGTTGATTTTTTGAGGATGCCAAAAGGCGATTTTGCAGATCGAATTTCTATAGCTTGAATAGTTGTACTGAAAATGGGAAGCATCTTCAAAAAACAACAAATGCTACTACCGAGTGCGACGTGGCAGTAGCGCGGGCAAGGGTATAATTTTTTATTTGCTAATTGGGATGTTTCTGATTGCTTTTATGAATAGCCGATGCCTTTAAAACAGTGTTCAGTTTGTAGTGTTCAGTATGCATAAGTATGTGCTTAAAGACAGATAGGCATTGGCTATTTGTGAAAGCAATTTATTTGATGCTACTGAGCAAATGAAAAATGATACTCTTGCTGGCTTTTTGGTTTTGTGGGTGCTGCAAGTGGCTTTATCAATAGGCAAAAGCTACATTACTAAGCCACTTGCAGCACTTACAAAAGCAATGCAAATACTTACCGCTTTTGGGGTGCGCGGCTTTTTTACATAATGTTATTATAGCTGCGCAGCACTATAATGCTACATTATGTAAAGAAGCTTGGGAGAAAAAATTACTGGCGCAAGTCACGCAGTGTACGTGTTTTTTCTAAAAACTGTGCCAGTAATTTTTTTAGGAGCGGTGGGAAGGAGTGGCAAATAATTTTGAATTATTTTTTTGAAAGTCCGTACAACCCCCACCATGCGGTTGGAGCAAGTACTATTACACTTGCCATGCCAGGGAAATGAGTATGGAGCTTTGGGAATATGTCCCGCACATCGGTAGGGATGACAGTAAATGCGAGCACATTTTACCGCAAAAATAGAAGATGTTATTTTTCAAATGAGCAAAGATATCAAGGAACTGAAATCTAAAGCTTATCAATCCTAAAAAAGGAGTGCAGTCATCCTTATGAAGGAAATTATCAAATAGCGGGAAGCAACATGGGGAGAAGACGACGGTTTTAAAAGGCCTTGCAGTTCCAAATCTGTCAATTTAATCAATGAGTCTCATACGATATTTGGTTGGTTTTGGTATTTTTTTAATTGCAAAATTAAGGTATAAGTTGTCAATCTAAATGTCTATTTGTTTTTAATCGCTGAAGGTAAAACCACGCACACTCTGCCCTCCCTTATATCTATGCCAGTTGCCCCCAACGCTTATATAACAAGTGTTAAAACATCCGTAATATCTTAATATGTTGATAATAATTGTATTTTTGCCTTTGCTTCGAAATGCCACACTGAACATGGTTTTGGAAGTTTTTACTAATTAAGAAAATAATGAAAAAATTCTACACGTTTACTTTTTTGCTTTTTGCAATAATCACTTTAGCGCAAGCACCGGCAGGATATTATGATTCAGCAACAGGCACAGGATACACGCTTAAAACCCAACTTTACAATATTATTAAAAACCATACTGATAATGGGTATGATGGCCTTTATACAACCTATCAGACTTCTGATCTTGATTATTATTATGAAAATGACGGCACAGTGCTGGATATGTATTCCGAAAATCCTGCAGGAACCGACCCCTATAATTTTACGCCGGGAAACAATCAATGCGGAAATTATAGTGCTGAAGGTGATTGTTATAACCGTGAGCATATTATCCCGCAGTCTATATTTAATGAAGCGACCCCAATGAAAAGTGACGCACATTTTATTACGCCAACTGATGGGAAAGTAAATGGAGAAAGAAGTAATTATCCGCATGGGAAAGTTGGGATTGCCACTATTATTTCTCAAAATGGCTCTAAATTGGGACAGGCGTCAAATACTGGGTATGCTGCAGGATACAGTGGTATCGTCTTTGAGCCAATTGACGAATTTAAGGGCGACATTGCCAGGATGTATTTTTATTTTGCTACCCGTTATCAGAATGTAGTTACAACATGGGGCGTTCCATATGCGATGTTTAACGGGACTTCTACGCAGGTTTTTACCGACACTTTTAAAAATATCCTTTTGACTTGGAACCAGATGGATCCTGTAAGTCCTAGCGAAGTTGCAAGGAACAATGCCATTTATGCGCGCCAAGGAAACAGAAATCCATACATAGATGATAATTCTTATGTAACTACAGTTTGGGGATCAGCTTTAGCTACTACGGCTTTTGACGCCTTTACTGATGTGTCATTATATCCGAATCCTTCTCTTAACGGCAGAGTAATAATTGAAAGCGCAACAATGCTTGACGAGATTGAATTGATCAATATTAATGGACAGATAATTCAGCAGATTGCAAATCCACATATGGAAAACCATACTTTTACAGTCGAGAATATTCCCCAAGGATTTTATTTCTTAAAACTCTCAGCCAATAATCAATCATTGACCAAAAAAGTTGTTGTTGATTAAAACAGCGAAAGGCTGAAAAACTCGCTGCAATTGTTGGTTTTATCACTAATTGTCTTGGTTTTATGAGGATATATGTCTGTTAAATATTCCTAAACAATGAACATATTGAGGCGTTTAGACTACTTTAATAGCTAGTAAATTGTTAATCTAACATAGGATATTGCATTTGTAGTTACAAACAGCCTCCAACTCAGGACAATCAATGACATTGTGAAAACATCCCACGCTATGAATATTTTTGTAGGTATTTGGAGTTGACTTACCAATAATAACAGATAAACCACAACGGACAGCGAAAGTGACAATATTAGTTTTTGATATCCGCTGGTCCTTACAATCCAGGTTGTATGTGCGATTTATTTTTCATAATGCAAATTTAATTTATTAAATACCGAACGATATCATGATAAATAACGACATCATAGTAAGATTTCTCCTCGTATGTCATGTCTTGGGTAGTCTAAAAAGATGGAAAGTTTATCAATCAGCTCCTGTGAACTAATACTTTGCATTTGTGCAGCAATTGCGCCTGCTTCCTGCTTATCTAATCCCAATTTCCGGACAAGCAATATTTCCCACAATACCCTTTTCCTGACAATATTCAATGCTTCCATTTTTCCAGACATGGATAGGCTACATCCATAATATTTGATGTAAATAATCAGTCCTTTTTTAGCCAGTTTTTGTAGCATATCGGTTACCGATGCGGGTTTGGTATTTACCAGCAGTGCCAAACTGTTGGTGCTTATTTTTTCCTCTCTTTTACAGAAAAGATAAATTTGCCTAAGGTATTCCTGTTCTGCTGGAGATAAAATTATCATAATATATTAAATTGAAATGCTATAAATGTTATTTACATATCTTTTGATTTGTATTTTTCTACAAATTTCATTCGATGTATCCTAACTGAATTAAAAATTATCATTGACCAAGTATTATATATCTAAGGCAAGTACAATTATTGCAAAATCCTCTCAAGTTATATGATTGGTTATATTATATCAACAACCGCTAAAATGAATACAATAGTAAAAGATATTAAGAAAATTATGAATCCAACTACCAAGTATAGCAGAAATTTTTCTTTTTTCTTAGACCTCTTGATAATAATCTTTCCATTTCTGGTAACAATTTTTTTAGATTTTATTTTTCCCATTAACCTAAATGCTGAAATAACCTTACTTTTTAAATAGTCTGAATTATTACAATTTCATTCGCTGTATTCTAACTGCATTAAGGATAGCCAATAAGGCTACGCCAACATCGGCTATAACTGCTTCCCAAAGCGTTGCTATACCACCAGCACCCAGGCCTAAAACTATTAATTTCACAGTCATTGCGAGGATGATATTTTGCCATACAATTTGTTTGGTAAGTTTTCCTATTTTGATTGCGGTTACAATTTTTGACGGCTGGTCGTTTTGGATCACAATATCGGCGGTTTCTATAGTGGCATCGCTTCCTAAACCTCCCATTGCAATTCCTGCATCTGCCAATGCGACTACCGGTGCATCGTTTACACCATCTCCAACAAAAGCAATGTGTTTCCCTTCATTTTTCAAATCTTGCACTTTTTTTACTTTATCTTCAGGCAACAAATCACCATAGGCGTTGTCAATCCCTAATTTTTTGGCTACTTCGTCAACAACTGCCTGCTTATCGCCTGAAAGCATAACAGTTTTTATATTAAGTGCATGTAATTCCTTAATTGCCTGTGCTGCGTCTTCTTTGATTTTATCAGCAATAGTAATATGTCCTTTGTACTTTTTATCTACCGCAACTACAACAATAGTGTAAACAATGCTGTCAATTTCAGCAGGGTACTCAATCTTGAATTTCTTCATAAGCTTGGTATTTCCTGCTAATACTTCCTTGCCGTCAATCTTGCCTTTCAAGCCATGCCCTGAAATCTCTTCAACTTCTGCAATGCTTAATGCTTTGCCCTTTTCTGTTCCTGCATGTTGCACAATAGCTATTCCAATTGGATGTGTTGACTGGCTCTCAATGGCAGCAGCCAATTTAACGAGATAGGGTTCCTCTATATCTTTGGTAACTATCTCCTGTACTTTAAAAACACCTTCTGTGAGGGTACCGGTCTTGTCCATAACAACAGCATTAATAGCGGTCATAACGTCAAGGAAATTAGAACCTTTAAAGAGGATTCCGTTTCGTGAAGCCAATCCGATGCCGCCAAAATATCCTAATGGAATAGAGACTACCAATGCACAAGGACAGCTAATTACGAGGAATACCAAAGCACGATAAAACCATTCGCTGAAACTGTAATTTTCAACAAAAAAATAGGGAATAAGGCAAACTGCTACTGCCAAAGCAAATACAATAGGCGTATATATTTTTGCGAAACGGCTGATGAATAACTGTGTCTGCGATTTACGAGCCGTAGCATCCTGAACCATTTCGAGGATTTTACTTAGTTTGCTGTCCGTAAACAATGAAGTTACTTTTATTTCGGCCACCGTGTTCAGGTTAATCATACCGGCATATACAGTATCGCCTTTTGCTTTGCTGTCCGGTTTGCTTTCTCCTGTTAGTGCAGCAGTGTTGAAAGATGCTTTTTCTGAAATGAGTTCGCCATCCAAAGCCACTTTTTCACCAGGCTTAACCCTTATGATTTCGTCGAGTCCAACATCCTTCGGGTTAATGACTTCTGCTTTTCCGTTTCTGATAACCGTTACTTCATCTGGTCTAATATCAAGTAACGCCTTAATACTTCGTTTTGCCCTGTTAACCGCGGCATCCTGAAACCATTCGCCAATGGAATAGAACGCCATTACTGCAACGCCTTCGCTGTATGATCCAATGGCGAATGCTCCGATAGTTGCTACGCTCATCAGGAAGAATTCATTGAAGAAATCAAAACGGATTGCTTTTCTCCACGCCATATAGAGTACGTTGTATCCCGCAAGCAGATATGCGACACTAAATATGATTAGGTTGATAGGGAATTCGGGGACGTAGGCAAAACCAAATTCCAAAGTCAGCATAACAAACAGGATTGCGATAGCGAGCAGTAGCTGCCAATGGCTTTTCCAATCGGAATCTTCTTCGCCTATTTGATCGTGGTCATGGTCGTCGTTTTCTGAATGGACTTCTTTGGGCTGATCAGTTTTTGGATTAGGAGCTTTACTTACTTTACTTTTGTTTTCATCACCTATATCTTGCTTTTTCATATTATTTTTTGTTTTTGATTATGTTTTTAAGTCTTCGTTTAAAGTTTTACTACATACACTATTTTTATTTTTTTCGTGTTCTAATCTTATCAAATAAATTCTGCATGCAGAATATATTCCCAGCCATTCTTTTTTATGCAGTTTTATTGTTTTGGTGCTTCATTTTTTTCTTTAATGAACCATATTAGCAGATATATAAATAAAAATACAGGGGTGCTAATATTTACAATTTTAGAAATAGGTGTCCAAAAGAAGCCTTCATTAAAATAAGAATAGATATCGATGGTTAAAGCAACTAGAATCAATCCAAGCAAAAAATAAAAAAATATTTTCATAACAACAGTTTATTAAACCATAAAAAAAGGTTGTAAAATAGTTTTACTAAATTACAACCTAAACTTGATTTATTTACGAAATATTATGCTGAAAAACTTATTGCCATTCCCGCTAAACCTGAAAGCATCAATACACATTTCCAACAATTGAGCCTGTTTTTCATTTTTTAAATTTTTTATGTTACTACTACAATACATATATGCAATTTTTATACCATTATTACTTACGATACAATTAGATATTATTCGGGATATATCCTTCGCGTTCTAAATGAACTTCTAATGTGGTGTGATTTATTTTATAATTTGAATTTAATTCCTGTTTGATTTCAAAAATTATTTCATTCATTTCTAAAATAGTGGTTTCCGGTTTCATTATAATATGACCGCTCAGTGCATTTACCCCGGAGGTTAGCGACCAAACATGCACATCATGCACTGATTCTACGCCGGGCTTTTCTTTTAAATATTTTTCTACCGCAGTAAAATTGACATCTTTTGGAACACCTTCCAATAAGATGTCTACAGATTCCTTTAATAAACCAAACGTTCTTGGCAAAATAAACAGGCCTATTAATGCACTTATGATTGGGTCAATCAACAACCAGCCTGTTGCCAGAATAATGATGCCTGCTATAATTACGGCAATGGAGCTTAACATATCGCTTACCACTTCTAAAAAAGCACCTTTTATATTGATACTTTCTTTTGACCCTGCTGATAAGACTTTCATGGAAATCAAATTGATTAGTAGGCCACAAACAGAAACGATAAGCATTGGGATACCCGCTACTGCCGGTGGGTTCTCAAATCTAAGCCAAGCTTCATACAATATGTAGCCCGAAATAAATATCAGCACTATGGCATTTATCAAGGCTGAAAATATTTCGGTCCTTAAATAGCCATAGGACTTTTTGCTGTTTCGGGGTTTTGAAGCCATCCAAATGGCAAAAAGTGCCAATGCCTGACCCGCTACATCTGTAAGCATGTGTGCGGCATCTGAAAGCAATGCAAGACTATTGGAAATGAATCCTACTATTACTTCAACAACGAAATAAGATAGTGTAATTACAAATACAATCTTTAAAGATTTATTGTGTTTATTTCCTGCCGATATAGTGTTTGTAGCCATATTTCCTGATGTAAAGTTCCCCTTTGCTATTAGTCGTTTTCATTTTCCGTGTCGTGATGGTGCGCCATTTTTTGTTTCCATTTTATATACCACTTTTGATGGTGTAGTGAAAGTAAAAAGTACAGTGCCAAAGCTGCCACTATTGCTATAATATACATATCCAATCCAACCGCAACTCCAACCGCTGACGTACACCAAACAGTGGCGGCCGTTGTTAATCCGTGGGATGTTCCTGCACTGGAATTGCGATAAATAATACCTGCTCCAAGAAAACCAACACCAGTAATAATATTGGCTATCACTCTTGAAGTGTCAGCCGGATTGTTAACTAAGTGAGATGTAATTGCTGTAAATAGCGTAGCACCAATGCATACAGCTGCATAGGTCCTGATCCCTGCATCCCTGCCGTGCCTTTCCCTGTCAAAACCTATAAAGGCGCCTAACAGAAAAGAGACAAGTAATTTGGAAACAATCATTAATTCACCATTTATATCCATAATTTTTAGATGTTCGTTAGTTTATTTTTCATTATTGATAATCCATGCTTTAGCCTTTTCTTTTTCCGCCATTTCAAAATAAACCACTTTAGCATTTTTAAATGGCTTCATTATGGATTTCATGCACTTTTCCCATTTTTTATCTCCCACAATAGCAATAACCTCAATGTCATCAGAATGCGTAAATTTCATACTGCCATAATTTATTTCGATAACGCCGTCTTCCCAAAAGCCAGTTGAACCTGAATTGGAATCATCATCCATTTCAAAATACCACCTCACTTTATTACCAGTGTTTATGATATTATGAATAAATGGATGAATTTTTTCATAATCCTTCAACCCTAAGAGGTCATCTGCTTTCGTAGCTATAATATTCTGTCCGGTAAAATCTAAAAGCTGTAACATAATCGCACTATTTTTTAACGTTAATTACATAATGTAAAAAGTCTTTGGCTTTTCCTGAAATGGTAAATCATCATCACCTATTAGTTCCTTAATATTAATTTCTATAGTAGTAGCAAGCGTTGTCATTGGAATATCGGTTGTTACGTTTTCAAATGGGTCCTGTAATATGATTGCTGTCCTTTCAATTGCTATAAAAATTATGGGGATCAAAGCGGTTAAAAAAATTTCTACCAAGACATATTCATCCTTTAAGCCAAATGGTAGCAAGGTTGCAAAAACATAAATCAAAAAGTGGACTAATAGGCTATATGATTTTGGAAAGACCGTATTTTTAATTCGTTCGCATTTACCCATCGCGTCACATAGGCGGCTTAAAGTGCTATCAATCTGGACTTGCTTAAAGTCACCTATATCCAGTTTAGATAATGCCGCACCATGTTGGTTCATTATACTATTTGGCACATTGTTTTTTGGTATTTTATGTTCCTTCACGTAATCGTAGACTTTTTTTGAATACGACAATTTTCGCAATGTTTCACCCAGCGCATAGCACCAAACAATCTGCCGGTAAGCAAATTCTTTGACAACATCAGCATCTTTTTTGGGCACAAACTGTTTTACCTGGCGAATTAATGTTCTTGAATCATTTACAATTGCGCCCCATATAATCCTTGCTTCCCACCATCTTTCATAAGCCTGAGCAGTCCTAAAAGCCAACAGTAATGATAATGCTGTACCTATAATAGCACTTACCGCAATTGGTATTTCTATTTTTGAAAGAAAACCATACTGATCTGCAATACCAACAACAATGGCATAAATCAAAATGGCAATAATGTCAAATTTAATTTGTTTTAAGAATGTGAATATTGATATTTTCTTATTTAACAGCATAATTACTATTTTTTGACTTTTAATTTTCTTTTTTTGACTTCCTTTAGAGCTTATAAAGTGTGGCTTTAGTCACTTTGCTTCATGCTGCCATTTTTAAAGCGTTCGCTGGCAATCTGATAATACGAAATAGTCAATTTTTCCAGTACTTCTAAATCCTTGACTTTTACTTTTTTCATCAATTTCTTATCGTGATTCCATGTGTAATTATTTATTTTTTTTCTGTCATTTATTTCGATAAAATAGTTGCTCTTTAACATTCCTAACGTCCTGTAATTACCTAAGAACGCCCTTTCTTCATTACGTGCCATCCTATTGATGTCTTTACCATAAAGTTCCGTTTCGTAGTTCCATTTTAAATATCCAAACAGCGTAGGCATTATATCAATTTGTGAAACTACTTTTCCAATCTCTCCTTTTTGATTCTTAAGATTATAGATCATGCCTGGAATATGATGATTTTCAATATTAATTTCCCACCTACCTGCACTGCTTGCACAATGATCGGCAACAATAACAAAGACCGTATTTTTAAACCATGGTTTTGTCCGGGCTTTTCTAATGTATTCTCCTAAAGCGTAATCGGTGTATTTTATTGCACTTTCCCTAGTACCTTGCGCCATATTAATTTTACCATTTGGAAACGTATATGGTTTGTGATTGGAAGTTGTCATAATGAATTGAAAAAATGGTTTATTTTTCTGTGAAAGGCGATCTGCATATTTTAGGGATTGGGAATAGCTATCCTCATCACAGATTCCCCAGGCATTCTCAAAAGTAACTTCGTTGTCACTGATCTCAAATCGCTTGGTTTTAATATCATCAGACAGTGGATTGCCTCTGTTTCTATCAACTATATTAAAACCTTGACCACCGAAAAAAGTATTCATATTGTCAAAATAGCCATCGCCACCATAGATGAAACTCAAATCATAGTTTTTCTGTTTTAATATGGTAGCAATTGAAAATAAGCTGTCGTTATCGGGTCTTCTGACGATGCTGTTGCCAGGGGTTGGCGGAACGCAAAGTGTAAGCGCTTCCATACCCCGGACTGTCCGTGTACCGGTAGCGTACAGATTTGTAAAGAATATGCTGTTTTGTGCTAATGCTTCATAATTTGGAGTTAAGTTTTCCTGATTACCAAACCGTTTCAAAAAATCGGCACTAAGACTCTCTATTGCTATTAAAACAATATTTGGATGCTGTTCTGCGTTACCAGATACAGTTCTCGTAATGTTGTCGAAATCCTGATTGACAAAAGATTGATTTCCTTGCAACAAGTCATTCTTTAAAACTTTATAAGCCTGCCTTTTTGCAATTGTCTGATAAAAGGTATTATAATCTAACTGATTGGAATTCACTGCAGAAAAAAATGAAAATACACCATTCTTGCTTAGCTCGTTTTCGTAATTATTAATACTCCATTCTGCCTGCTTATTTTTTGCCACAAAGGCTAATGTTACTGTAATTGCCAATAAGGGGACAACATTTACAAAGCGTTTCCTGAATTTTGGTCTTTGTTGAAATGTTGACCTTAAGATTTTTTTCTTTTTGTATATAAAAAGTGTGATAAAGATTATAGTAAAAAGAAATAAAATAATTAATGGTATTGGATACGACTGGTTAATATTTTCAACAACCTCGTAGGTATAAATTAGATAATCTACAGCAATAAAATTGAACCGTGTATTGAATTCCTGCCAAAATGGGAATTCTGCAAGAAAGGAGAATACTATGATGAATAAAAGTAGTATTACCAAAAAATAAGTAATGGTCTTATCTATAAATGTCCCAATAAATCGTGATGGAAGAAATAGCAGATAAAGGGAATAGATTGTAGAAAAAAACAAGGCTACCGATATATCAAAGAAAAGCCCCAAACCAAAAATCCTTACAAGTGACAATACTGAAAAATCGAAATTATTAAGGGACAGAAAATACAGAATAACCCTTATGAGAAAAGAAATTACAACGTACGTCATGATAAATGAATACAGTAATGAAAACCGGCTTTTACATAAACTTTTCATTTTTATCTTTTTTTAAATCCGCAGAACTGAAAGTTCTGTATCGTATCAAAAGGTGTTTTATGATTCTCTGTAAAACATTTTACTACTCCGAAACCAGCTGCAAATGTTTGTTCCATAGTATTTTCTGAATATTGCTTTATTTCCAAACCACTGCATTTAAGCGGCCCATTTTCAGAAAAGGTGCCAAGCAAAAAATTTCCATCATCCGCTACAGCATTATTGACAGTTTCTACGTAACTGTTAATGTGATCTTGTTCTGTTAAAAAATGGAATAAAGCCCTATCATGCCAAAAATCATATTTGACTTCAGGAGTAAAATCAATTATATCAGAAACAATCCAATTTACCTTTTCTGCCAGTTTACCTAACCGCTTTTTTACTCTTTCAAGAGCAAATTCAGAGATATCAAGTACCCAAATGTTCTGAAACCCTCTAATGAGCAGAATATCCACTAAATTACTGTCGCCACCACCAACATCAATAATGTTGGCAGTTTTTGACAGTTTTAGATTTTCTATATAACTGATTGCTGTTTTAGGAAATTTCTGTGTCCAGCTAACTTCATTTGGTTTTTTGGTAGCAAAAACATTTTCCCAATGGGATTTACTATTTTCCATAGTAGCTATATTTTACAGCATCCATCCAATGAAGCAATTCCTTCGGGTGTGGCTTTTACCTCATCGGCATCATAACCCAATTTAGAGATGCTGACCTTAATATCCTGTAAAGTTGTCTTCTTTGGATTATAATATACTGTGAACGTCATTGCCTTATCATCCAGTTCATACATTTTAATGCCTGGTATTTTTAACATTTCGGTTTTGAACTTTCCACCGCATGTTGGGCATTCTTTACAATGATCGCAGTTTAAAATTGTTTTTATTACTGCTTTTCCATTTGATTTTTTTTCCTGTGCATGCGATACATTAGCTGCCAGCAGCATAATTGTTACTACTACGAATGCCTTGAAACTAATTTTTAAATTTTTCATATTTTGTTGATTATATTATTATTTAATTGAACCGTAAAATGGACATGACCTTTTTTAAATTAATAAAGTTGTTCGATGTCAATGCTTGATTGTTTGCTATTTTCTTTTTCAGAGTTAATCTTTCTTTTGATTGGTTTGTCGTGTTCATCACCTATTGTATGTTCTTGTTCGACTAAATCTAATTTACAAACGTCACACTCACCAGGGAATAAAAAAGTTTTGCCATTATTGCAATTGACCGGGCAAACGAATACTTGAGGATGAACTACATCTTCATTGTGATGATGGCCTTCGTGCTGGTGATCTGTTTCTGCTTCCTTTTTCGAATTATTACAAGATCCTATCAGTAGCGTTGAGATAACTATTGCAATTATCCGAATATTTTTTTCCATTTTTCAACTATTTTATTAATCAATAATCTTGGATAGGGCATAGCTGCAGTACCATTATTATCTCTCATGAAAACTTTGGTACCGCCAACTATACCGAATAAGGTTGTGTAACCAATTGGAAACTATTGCTATCAAAAAAATGTTTAATTCTAATGTTTGCTACAAAACCAAGCGTGAAGTATATTGAATTTTATTTTAAAATTCTTTTTCGTGACATGGGTTGTAAAGTTTATGTTACACTGTCATTCCAAAAAAATGACAGTGTAATTAAACAATTATGTTTATCAATGCTCGTGACCTCCGCCGCCTTCGCTTTTAAGCAAATGACTTTGGATATAGTAGGCACCTTTCAGGACAATTTTTGCATCTGCCTCGATTTCCTGTAATAAAGTTACCTGCACAAACCCGAGTTGTGAAGTTCCTGTTTTGACTTCGACCCTTTGGAAGTGGTATGATTTTCCAGATTCTTCATGTTTGTCGCCATCATCGTGGGCGTGACCTTCTTTTTCGTCATGAGCTTCTTCTTCCTTATGCCCTTCTTCTTTGTGCCCTTCTTCTAAAACAAAGATAAATTCGCGGCCTTCTGCTTTTACAATGGCATCAACAGGAAGCGCACTAACGTTGCTTGTTCCAATGTCAATGAGTGCATTTACGTACTGACCTGGTATAAGTTTTTGGGCGTAATTTGATATGTCGGCATGTACGGCTACAGATTTTGTTTCATTCTCAAAGGATTTCCCAACACTGAAAATTTTTCCGTTAACTTCAGTATTGCCTTCGTTAGTAAGAATGAATCGCACATTTTGCCCAGGCTTTACTTTATTTAAATCCTTTTCGTATACGAGCAAATCAACATGCAGCTTCGAGTTGTCAACGATTCCCAACAAAGGCTTTCCTGCTTCTACGTTACTGCCAATTTTGATATTAATTTCGGTTACAAATCCGCCTATAGGTGCAATAACCGGTACTGTGGCAGAAGGAGTTGAATTTGGACTTATATGCAAAACGCTTAGTTGACGCTGTAATGAGCTGAAACGGGCTTTTTCCGTTTGGTATTCGGCTTTGGTCTTTTGGAAGACTTTTTTAGAATTAACTTCCTGCTCGCTTAATGTTTTTTGTCTATCGTATTCAAGGGTCAGGAATTCAAGGTTGCTTTTAGAAGTCAAATAGTCTTCCTGCAGCCTTGCGAATTCAGGGCTTTCAATTGTTGCCAAGACTTGTCCTTTCCTAACAGCCTGTCCTTCGGTAACCGCAATGGATTTAACAATTCCCGACATATATACAGAAACATCTGCCTGATTTTGAGGAGGCAATTCAGTATAACCATTTGCACTAACAACCGCACTTAGGTTTTTTTGTGAAAATGTTCCTAATTCAATGCCTGACGATTTATATTGTGCCTCGTTTAGTTCAACTTCCTTATTAGGCCCTGCTTCTTCCTTTTCCTCCACATGTCCTTTTTCTTCGGTTTTCACGCCTTCTTCAGCACCATGTTCGTGGCCGTCGGTAGCCGTATGACGCAGTGAGAAATAAAGTATAATCCCAACTATTATTACTCCGGCTATTATTGCATATAAAATATTTGATTTTTTCATTGATAGTATTATTTGTTTATTAAGAATTGTATGTCGATTACTGTCTGATTATAATTGTTTATTGCTTCACTGTAATTAAGCTGAATGTCCAATGCGGTTTCAATGCCCTGTACATATTCAACATAAGATATATCACCATTTTGATATGCCAATGTTGCATTTTGGATAATCTTTTTTGCATTTGGATCTGCAGTAGTACGATAATAGTCAATCAGTTCCTGATAGGTTTTCAATTGTTCCGTAAGCTGTGTGAACTGGCTTTTGACCTGAGATTGTATATATCCGGCATTCTTTTGTTCACGCTCAATGTTAAGAGTGGCTGCACGGGTTTTTGCAATACTTGACCCAACCCCAAAAATAGGCAGGGAGATGCCAACAGAAAATCCACTAAATCTAGGAGAATTGTCGTAATAGGTTGTTTGACCGTTTACATCCTGATTTCCGGTTATGGACTGGATAAAGTATCCGGCAGTGAAATCAGGGAACAAAGATGACTTTTCAAGATTCCGACTTGCCCTGGCAATGGCTACCTGTGATTCTGCAAGCTGAATTGACGGATTCTGTTTGATCAACGTAGTATCAGCACTTACAAATGGATAAGGTACAAACAGGGTATCTGAAATTGTAAAATCCTCATTTAGATTTAGAAAATTGTTTAACCTTGCTTTCTCAACACGAATCTGTGTCTGGTTTTGCTTAATTCGTTGCAGCAGTTCCTGAAGCTTGGCGTTGGCAATGTTTTTTTCCAGTGAAGTTGATTCGCCGGTCTGAAACTTCAAATCGGCTGATTTCACAAATTTTTGAAGTATTTTGCTTTGCTGATCCAATAACCTGTTTTGCTTTTCATTAAACAATATAGCATTCCAAGCCTGACGGATGCTGTAGGTAACTTCCTGTTTTGTTACACCAAGCCTGATAGTACTTGCTTTACTGGTTTCGGTAAGTAGTTTTTTACGTGCACCAAACTGAAAAGGATTAAAAGTTTGCGAAACGCTCAAGTTCTTATCCTTTGCCTGTGAGTTTATCTGTCCAAATGTTCCTGAAAATTCTGTTTTTGGAATATCAAATGCTGACTTTTTGAGTTGCGACTGCACCCTTACGTCAAGTTCAGATGACTGTACATTCAGATTGTTTTTCAAGCCCATGGTAAGCGCCTGATTTAAATCGATGCTCTGCGTAGTTGTTTGTGCTATTCCTTTTAAGGAAAGCAAAGAAAAACCAATTATTAAAATAGGAGTAAGCGGTATTACTTTTCTTTTTTTACGCTTAATCCCTTTTTCAAAATACAGATACAGGATAGGTAATAGAATAAGTGTCAACAATGTTGCTGAAATCAAACCGCCTATTACAACAGTTGCCAATGGTTTTTGTACTTCAGCACCTGCACTGCTACTGATTGCCATTGGTAAAAATCCTAAAGATGCCACCGCTGCCGTCATTATAACAGGGCGCAAACGAACTTTTGTTCCTTCCTTAATACGGTCGTAAACATTGTCCATCCCTTCTGCTTTTAATTGATTAAAGTACCCTATTAATACGATTCCGTTGAGTACCGCTACTCCAAAGAGAGCAATAAACCCAACTCCTGCCGATATACTAAACGGCATGCCCCGTATCCATAAGGCAAAAATACCACCGATAGCAGATAGTGGAATTGCCGTAAAAATCAGCAATGATTGTTTGATTGAATTAAAAGTGAAATATAGTAACACTAAAATCAATCCAAGAGCTATCGGAACAGCTATTGAAAGTCGCTTAGTTGCATCAATGAGATTTTCAAATTGGCCTCCGTATGTTATAAAATATCCATCAGGAAGTTTTAATTTAGCATCAAGCTTTGCCTGTATTTCTTCAACAATAGACTTCACATCAGCGCCACGAACATTGAAACCAACAACGATTCGACGTTTACCGTCTTCTCTTGAAATTTGCATTGGTCCATCTTCGTAAGCGACTTCGGCAATTTGTTCCAGCGGAATTTGATTGCCTGACGGCAAGGTTACGAATAACGACTTCAAATTTGATATGTCTCCGCGACTTTCACTTGAAAGGCGGACCACAATTTCAAACCTCTTTTCCCCTTCATAAACAACCCCTGCGGCTTCACCAGCGAATCCCATACGAACTACTTTGTTAAGATCGCCAATTTTAAGTCCGTATAATGCGAGTTTGTCTTTATTGTAGCGGATGGTTATTTGCGGCAATCCTGCAACCCTTTCCGCTTTTGCATCGGATACACCTTTAATCCCTTTAATAAGTTGCATTACCTCATCACCCTTACTCACAAGCATGTCGATGTCTTCACCGAAAATCTTAATTGCGACATCACTTCTGACGCCAGTCATCAATTCATTGAAACGCATCTGTATTGGCTGTGAAAATTCGGTAGATGCTCCCGGAATATCTTCAAGGGCTTGCTCCATCTTTTCCATCAATTCTTCTTTTGTGTGAGCTGATGTCCATTCACTTTTATCCTTCAGTAGGATAATCATATCGCCAGCTTCTACAGGCATTGGATCGGTTGGAATTTCAGCAGATCCGATTTTGGTTACGATCATTTTGATTTCCGGAAATTTTGCTTTTAGGATTTGCTCTGCCTTTGTTGTCGATTCGATTTCCTGGGACAATGAGCTCCCTGAAGCAATTATTAAATGTGTGGCAATATCACCTTCGTCGAGAGTAGGGATAAATTCACCTCCCAAGGAATTAAATATCCATAATGATACGGCGAAAAGGGTTATTGCTACACCTACAATTATTCCTTTAATCTTTAATGCTTTTTCAAGTAGTGGATTGTAAAAGTTATAAATTGCATCTATGATTTTATCACTTAAGTTCTTTTTGTGACCCGTTTCCTTTTTCAGTGCAAGAGCCGACATCATCGGTACGTAAGTAAGCGATAGGATAAATGCACCAAGGATTGCAAAGGATACTGTTTGTGCCATTGGACCAAACATTTTTCCTTCAATTCCAACCAATGCCAAAATAGGTAGATATACAATCAATATTATGATTTCACCAAAAGCTGCACTGCTTCTGATTTTGGATGATGCCTGATACACTTCATCATTCATTTGCTTGACCGTAAGTTTTCCTTTATTGCCTATTTGCAATCGATGGATAATGGCTTCGACAATGATTACGGCTCCATCTACAATCAATCCGAAATCAATTGCTCCCAAACTCATTAAGTTTCCGCTGACCCCAAAAAGCTTCATCATTGCAATAGCAAAGAGTAGTGCCAATGGAATTACTGATGCTACAACTAAACCAGCGCGCCAATTTCCGAGCAGCAGTACCAATATAAAAATAACAATCAATGCCCCTTCAATGAGGTTGGTTTGAACTGTGCTTATCGCTTTATCTACTAAAACCGTACGGTCCATAAAAGCTTCGATGGCCACGCCTTTTGGCAGTGATTTCTTTATTTGCTCCATCTTCTCCTTTACAACAGCTACTACTTCACCACTATTTTCACCTTTAAGCATCATTACCATTCCGGAGACTTCTTCTCCCTTTCCATCCTTAGTCACCGCACCATAGCGGATACTACTTCCTATTTGTACTGTAGCCACGTCACGGATTAATATTGGAATTCCATTCTGGGTTTTTACAACAATTTTATTAATGTCATCGATCCCATTGACCATACCAATACCTCTAATAAAATAAGCATAGGGTTTTTTATCAATATAGGCACCACCTGTATTTTCATTGTTATTTTCGAGCGCTTCAAAAATTTCAGTGATGGTTGTATTCATGCTTTTGAGCTTATCAGGCTGCACTGCAATTTCATATTGTTTGAGGCTGCCGCCTAAAGTATTTACTTCGGCCACACCTTTAGTTCCTATGAGCTGCGGTTTGATAATCCAGTCCTGGATTGTGCGTAGTTCGGTAGCGTTGTATTTGTCTTCATAGCCTTTTTCGGGGAAAACAACATATTGATAAATTTCACCAAGACCTGTGCTGACAGGAGCCATTTCTGGTGTTCCAACCCCTTTAGGAATTGTGTTTTCGGCTTCCTTTATTCGTTCAGAAATCTGTGCTCTTGCCCAATAGATATCGACACCTTCTTCGAAAACTACTGTTACGACACTAAGTCCAAAACGGCTTATTGACCGAAGTTCGACTATTTGTGGTATTGGCTTAACGGATTGCTCAATTGGATAAGTAATAAATTGTTCCACTTCCTGGGTCGCCAGGGTAGGAGAACTGGTAATGATTTGTACCTGATTGTTTGTGATATCCGGTAGTGCGTCAATAGGCAATGTATAAAGTGAATAACTGCCGACCGCAATAAGAATGACGGTAAAAAGACCAATAATAAATTTATTATTGATACTAAAATAAATGATTTTATCTAACATCGTTAACGTTTAATGAATGAGAAAAATGGACACAGATGTCCTTAAATACAGTTGTGGTAAACCCACAACTCTCTAACCCGAAATTACTCGGGCTTCATTATGCTATTATCTGAGGCGGTTGCCAAATACTTCCGTAGAAATTGGAAGTAAATTCAGAGATGTAACTTGGTAATGGAATGTGGATGATTGAGGTCAGCTGGGGAAAGGTTACATTAATTCCCGGTGAAAAGTTCAAAATCTGTGCTCCACAACAATTGCAAACGCAAAAAGGTGGACATAGATCGTTTTTATTACTGTGGGAATGATTGTCTTGTTTTGATGCAAACTCCACTCTTGAACACGCAGAATTACCCACTTCCATGTCAGCACAAGGCATCGACGAAAGGATAACAATAATAATGGACAATATGTAATTTACAATTTTCAAGATTACAAAAGTAGTTTTTTTATTTGAATGAGTACTAATTACTTAAAATGATGTTTAAAATAATGCCAAACTTTTTCAACTATTACAAAAAGTATAAACGAAAAGCCTATTATTAAAATAGCAGTCAGTGAAACAGAATCGAATGTTATTTTCTTTTTTGGCTTAGGCTTAGGTTTGTTTATCTTTTTTGCCTTTACTCTGTTTTTTGGCTGTATCACAATAAAATGATTTTCTAATTCAGCTATTTATGATTGTAAAAATAGTTTTTTTATTTTAATGTTTGGCAATATAATGCATAACTCTTCCTACAATCCCTAAAATCAAAACTGAACAAGCAATTATGATTCCTATCGTTTTCATTACATCAAATGCATTTATAGGTTTTTTTATTTTTTGCTTTTTCATATATAGTGTTAAGCTTAATGCGAATACAAATGTTATTATATTTTAACATCCGTAAATGTAAAAGTTTTTTATGTTATATTTTTTATGTTAACTAATTTTTACCATTAATACGATTGAATGAGATAAACGATGATTATGCCCAACAAGTTACCTAGTATATGTTCATGGAAGTTTTAAAAGCCAAGTTAAAGTTTGTCAAAGGGTTTGCATTTAAGTTCTGCGGATGGGATAAGATGCTCAATGAATTTAATTAATTCTCTTACCTGGGTAGTTTTTCAGAATTAAATGAACGGCAGGATGAATGCCGGATTCGACGTACGTATCATTATAAATGTTGGCTTGTATAGTGCACGTCCATACTAATTTATTTTTTTTTCGGTCAATGGCATTAAGCGTGAATGTACTTTCTATATATTCTTCGGTATGGGTATCACTTTTATATTGCTGTTTGCGGGGTTTGTATGCATATCCGTTGTTTCGTATATAATTTTGTTTTTTATAATTATAATTATATGCTTTTGAGTTATTGTAGTTATAAGGATTTGGTGTAGCAGTATAATAAGGATTTCTCTGATAATCATAGTTAGAAATTACTGGATGTTGATCTGTGTATGTTCTTGTTTTGTTTGCATTTGTAATAACTTGTTCAAATAATAAATCGGGGTTTTCAGTATCAGCTTTGTATCCGAAATCTGCAAAATGACGGGTGAAATAATTTTTAATGTTATTATGAACGATTGAATCATTATTCTGTGATGTTTCATTGTCTTTATCGGGCAACCAGGCATAGGTTTTATATAAAGAAAAATCAATACTTCTTTCGTAGTCGGAATTAAGCACTTTATAAGTTCTGCATCCATAAATAAATAGAATAAGAAAACTTGCCGCAATTAAAACCCCTTTTTTTGTTTGTTTGATATGTTTGAATGTTTTCATTTTTTTTATTTAAGTTCCTAGTTTGTCTTTTCGATATGCCTCGTTGATTAAAGTGGTCAAAAAAACTTGTTTAACTACTTAACCGAGAAATAATATGATTTTAAAACAAAATATGCTTTTGATTTGACAAAACTATGGCTGTCAAAAAGGGGTTTTTAGCTTATTTTTGGTATTAGCCAAAGGAAATTGAAATCTGAAGAAATAAAGGTTTCTGCATTAGAAAATTTTTGTTTTTCAAAAGAAAAACCAAAGTTATTATTTTTTAAAATAAGTTCAGATGCGACTATAAAAGCATTACTTGCTGATGGGCAGGCACATTTTGAATGACCACATTTCCCACCACAACCTTTATGATTTTTTGTTTTGGAGTGACTATTGCTATCGCAACAATTTTCTTTTTCTGCTTTTGAGGAAATTTCTTTTTTTACAGGGTGTTTATCAGAACAAGTACCACAAGCATAACTGTTATTAGGCATAAAGAATATGACTAATAAAAGTAATAATATGTAGTTTAAAAGTTTCACGAGCGTAAAAATAAGAATATAAATTTATAAAATGCGATTAATTTAAATATTTCTTATAAAATTTAGTTTTATAATATATTTATTTTTAGCTTTGTCTAAATTTTAATTTATAATTAATGAAAATATTAATTTTTATACTAATAGTTTGTATGGGGTTTGTATCCTGTGAAACCTCTTATGTCGATGTTCCATCAGGTGATGAACTTTTAGATGGAACTGTTGATGGGCTTTCGAGTGCGGAACTGCAGCAATTCTTAAGAGGAGATGTGGCGGTAAATGAAGTGTTTACCCGAAATACTGGATTGGGATCGACCTTTGTGAGTACCAGTTGCATTAATTGCCATGCCGGTGATGGAAAGGGCCATCCGTTTACATCCTTAATTCGATTTGGACAAATTGATGAAACCGGAAATATGTATTTGAATCAAGGCGGACCTCAATTGCAGAATAGAGCCTTGCCAGGATACTTACCTGAACAGCTACCTGCAGGAGCCACTTTTTCGAGATTTATGCCTCCCGCAATTACAGGTTTAGGATTTGTAGAAGCAATGACTGATGCTTCAATTTTGGCAATGGCAGACCCTGATGATTTGAATGGTGACGGAATTTCGGGTGTAGTAAATTGGGTTAACGCTCCCGGTTATGTCATTATTACAAACAATGCCATATCTCAAAATGGAAAGTATATTGGACGTTTTGGGAAAAAAGCTGCTACATATAATTTGCTTCAACAAACTACAACAGCCTATAATCAGGATATGGGAATTACGTCTGCCTATAGTCCAATTGACCATTATTCTAATACAGAAATTGATCCCGAAGTTACTATCAATAAAATAAATGATATCACTTTTTATCTTCATACGTTAAAAGCTCCTATTCAGAGAAATCAAAACGATGCCCAAGTGATTCAGGGAAAAAATGCATTCAATCAAATTAACTGTGTAGGGTGCCATAAATCAGAATTGAATACGGGTTATTCTCCAATTGCAGCTCTTTCCTTTACAACGTTTTCGCCTTACAGCGATTTTTTACTGCACGATATGGGAAATAACCTTGATGACGGGTATACCGAAGGGACCGCAAAAACCTTTGAATGGCGAACGCCGCCACTTTGGGGAATTGGATTATCTGCAAACTCACAAGGAGGCAATCTTTTCCTAATGCACGATGGAAGAGCCGCAAGTTTAGAGCAAGCAATTCTGATGCACGGTGGTGAAGCTATAAATAGTAAAAATGCCTACCAAAATCTTTCACAGGAGAGCAAAAATGCGTTATTGAAATTTTTGAAATCGTTATAGTCATGAATAGAAAACAGTTTCTAAAAACTTGTGGGTTTGGGTGTTTAAGCGGTGTTTTAGGTGTTTCATTACTGCAAAGTTGTAGCACATCACAAGTGACTACAAAACCAATAAAGGGCTCTGACCTTATTGTTCCAATTTCTGATTTTGAAATAAAGAATAATGATAAAACAGAATATAAAAAATATATCATTGTTCAGAACGAAACCTTAACGCATCCTATCTGTATTTATCGTTTTAGTGCTACAGAATATTCGGCGTTGTTTATGGCATGTACACACCAACGTGCCGAGTTGCAAGTTTTTGGGGATAAACTACAATGTTCAGCTCATGGTAGTGAATTTAGTAATAGAGGAGTTGTAGAAAATGGTCCGGCAAGTATGGATTTAAGGAAGTTTCCAGTAGTGATTGAAAATACTATTTTAAAAATATCGTTGAAATGAATTTAAGAATACCTTTTGTAACAATACTGATTTTTTTTGCATGTAATTCATTTGCGCAAGTTGATCCAACTTTATTGAGAAGAATTCCAAAAGACACTATTAAGCAGTTGCTAAATATGGATGCGGTTTATAACAGACCATCGCTTAACATCAATAAAACACCCATTGCAATTGGCGGCTATGTTGAAACAAATTGGCAAAAGCTAACTACAGATGGCATTTCGGAAGGACATCAATTTCAGGCAAGAAGATTAACCTTATTTGTATCATCAGCGATAAGTAAAAGGATAAAATTTTTAACTGAAATAGAGTTTGAAGATGGAGGAAAAGAAGTGGCTGTTGAGTTTGCTTCTGTTGATGTTGAATTTCATCCATTGGTAAATTTCAGAGCCGGAATTATTTTAAATCCTATAGGTGCTTTTAATCAAAACCATGATGGCCCCAAATGGGAGTTTACAGATAGACCAATATCGGCAACACAACTTTTACCTGCCACTTTTAGCAATTCGGGTGCCGGTATTTTTGGAAAAAAGTATCACAAAAATTGGATGTTTGGTTATGAAATGTATTTTTCCGGCGGTTTTGATGATTCCATAATTGAAAATTCTGAAAACAAAACTTTTTTACCTGCTGCAAAAGAAAATCCGGAGCGATTTGAAGAAATCAATAGTGGTGAACCTTTATTCACCGGAAAAGTAGCCTTAAGAAACAGTAAAATTGGAGAGTTAGGAATTTCCTATATGGGCGGGATTTATAACAAATTTCAAGAGGACGGAATCATAATCGATGAAAAAAGAAGGGTTCATGTTTTTGCATTGGACTTTAACACCACAATCCCTTTTACCAAAACATTCATCACAACTGAATTTGCCTGGATTTCTGTTGATGTTCCAGAAACCTACACACAGCAATTTGGGAATAAACAACATGGAGGTTTTATAGATTTGGTTCAGCCTGTTCTTTCCCAAACTATTTTAGGTTGGGAAAAAGCAGTTTTAAATGTGGCATGTAGGTTGGAGTATGTGGATTGGAATGTAGGAACTTTTAATGAAACCGGTGGAAATATTGGTGAAGATTTGTGGAGCATAATGCCCGCCATTAGTTTTAGACCTAATACACAAACTGTAATTCGTTTGAATTATCGTTTCCAAAAGCAACGTGATATTTTTGACAATCCGCCATCTATTACTGATGGATTTAATTTTGGAATATCTACTTATTTTTAAATATTCATTATGGGATTCTTTAATAATTCAAATTTACACCCAAACCAAATCCCATGTCGCTGTCATAATGAGTCCGTGCACTAAGATTTCTTCTAATAATATATCGCAATCCTGCCATGTATTCTTTGTCTGTATTCAACATCAAATCCATACGTATCCTTTTGGAAACCGGAATATCCATACGTTCCAACTGAAATCTAAAATTACCATCCGTAAATACCTCAGCCTGCGCTCTTATTAGCATTGGCAGTATGTATTCTAAACCTGCGCTAAAAACGGAACGAATGTCTTTCGTATTGGTTTGATTGAAAATATTATGCTCTTGTTGGTCTTTCCCCATCTTTCTGTAGCGCCAATCGAAACCTATGAAGGGCATGAGCCATTGCATTTTGCCAATATAGCGACCAATATGTGTTTCTGTTTCATAACCATGATGGTCATTGTAACCCAATCGCCATTCTGTTCCGATACTCCAGCGTGTATTACTTAACATTGCCATACCATCGTTTCCATTGGTGGCAAAATCGTTTTCTGCCATAAAATGAAACTTCCTATCATCAGCAAATAATTTACGTTGGGCTAATTTAGGGTTTGGGATTTCAGGATTTGGAGGCGAATTTTCATAACTAAAAACTCTTCCCATTCCAGACATCATATGGTAAAGGATATGACAGTGAAAGAACCAGTCACCGCCGTCTTCGCTTGCAGCGAATTCAATAGTATCGGTCTCCATTGGCATGATATCGATAATGTTTTTTAAAGGCGCATAATCACCATGCCCGTTAATCAGTCTAAAATCATGACCATGCAAGTGCATTGGGTGTCGCATCATTGAATTGTTATGCAAAACAATGCGCAAAATCTCTCCTTTTTTAATTAGAATTTTGTCGGTTTCTGAAACGACTTTATTATCCAAACTCCAAACATAGCGATTCATATTTCCGGTAAGTTCAAACTTGAGTTCCCTAACAGGAGCGTCTTTTGATAATGCTGTGCTTATAGGCGATTTTAGCATGGCATAGTTTAATGTTACGATATCAGCAAGTTCATTGGGATTGTACTTATTTGCCATATTGTGACTATCATGCTGCTTTTCGGGAGTATCCTTTTTGGCTTCTCCTTTATCCATTTCCATAGGCATTTCTTTAGAATCCTTTTTTTGTGGGCCTGTAATTTCGGGATACATTACGGCGTTCATGTCCATCTGGTTCAACGACATCTGCATTCCCATGTCATCAAGATCACCATTCATCTTCATCATATCGTTCATCATTTGCATTCCTTCGAAATACTTCAGTTTGGGTAAAGGTGAAATGAGTTGTTTGATGCCGTTGCCAATGTATATTGAAGTTGATTTTGTCCTATCTTCCGGTGTGGCTAAAAACTCATAGGATGTGTTTTCTGCGGTGATTGTTAGTACAACATCATAGGTTTCAGAAACGGCAATAAGCAAACGGTCTACCTCAACTGGTTCGACATCATTACCATCACTGGCGACTACGGTAATTTTACCTCCGGCATACGTTAGCCAAAAATTACTTGAGGCACCGCCATTCGAAACCCGTAATCTTACTTTATCACCTGCCTTAAATTGTGACAGCTGGCTCTCATTTTTACCGTTGATTAAGAATTTTTCATAGTAAACATCGCTTACATCCATAGCGTTCATGCGCTTCCATTCATTTATAATCTTGGTTTTGAAATAGCCTTGTTGTATGGCTTCGCCATAGCTTTGGGTTGTGCCTTTTTTTATGGCAAACCAATCTGATGCATTGTGTAGCATCCTATGGACATTCTCGGGGTTGATATCGGTCCATTCGCTCAACACAATCGGAATTGTTGGAAGATCATCTATTCCTTCTCGGAAATTCGGATCGGAATTTTTTTTATTCATTACAAATGAACCATACATTCCGATTTGTTCCTGTAATCCGGAATGGCTATGGTACCAATGTGTACCATGTTGGCGAATTGGAAAGGAATATTTGTAAGTGCTGTGTGGCTTTATTGGCATTTGTGTAAGGTTGGGAACACCATCTTCTTTGTTAGGTAAAAACAAGCCATGCCAGTGCAATGATGTTTCTTCATCGAGTTCGTTATGAACATAAATCTCTGCTGTATCGCCTTCTGTAAAGGTTAATGTGGGCATTGGAATTTGACCATTTACTGCTATTGCTCTTCTTGATTTTCCTGAAAAGTTCACTATTGTATCGCGAACATATAAATCGTACCTAACTACTTTTGGCGGTTCGTCTTTTATTACTCTTTTTTTTATGGGAGGATTTGCCGGTGCCTTCTCCATGTTTTTCATATCATGAGCCTTATTAGTATCGACTTTGTCTGTGGAGGCAGATTTAGTTTTTTCGAGTGTTGTCTTTTTAACAGGTGTAGTGGTTTTTGGTTTTGCACTTGCTTTCGGTTCAACTGTCTTTGTTTTTTCTTTTACTAATGCCATACCACATTTGGGACATTTACCGGGTTTGGATGAATGTATTTCGGGATGCATTACACAGGTGTAAAATGTTTGCGTTGAATTAATTTGTGCTGTAACAAAATGAATTGTAAAAAAAAGAAAGACTATAATTGACAATTTGATTTTCATGACTTTAATTTTTTAGTATTATTTCCCAATCAGCTATTTTTTTCTTCAATATTTCTATTGAACTTTTCATTTTTTCCTTATCCGCCAGCGAAAGTGCTTTCTTTGCTGCTTCAATTGCATTAGTATAATCTTTTGCTTCTGAAGCTATTTTTTGTCTCAAATTTGGGTAGTAAAAATTTTCAGGGTTTATTTTTTCTGCTTCCAAAAGCCATAGAATTGCTTGTTTATAATCTCTATTAGTACTGTAGTAATAATTAGCGGCCTGAAATAATAAAGCGGCATCTTTCGTTTTTGCTTTAATGATATGTTGATTTATCAACGCTATTAAAGTATCGTCCTCTTTGCTCTTTACAGGTATTTTAACCATTGTATTTTCCCAAAGTATTTTTAGAAATGCTTCTCCTTTGCTATTGATGTCATTTAATTCAATAGTAAATGTTTCATAAAAGTTGTGACTTTTTTCTAAAGGGACTTTGAAACGCATAATATCTTTTTTCTCATCATAGCCAGTTTCACCATGTAAAGTAGTGTCTGAGTTGACAATTATAGTCCACTCATTTATTGAAGGAATTGAGTATATTGAATAGCTACCCGTTTTTAATACATTGTTACCAAAAGAAATATCTTCGGAAGTTGTTATGACAGTACAGTCACTTGCACCAGTGCGCCAAAGCTTATCAAAAGGTACTAACTCACCAAATATTTTACGCCCTCTGACCAACGGTCTGCTGTATGTTATTTTGATTTTTGCACTACCTACTTCTTGCTCAAATGAAGCTGCCGGACTGGCAGAAGTAATTCTTATCTGGACTTTGTTTTGTGCAGAAATAAATACTGATTGTAAAATAATTAGGGGAAATAGGAATATTTTTTTCATTGTTTTGAATTATTGATTACTGTATTTTTATACTTTATGTTATATTGATTTTGTGATTTCTAACAGCAATTATCTCCGGCTTGTATTGGTGGACACTTTACAGTTCCGTAACTACAATAAACGCAACAATCGCCTTGTTTAGGTCTTAAAACTGTTTTGCATTTTTCACACTCATAAAAAAACTGACAAGCATCGGTTGGCATTATTTCGTCTTTACTATACCCACAATTTGGACATGTTAATGTAGATTTTAATTCTACTGATTTTCCATTGTAGATAGTGCAAGTATCACAATTTCCGTGTAATTTGTTTCGATAATAATTTACTATCGTAGCTATGAAAAGCCCAAGCATACCAGCATAAATTAAATAAACTGCATTTTCTGATTTGCTAAAATAATAGGCAAATAATATTGTTATTCCACTCGGGATTGCTATTAATAAAGGATACAGGCAACGATGTTTACGATAGGAAATGATTAAGCCAACAATGGAAATTAAAACCATCGCTTGAAAAATCCACATCGTCCATCCTCCAAATAATTCAAAGCTTCCAAGTCCAAGAGCTGATGCTGCAAATGCAAAAAGAGGAAAACAGCAAGGCGAAAACAGTGCTGTGAAAAAAAGCCCCAGAGTGCCTAATTTATCTACATTATTAATTAATTTCATTTTGTTGTTTTTGTTATTATTTAAAGTTTTAAATTTCGTAATCTCAATGCATTTACAATTACAGATACAGAACTAAATGACATTGCTAAAGCGGCGATCATAGGAGATAATAAAATTCCAAAAACTGGATATAAAACTCCTGCTGCAATTGGTACACCTAATACGTTATAGAAAAAGGCGAAAAAAAGATTTTGTTTAATATTTCTCATAACAGCATGGCTTAAGTTTTTGGCTTTTACAATGCCTTGTAAATCGCCTTTTACTAAAGTGATTTTGGCACTTTCTATGGCTACGTCTGTTCCGGTTCCCATTGCTATTCCGATATTGGCTTGTGCTAATGCCGGAGCATCATTAATACCATCGCCAGCCATGGCTACAATTTTTCCCTCTGATTGTAATTTTTTAATTTCTTTGAGTTTGTCTTCGGGTAAGCATCCTGCTTTATACGACGCTAATCCCAATTCATCCGCAACGGCTTTGGCTGTGTTTTCATTGTCTCCGGTTAGCATAATTACTTCAACCCCTTGACGCATCAATTCTTTAATGGCTGCTGCGCTTGATTCTTTAATAGCATCGGAAATTGATACAAAACCAACAGCAATTCCGTCAACGGCTATGTATGATACTGTTTTTCCGAGCTTCTGTTCGGTTAGGATTTTATTTTCTATATCATCAGAAACTGTTGCTTTGACTTGCTCCATTAGTTTTTTATTTCCTAATGCTACTTTTTTATTGGTTACTGTTCCTGTAACTCCTTTTCCGGCAACGGCTTCAAAATCCTTAACTTCAATTAATGAAATGGATTTTGTTTTTGAATAATTGACTACTGCTTGTGCTAATGGATGCTCACTATATTGGTTTAATGAAGCTATGCTTTGCAATAAATCGTTATCGTTGTTATTGGTCGCATAAATTTTTTCGACTGATGGTTTTCCTTCGGTTATTGTTCCTGTTTTATCCGTTATAAGCACATTTACTTTATTCATGTTTTCCAGAGCTTCGGCATTTTTTATCAAAACGCCGGATTGTGCACCTTTACCAACACCTACCATTACTGACATGGGTGTTGCTAATCCTAACGCACACGGACAAGCAATAATTAAAACGGCAATAGCATTTATAAAACCATATACTAATGCCGGTTCGGGACCAAACTTTGCCCAAATGATAAATGTAATTGCTGATATAATTACTACAATAGGAACAAAATATTTGGAAATGCTATCGGCTAATTTTTGGATTGGCGCTCTCGAACGGGAAGCATCGTTGACCATTTGAACGATTTGAGAGAGTAGTGTTTCTGAACCCACTTTTTCTGCAACCATTATAAATGACTTGTTCCCATTGATTGTTCCGGCAATTACATTGTCGCCTTTCTTTTTGTCAACGGGTATTGGTTCGCCTGTAATCATGGCTTCATCGATACTGCTTTCACCATCGGTAATTTTCCCATCAACAGGAATTTTGTCTCCGGGTTTTACCCGTAATAAATCTCCTTTTTTGATGTCGTGGATTGAGATTATTTTGTCGCCTCCTTCTATTACTAAAGTAGCTTCTGTAGGTGCTAGTTTTAATAATTCTTTTATTGCTCCACTGGTTTGACTGTGCGCTCTTGCTTCAAGTAATTGTCCTAACAAAACTAAAGTCAAGATTACTGTCGTGGCTTCAAAATAGAGCAACACTGTTCCGTGTTCGGTTTTGAATTCGCTTGGGAAAATATCAGGAAAAAACATTCCGACTAAGCTAAAAAGAAAAGCTACTCCTGTACCAATTCCTATAAGGGTAAACATATTTAGATTCCATGTAATGATGGATTTCCATGCCCGAACAAAGAATATCCAACAAGCATAAAAAACTACAGGCAGCGACAATAGTAATTGTACCCAATTCCATTTAGGAGCATCCATTATTTTAAATAATGGATTATTGTGAGCCATTTCTATCATTGCAATGGCGAAAATGGGAACTGTAAATACAACCGCAATTTTCATCTTCTTTACAAGATCCTTATACGTTTTTTGGTCTTCGGTATCGCTTGGATTCATTGGCACTAAATCCATTCCACAAATAGGACATGAACCCGGAGTTTCTTGAATAACTTCGGGGTGCATAGGACACGTATATAATGTCTTGTTTGCAGTTAGTTCAGGTGCTTTGACTAAATCCATGCCACACACAGGACAGTCACCTGCTTTGTCGTAAACTTTTTCGCCTTCGCAATGCATTGGACAATAATACTTTCCTGGCGCATTGGTTTGGACAACAGTTTCTTTTTTATGATTGTGGGAATTCATGGAGCAACATGATTTTTCAGCAACATCTTTCGTTAAAGTGTGCTCCTTGGTTTTAGTGCTGCTCATTTCTATGGTGTATTTTCCAATAGCAGTTAATGCTTCTTGCAATTGTGTTGTTGGAATGTGCTTTTCCATAGTTATAGTGGCTATGGGTGGCTTTAATGAAACTTTAGCTTCAACGCCATCAATAGCATTCAATGTTTTTTCGACTTTGGTTCGACAACCATCGCAAGTCATTCCGGTAATGTTGTAAGTATGTATCATCTTTTATATTATTTTAATACAAATTTCCTTCTTAACTGTTTTTTAGAGTTGCACAATTTTGGGTTTGATTTGCAAGATTTATAAATCTTCTATTTGTTTTCTTTTAATCGATTTTAAATTCTTGAAGTATGTTGGTGAAAAACCGGTTACTTTTTTGAATTGGTTACTTAAATGCGAAACGCTACTGTAATTTAATGAATAGGCAATTTGACTAAGCGATAATTCATCATACACAATCAACTCCTTTACTTTTTCAATTTTTTGATTGATGAAGTATTTTTCAATTGTTGTGTTTTCTACTTCGGAAAAGAGATTGCTCAAAGTATTATAGTCTTGGTTTAGCTCTTGATATAAATATTCTGAAAGGTTTGTTTTTAAATCATTGTTTTTATTTTGGACTAAATCAATAATCAATGTTTTAATCTTGTCAATCGTTTTACTTTTCCTATCATCGATTAAATCAAAGCCAAAAGCACGAAGATTTTTTAGTAATTCGTTTTTTTGATTTTCGGGAATGTTATTTTTTAATTCGACTTCACCCAACTCAACTGAAATAGTATTAATTTCCATTCTTTCAAATACAGATTTCACTACCATCTTGCAACGGCTGCACACCATATTCTTGATATAGAGTTTGATATGTTTACTCATTTATTCGTTTCATTTTTCTTTCTTTTCCAAGAAATTTTATTCCATGATATCCTAAAATTATGGCTTCGTTCTTGTTACTCATTTTAATTTGACAGTCAACACTATGCTTCATATCGGGTAACTGTAGTTTTCCATTTTCCCATATTTTTTTGTCAGGATTAAACTTTAAATCCCAAATATTATTTTTTTTCTTCTCTACTATTTTACCTTTAATAGAATAGATAGTAGCTTGATATTGATTATTTTCTTTAAAAATTTTGATCAGATAAATTTTATCATTTGTTTGCCAATTCCCAATCAAATCATTCCCTTCGTTTTGTGTAAATCCAAAAAGATTAGTTAGAAGAAACACTATTAATATTATTCTCTTATTCATTTTGCTATTTAATTATTGGTTTTTATTAAACTGATTTTGAGATTTTATCCATTATAGAATGGTTTGTACCAAATTTGCAAATAGCATCACAATTGGCTCTTAACTCTGAAAACAATATGTATTTGATACATATTCTTGAATTTTTTATGACAGGTCTGTTGAGTTGCTGAATAACATCCTTTTCGCGACTGTCTGGGATTATAATATAAAATACCTCATCTCCATCAGAAATGCTAAAATGTAGGTCTGAAAGGCGCAAAATGCCAGAATAAATACTGGTGCTTTTTTCTACTTCAAATGCTCCAATAATATTATTTGTTCCTTTTTCGAACCAAAGTACATCGATAAGCTTGATAGTGTTTTGTGTGTCTTTATCGCAAGGCAATTCAGGAAATTTATTCATTGCTATAAATGAAAAATTTAGGCCATTAAAAGACTTGCTTTTATCATTGTTTGCCGGTGTAACATCGAAACCAAGTGAGGCACCAATTTTTAATAAATGGTATTGCATTTCACTATGTAAATTTTCTTCCTGTTTTTCTTCAATAATTTCCAATTGACGTCTTACAATACTTTTTTCAAATTTACATCGTTCTTCTTCACTCAAATAATCATCATTTCCTATGAGCATTTTTTGAGTCCCAATTTCAAAACACAATCCTGCAATTGCACCTAAGTCATTAGACAGTTCTGATTTGAATTTGTTATTGGTCTCCATAAGTGTCTCTCTAATTTTTAAGTATTCACTCCAGCTTCCCAGTTTCTTTTTATCCTTGAACAAAAAATTAAAACCGTTTACAATTGCTGTGTTGAAAGGAGGAAACCATGTTGGATGTAAGAAATATAAAATACTGGCAACGGCCGGACCTAATCCTTTAATACGTAATTCATCAAGTTTAACAATTTCTTTGAGTACTTGTTCTTCGTTTTTTGCATTAATACAATTTTCTAAGAATTGGCCAAAAGCAATCTTATTGATTTGGTTTTCATAGATGTCAGGAATTCGGAGTTTGGGTTTCCAATAAAAAGGATGTGAAACCCCAACAAATATCTGTTTTTGCTCGGCAATGCAATTAAGTACAAATTCTAAGCTGCTATTTTTAAAATCATTTGGAAATGATTTATTTTTTATATCTTCAACAACCTGAATAATTCCGCGTCGGATAGTCCTGAATGCCTTTAAACGTTGATTATTGTCAACAAACCAAGTATTATAAACACTCTCGTTATCGTTTTTATATTGTTGAATTATTTGATTAAAATTGTTCATACTTACTGTTTTAATTACATTTTCATACCTTCCATCGGATCACTGCCTTTTCGGAATTTATATTCGCTGTTTATGGCATAAGCCCCTGTAATAACGACTTTTTTGGCAGGATCTATTTCAGATTTGATTTCTATCATTCCATTGGTTTCTATTCCAGTTTCTACCATTACGTTTTCAAATACTCCCGGTCTTTTTTCAACCCAAATATAGGAAGCGTTTTCCTCCCTGATCACTGCATCTACAGGAATATACAATCCTTTTAGATTGGATTGTGTTAATTTTGCCATAGCCTGCATCCCGGGTTTTAATTGCAAATTTGGATTTGATATTTCCAATCGAATTAAAAGCAGACGAGTATCTGGATTTATTTCAGGATTGATAAAAGAAACTTGCGCATTTATGGTTTTATCAGGAAAATCGGAAAATGTAATTTGGGCTTTTTGTCCTATTTTTAGATTCTTGGCATAGTTTACGTTTACCTGTGTTTCTAACCAAAGACTGTTTAAATCCGCCAATTTAATGATGGGGGAACCTTCCATTGCATAACTGCCTTCTGTGGTACTTATTTCCGATATTGTTCCACTGGCAGTGCTATAAAAAATGGTATAAGGAGAAACTTCCTTACTGGTTTTTATACTTTCAATCTGGGCATTGGTTAAACCAAAGAACAACAGTTTTTGTTTTGCTGCATTGAGCATATTTCGGGCATTTTTTCCAAAATCGCCAGGCATTGCCAGTTGTTTGTATGCCGTAAAATAATCCTGTTTGGCAATGGCAATATCTTCACTATACAATTGATATACGGCTTGGTTTTTAGAAACATAATCACCAACGGTTTTGAAATACAACTTTTCAATTCGTCCCATTGCTCTTGCAGAAATGGTTTTTATTTTTTCTTGATTAATGGACAAGACTCCTGTATAATTTTGCTCTAAACTGCTTTGAGTTTCTGAAATAGTTTGTGTAGTGATATTTCCCAATTGTATTTGCTGTTTACTCAAACTTATTTCATTAGCCTCTGTGTCATCTTGTTTTATTGGGGTTAACTCCATATGGCAAATGGGGCATTTTCCGGGTTTGTCTTCCTTAACTTGTGGATCCATAGAACAAGTGTAAAATGTTGTTGCTGCACTCTTATTGTTTTTGCTATGGTCTTCTTTGTCTTTAGTATTACAAGCCACCATTACCATAAATAGTATTGATAGTACACTTATTTTTTTTATTGTCTTCATTATTATTCGGTTTTAATAAAGCTTTCGCTGTCAATTAAATATTGTGCGTTTTTGGCAATGGTGTCTTTTACTGAAATACCTTCCATAATTTGGATAAAATCATCTATTTCAATTCCTGTCTTTATAGTGGATGCCTTAAAGCCATTGTCCATTTTTAAGAAAACTATTTTCTTGTTTCCAATGCTTACCATTGACTGTTTTTGAATCCAAATCCCATTTACTGAATTTGTTTTCACAACTCCTTGCAATCTTAACCCAATTGGTAATTTGAATTTATTATTATTTAAATAAACTCGAATTCTGTTGGTTTTATCGGCTGGATTTAATTGTGTTTCGACAAAATTGATTTTTGCATCTATGAGTTCGTTTTTGTCTAGTTCGGAAGTAATTCTGATGGATTGATTGGCTTTGACAAGACTATTGTATCCTTGGATAACATTAAATATTCCCCATACTTTATCCGTATTTAATAGTTTAAAAATGATTTCTCCCTTTTTTATATAACTCCCTTCTTTAACATTCAAAACTTCAGTGTTGTTACTCGCACTTTGCATCACAGGATTAGTTGTATTATCCATCGTTGCTGTTCCTTCAATAATACCAGAAGCTGGACTATAAATGGTTATTAACGGGTTAACTTTTTTGGAATTAGACAGCGCATTTATTTGATTTTCAGTCATTCCATAAAGCAACAATTTTTGTCTGGAGGCATTAATAATCGAAGGATTTTCAGCATCATTAGTAATCATATAAATGAAGTTTTGTTGTTCCGTCAGTAATTCTGGGCTGTATAAATCAAATAGTTTTTGTCCTTTATTTACTTTTTGATATTTATAATTGACATACATTTTTTCGATTCGACCGCTCATTCGAGCTGCAATATTTACCGATGAATTGGGATCATACTCCACAATTCCCGGTAAATTTATTTCACTGCTCAAAGCAGTGTCTATTGCCGTTGTTGTTTGATAATTACCTACTATAAAATTGTCGGTAGGTTTTATAAGATTGTCGATTGAATTGTCGTCAACGGAATTATTCTCTGTTACTTTTTTTACCAAAGTCATTCCGCAAATGGGACAATTTCCGGGTTTATCTCTAATGATTTCCGGGTGCATTGAACAAGTGTAAACCTCGTTTTGATGTCCCATTTCCGAATGATTATCTGATTTTTTGGCAAAGAAATAGATTGCAATTCCGATAATGGAAATTACAACAAGAGCTAAACCATACTTTATATACTTGTTCATAATTATTTGGTTTCTAATTGTTTTTCAATTTCTACTTGTGCTGCCAATATACTTTGCAATTTATCTAAAGCATCAATTTGAGCCATATTTAATGCTTCCCAAGCATCGAGAGTGGCAAATAAATCACCAGTATTATTTTGCCAAGCCAAAATTGCAGTTTCATAATTTTTTTTCAAGGCAGGAATGATGCTTTTTTGTGCAACCTCGTATTGCTTTTTTAAAGCGGTCAATTCATTGTTCATACCCGAAATCATTCCTGTGGCTTCATTCAAAATCATTTGCTTTTGCCAGTTCAAACTTTCATTTTTAATTTGAAAACTGTCGATATTGGCTTTATTCATTTTAGTTGACCAAGGCATTGGAATGGTAATCATTCCCATCAAGGAAAATTGTTGGGGTTGTTCTCCAAAAGCAAACATATGATCGTATTTTATACCAAACTCGGGCAATAACTTTGTTTTTTCGGCTACAATTTTGAGCTGATTTATTTCCATCGTTTTTTCGATGGCTTTCACATCGCTTCGGTTTTTAGAAAGAGAAGTTGTATCTGATATGGCCAAATTAAAATCTTTTATTTCGTAAGTTTCATCAATTTCAAATTTGGTGTTTTTATCTCTTGCCATCAAGGTGTTTAGCATAATTCGCTTTAAGGAAATGTCATTTTGCAACATTAGAATCATACTTTCTAATGCGCTGTATTGCGATTTTGCTTTGTAATAAGTAGGCAATTTATCCATATTATACTGGTAGCGTATTTCCATACTTTTAATCATATAATCTAAAAGCAACAAATTATCATCGGCTATTTTTATTTTTTTATTTAAAACCAACCATTGATAATAATTTGTTTTTGCCAATGCTTTCAATTGATTAACTGTATAGTTTTTGTTTTCTTTTTCAACAGATGACATTGCATTCATAAGATTAAAATCAGCTTTTAACTTGGATGCATTGGGTATCATTTGCGTAACACCCAACATATAGTTTCCCATACCAGGGTTCATTTCATTTGCTTTCCACATTTTGGTATTGTAGGGCGTCATAAAAAAACCTGTTTCCACTTGAGGAGGCATCCAGCTTTTGGCTCCTTTTGCCGCCGCATCCATACTTTGAATTTCGGCATCATACATTTTCAATTGTGGATTATTTGTTTTGATGGTATTCAATACATTATCCAAGGAAAGTGTTTGGGCTGCTAAATTGCTAGCGCTTAAAATCAAACAACTTATGGCTATATAAAATTTATTCTTTAACATCTATAAGTTCTATTTTACCTTTTGTTCTTAATTCTCGAAGTTTTACCATCTCAAAAACAATCGGTGTTACTAATAATACATAAATCGTGGAGGTAATGGTGCCTCCAATTAGTGGGACAGTGATGGGAAGCATTATATCTGATCCTGTTCCTGTTGCCCAAAGAATGGGGATTAGTCCAAATAATGAAACTGAAACAGTCATCAATTTTGGTCTTAACCTTTTGGCTGAACCATCAATAATATATTGTTTCAATATTTCTTCGGTTATGGTTTCCTTCGTGTTTCCGTACTTTTCTACCATTTTATTCATTGCTTCATTCAAATAGATGGTCATTAACATTGCCGTTTCGATTGCCATTCCAAACAGTGCAATAAAGCCAACGGCAACAGCAACGGATAAATTAATTCCATAAAAATAAACCATAAAAATCCCTCCAATTAGAGCAAAGGGTACTGTAATCATTGTGATTAACGCCTCTTTCATTGAATGATACGTAAAATATAAAACTAGAAATATTATGACCACAACAATGGGTAATATTAAACTTAAAGTTTTATTGGCACGGATTTGATTTTCCCATTGTCCGCTCCATTCCACATAATATCCTTTTGGCATTTTAGTCATCATTGCATTGAGTTTCTTCTGCGCTTCTTTTACAGTACTTCCTAAATCACGTTCCCGAACGTTGAACAATACAGTGCCACGAAGCATTGCATTTTCGCTATTTATCATTGGAGGACCGTCACTTATTTTTACATTAGCTACAGTTTCTAATGGTATTGGACCAAAATCCATTGTTTGCACCTGTAGTTTTTTTAAGGCTTCAATGCTGTTACGGTATTCTTGTGCATAACGGGCATTTACAGAAAAACGCTGTCTTCCCTCGATAGTCGTGGTTAGTTTCATACCTCCAATTGAAGCTTCAACTACGTTATTTATATCGTCTATGGTCAATCCATATCTGCCAATAACCTCTCTTTTTGCTTCAATGTCAATATATTTTCCTCCTGTTATGGGTTCCGCATACAAATCTTTAACTCCAGAAGTTCCTTCCAATGTCTTTTTAATTTTTTGAGCCAAAACATTGATGGTGTCTAAACTTGCTCCGTAGATTTTGATTCCTACATCAGTTCTGATACCAGTTGAAAGCATATTGATACGGTTGATGATGGGTTGCGTAAAACCATTGGTCACACCAGGGATTTGCAGTTTGTTGTTTATTTCCGTGATAATATCATTCTTGGTTTTGTCTTCTCGCCATTCTGCTTGAGGTTTTAGCAAAATAATGGTTTCAACCATACTTATTGGACTGTTATCGGTTGCCGTATTTGCCCTGCCTGCTTTTCCCAACACGTGAGCCACTTCGGGAATTGATTTTATCAATTTGTCTTGAACTTGAAGAATTCTCTTTACTTCGGAGTTGGATACATCGGGCAAGGTTACTGGCATAAACAGTACGGATCCTTCATCTAAAGGAGGCATAAATTCTGAACCTAAACGAGTAAACATTAATACGCCAATCAGCAAGGCAATGATGTTGATGCCCAATACTGTTTTTCTCCATTTTAAACAAAAAATTAAAATGGGGGTGTAAATGCTTTCCAATTTTTTATTAATTGGGTTCTTGTCTTCTGGGCGAAGTTTTCCTTTTAGTAAAAAACTAATTAGCACAGGTGTAAGTGTAATGGCTAAAAAAGCATCAACTATCAGTATAAACGATTTTGTCCAAGCTAGTGGCCCAAATAACTTGCCTTCCATCCCCGTGAGAAGAAATACAGGCAAAAAGGATGTAATTACAATTATTGTTGAGTAGAAAACACCTGGGCCTACTAATTTGGAAGAGCTTTCTATAAGCTTCAACTTATCTTCAGAAGACAACGGATCGTTTTCTTTTTTGAATATATTTTTAATTTTATTTTTCATCTTATTTCCAATTACTGATTATTGTCCATTTCTTCCTGTTTCTCCGAAATTGTCCTGTATGCATTCTCTACCATTACGATACCATCATCAACGACAACACCAATTGCCAGAGCAATCCCCGTTAGTGACATAATGTTTGAAGAAATACCAAATGCTTCGAGTAAAATAAAGCCAATAGCCACAGATATTGGTAATTGAATGAGTATAATTAAAGCGCTTCGCCAATGAAAAAGAAAAAGTAGTACAACAATTGAAACGACAATCATTTCTTCTATTAAAGTGCCTTTAACAGATGCGATTGCTTTTTCTATTAATTCACTTCGGTCATAAGACGTTTTAAAAGTAACACCTTCAGGTAATCCTTTTTCGACTTCTTTCATTTTCTCTTTTACTGCCGTGATTACTTTGTCAGCATTTTCACCATAACGCATTACCACAATTCCGCCAACAACTTCACCATTGCCATTTTCATCAAAAATACCTAGTCTCAAATCGCCACCCATTTGTATTGAACCAATATCTTTAACTTTTACCGGAACGGAATTATAGTTTTTAATAGCAATGTCTTCTACATCTTTTATGTTTTTGATGTAGCCCAAGCCTCTAACGATATAGGACATATTGCTCATTTCAAATTTTCTTCCTCCAACGTCATTATTATTTGTTTTGACAGCATTCATTACTTCCATCATACTGACGTTGTAGTATTGCATTTTCAATGGATCTAAAACTAATTGATATTGCTTTTCAAATCCACCAAAGGAAGCCACTTCGGCAACTCCCGGAACGGTTTGCAAGGCAAATTTCACGTACCAATCTTGCAAGGCTCTTTGTTCTCCCAAGTCCATACCTTTCGCATTTAAATGATACCAAAAAACGTGACCCACACCTGTGCCATCAGGACCCAAGGTTGGTACTACATTTTGTGGTAATAATCGTTGTGCATAATTTAATCTTTCTAGAACCCGAGTTCTTGCCCAATATATATCGACATCATCTTCAAAAATGATGTAGACAAAGCTCATCCCAAACATCGAAGCACCCCGAATATTTTTGACTTTTGGAATGCCTTGTAAATTGGAAACCAGCGGATAAGTAACCTGCGCTTCTATAACCTGTGGACTTCTTCCCATCCACTCCGTAAAAACAATCACTTGATTTTCGGATAAATCAGGAATGGCGTCAATGGGGTTTTGTTGAACGCTGTAAACACCCCAAGCAAATAAGCAAGCTGAAACCAGCAAGACAATTGCTCGATTTCGTAGCGAGAATGTTATTAATTTTTCTACCATTATTTTTAATTTTGTAATGAAATACTATCTTTTGTTTTATTTATCCAATCCAATACTTCTTTTTTTTGGGAGGCTGTAAGGATTGCTTTTTTATGGATTAAAGTATAAGAACTCAAAGGCATTTCGTTTGATTCGATTTGTTTTGCAATTCTTTCTAATTTATTATTTTGCTTTCGGCTACTATAATTTCCCCATTCATTAAAATTTAAATTTTCTTTTCCTGTTGCAATATGACTTTCCATAAAAAAACGAGCGGGTTGAATGTAAGAGTACCAAGGATAATTGGTGTTGTTACTGTGGCAATCATAGCAGGATGCCTGGATTAACTTTGAAATATTATTTGGGGCATTAGTTGTGATAAGAAAATCATTTGTATAATCCTGCCTCGGATTTTGATTTAGGGCAGGCTGATAGAATTGTATTGCTATCAATACCAAAAAAAGTGCTATTCCTACTTTTTTTAATTTCCTTTTCATGTTTTATAATGTTTTTTTCAAACTACCACAAGTAAGCATCTGTGAGCCATAGAAAGGATTTTTTATTTCTTTGGTTTCGCTAATCCAAATAGCGCCTTTACCATCATTATACATTGGGCAATGGTCTTGATATAATTTTTGTTTGGTTCCAAACATTTTAATTAAATCGTTGATGTCTTTACTAAGTGTGGCAAAATGTTCTCTTTGATGGTCTATTTTCCCGGCGTTGTCACCTATATGTTCTGCGTGCTCTTTTGCATCATCAGCAATGTCTAAATATTCCTTTTTTTGTTTTGCATCTAATGTTTTTGTATCAAATCTTTCAAATGATGCTAATAGTACTTTTCCTTTATCTGCTGCACCTTTACTGTCATCATTTACTAATCTGTTTTTAAGATTTATATAGCTAATAATAATATCTGTTGTATAGTCTGCTTGAGTTACTGTAGTGACATCGGTTTTTGTTTCGGTTGATTTTACATCTTCCATCTTTTTTGATGTAACCGGTTCTGTTAATTCCATACCACATTTGGAGCATTTTTCTCCTTTTTTTCCTGTTACTTCCGGGTGCATTGGACAGGCAAATAACTCGCTTGAATTGGCTGAAGCTTCTGTAGTGTTGTTTTCTGTTTCTTTTGTTTTAGTATTACAAGAAACTAATAAAGAGACTGCTAAAATAGCTGTTAAAATGAGTGCTTTCATGATTTTAAAATTTTAAGTTAATGTTAAATATTTTTTATTTGTAACTGTGTTCTGTGCCTTGTTCGTGGTAATGTTTAATTATTTCTTTAGGTAAAACTTCAAGCTTTGTTTCTTTAGAAAATACAGTTGAGATTGATTTTCCTTTGATTTTAAAAGTTAAATAAATGTCAGTGTAAGCATATGCATTTATTTCATTTACGGTGAAAGCATCAGTATCTACATTTGTCAGTTCTACTTTTTTTGATTTTCCATCGGCAAATAGTAGTGTAGCTGTTCCTGTTATTTCAGAATTGTTTATAGGCTTCAATTTTTCATCTAGAAAGAAAAAATACACTTTGTTATCTCTTATTAAAGTTTCTATATAATAGTTTTTGACTTTTTTGATGATTCCATTATGTGGACCATTTGAATTATATCCCTTTTGTGCAAATAGATTTATTGTTGGGATAATCGCAATTAGTATTGCAATTAGTATTGGATTACTTTTTTTTACCATTTTATTCATTGTTCTATGCTTTAGAGTTATTTATAAATAAATAGATTGAAATTTAATTTTTGTAAGCTTTGTAATATGAATAAGTTCCTATTGAGGTATTGATATAGCTTATTTCTTCAACATTTTTAAATCCTGCATCAGTAATGTATTTTGTCATTAATCCGTTCACGTTATCAGTGGTAGTTTTGAAACCATCTAATAATTGAACTAAGTAAAAGGATAGTCTCATCCATTTTGTTTTTGCTTTACCCCAATCTCCAATGATTACTTCTCCATTTGGTTTTAATATCCTATTAATCTCTAATAAACATTTCAACTTTGTAATCATGTCTAACTGATGAAAAACAAGAGAACTATAAACCTTGTCAAATGAATCATCTTCAAATGGTAACTTATTTCCATCATACAAAAAAAGCGGTACTTGAATTCCTGCCTTATTTAATTTATATTCAGCTATTGACTTAATCTTTGGGTCGATGTCAACTCCTAGTACATTACAATTAGGAAAACGTTGTTTGAGTATGATAATGTTTTGGGCCGTTCCGAAACCAAACTCTACTATTTTTTCATTCTCTTTTGGGTCTACAAAATCAATTAATCTGTTTCTGAACTTTTTTTCAGGCATTGTTACTTTTATAGCTAAATCATAGTAATCGCTTAAAAAATCATAACCTAATGCAGGGATAAATTTTGTTTTACTCATCTTGGTTTTATTTTTTTAAATTGAAAAAAGTATAATATAAATTGAAGTAAAAACCATTTGGAGCAGAGCGTACCATTGAACTCAAAAGCTCTTGTCGGTAAGCAAAGTCCAATCGTGCCTGACTGTTGAAAATGAATTGTATTGCAGGAACAACGTCTAGATACGACTTACCATTTTCATTAATGGTTTGCCCGACAAATTCAACCATAAGGTTGATGTTTGTCTGCTTGTAACTGGTGTATTTTTTTGGATACATTAGTTTACCGAATGATAAGGTATAATTTGTAGCATTGTCGCCCATATTATCAGGAAACGGATAATCAGGCTTGTTGTCAAAGGCTTTCTCAAAGCTTATGGACGAACTAATTGCCAGTTTTTTAATCAACTTAGTGGCTACAAATCCTCCTTCGAAACCTGTGTTGTGTCCTAATATTTCTATTTGCTCTTGGTGAATGTCAGCGTTGTTGAAACTATATCTTCCAAATGCAGCCATTCTGAAATGACTGTTCAGATCATCTGATGAATAGAAACGATACTTAGTATAAAAACTACCTCCTTCGGTAACTAGTTGATTGCTTCTATTACTTATAAAAGCAGAAGCTCGAAACATTATGTTTTTGTTTAGACCATAAGTCACTTCGGGCATAAAATGGTAATTGTAGCCTGATTTCATTTCCTCTTTAAAAAGAGACTGCATTACATTGACTGCTAACGAATTTGCAGGAACATTACTGGCCGGATCCGTTACTACAAATAACTCTTGGCTAAAAACATCTTGACAACTTACAGCAATAAAAAATAAAATTATCTTTCTCATTAATTTAGAATTTTAATGTGGAAATCATCTTCATTGATTGCAGCATACGTTTCGACATTCTTATATGATTTGGATAATTTTTTGAACTCCTTTTCAGTTACATAGCCTTTGTCAACTACTTGAAATTGTATTTCCGTTCCGTTTGTTGCTATGTCATTAACCAAAATATAAGGACTTTTAGTTATGGTTTCAGGTTTTGCTGTTATCACTAATGTGCCTATAAAAAAGCCAGCTTTTTCCACTTTCTCCTTAAAAACTTTTGGGCTTAAATTATTTCCTTCTGTTAACGTTACTGTAAACGTATTGGTATTTAAGTCAGTTTCAACATTAACTACTTCAGGTAATGTTTTTAGCTGTTTGTTTATAGCATTTGAGCACATAGAACAAGTTAAACCAGTGGCCCTAATTTCGGCTTTTACGATTTGGGCATTACCTTTTATTGAGAACATCAAAACAATTGATGCTACTATTAGATATGTTTTATTAATTTTCTTCATTTTACTATTTTATTAATTTTACTATTTCTTCTTCTGTTGGATTTTTTGCAATTAGTATACCTTCAGGATTAAACAAGTATTTTGATGGTAATTCATCTACTCCAAAAACTATTGCAGTATTAGCATCAAAACCTTTTGAGTCTATCAATTGAGTGAACTTAATTTTATCTTTTTCAATAGCTTTAAGCCATTTACTTGTGTCTGTATCGATTGATATTCCTATTATTTCAATTTTGGCTGTATCTATGTCATTATGGAGTTTTACTAACTTCTTATTGCCTAATCTACAAGGCGCGCACCAAGATGCCCAAAAATCGATAAGTACATATTTGCCTTTGAATGATGAGGTGTTTACATCACTGTTGCTACTACTTTTTAGTATAAGTGATGGTATTGTATCACCAACCTTAATTTGGGCTTTTATTGAAAATGAGTACAATATGAGTACTGTCATATAAAAAAATATTTTCATTTACATCGATTTAGTATTACTTTTTGTTGTAAGACTAAGTCCAATGCTACCATCAGACTTAGTTTTATAAAGTTTTACATTTTTATAACAATACCATTTGGTTTATTTCCCACGTTAATTGTTTTGGTCACCGTATGGTTAGTAGTATTGACAACTGAAACTGTATTTGCCGTTTGATTTGTCACATAGGCAGTGTTACCGTCTGTTGTGAAAGCAATTGCGTGAGCACCAGCACCTGTGTTAAGTGAACTTCCATGCATCCACATATTCATTCCTGCATCCCAAGTCCAATAATGTACTTTTCCATTCATTGGGTCAGAAACCCATAGTTCATTTTTAGGACCATTATATGATGCTATTCCCGGCATGAAACCTAAAGTAATTGTTTCATCTACTGAGTTTGTAGCTACGTCAATAACAGAAATAGTTTGTCCATCTTCATTGTCTACATACATTTTATTATTACTTCCTGTCCAAGCACCTACTGGATTGTCACCAACAGTAATAGTTGTGATTATAGCTTTTGTGCTGGCGTCAATAACTGTAATACTATCATCATCACCATTTGCGACATAAGCTTTGGTACCATCGGAAGAGAATGTTAATTCAGCTGCCATCATTCCAACATTAATTGTATTTAATAACGCATTCGTAGTAGCATCATATACCAGAACTTTGCTATTCATTTCATCCATTTGAGGTACCCAAATTTCATTTCCGTTAGGAGAATAGATTGAATTGTGGTTCATTAAAGGAAGATTGATGTTTTTTATAATTGAACCATTCATAGCATCGATAACCAATAGTTTTCCTGTCATTCCTGCGGTCATTAATCCTGAATGCCCAGCGCTTAAGTCCATACCAGGTACTCCAATTGCTAAATGATTTTGATGTGATGAGATATGGTGTGGCCACATAATCATATCCGAACCTGTTCCCATTAATTCTATTGTCTCAGTTACTTCATTAGTACTTAACTTGACTACTGAAACTGTGGCATCTTCACCGTTTACAATATATGCCGCAGGGTAATCGACATTTACCGTATCCATATTGTCATCGTTGTTATTACAAGATGTTAAAAATATTGCTCCAACTAATGAAGCTATCATTGATAAATTTTTCATATTTAATTTTTTTTAGATTATTTAATCGTCTCTACTGTTTTTCCACAGCTTAACATCATTGATCCATAATATGGATTTTTAACTGCATTTTCTTTGCTCAACCAATTGGCACCTTTACCATCGTTGTACATTGGACAGAATTGAAAATATACCGGCGTTTCATATTTTACAGCTTTGATTAGTGTGTACATGTCTTTGGATAAAGAGGTAAAGTGATCGCGTTGGTGCTTTATGTCTTTAGTATCTGAGATATGCTCTGCATCTTCTTTTAGCTGATCTACAACTTTCATCCACACCATGTGAGCGTCCATTTCAATCTTGTCCATTTTTACAGTATTGATTGCTGTCAAAAGTTCTTTTGAAGCCAATGCTGTTTTAGTTCCATCAGAACTAATAAGAGCATCTTTTAACAAGAAGTAATTATCGAAAATTACTTTCAATTGATTATCCTTTTGAACCTCGGTTGTGATCATTTCAGAATGGTTGTGATTAGAATGGTCTTCGCTACTAGCAGTAGTTTTGTTGTCTTCTTTTACAGGTACTTTTGCCACTCTGTCGTATTGACAACAACCGTGTAGGTTATTATACACATCATCAGGAGCAAGGAATTTATCACTATCGTAACCGACCAATGCAATTCTTTTTAGTATTTCGTCTTGATTTGTTACACTTGTATCATAAGTTAATGTTGCCATTTGGGTTTCTTGGTTCCAATCTACTTTGGCAATTTTTTTAATACTTCCTGTTTTTTCGATGGTAGTTTTGCACATTCCACAGTTTCCATAGACTTTAACTGTTTCGGTTTTTGCATTTTTTATTTGTGCGTTGATAGAAGTTGATAGCAACATTACAGCTGCTACCATTATTTTTATAAATGAACTTTTCATTTTTAAATAATGTTTAAGTAATCAAAGTGGTTTACCTTGATTGATTGATAAAATAAATTTGAATAAATAACAGTTGTTAAAGAAATGGTATTGCAACCCAAATAATGGTGTAGCAAAAGACATTCTAAAACTGTTGTAAATTGAATAGCAAAACGCTATGAATTTGACACACTTATGGCTGTCAAAAAAGGAATCTAGCTTATTTTAGGTATTAGCCAAATGGAATAAAAGCCATCAGAAATTGATGGAGAGGAATATGAAAATTTAACTTTCTCGTTTGAAAAAAAGTTAAATGTGCTGTTTTGAAAAATAATCTCAGAGAATAGATTTAGAGGCGCTGTAGGACAAGTTGAAGAACAACCACATTCTGAATGTCCACATTTTCCTCCACAACCTTTATTATCATTTTTTTTAGAATTATCGTCTTTGCTACAACAACTCTTTTTTTCTGTTTTGTTTGATGATGCTTCTTTTTTACAAGAGTGCTTTTCGCTACCACTACCACAAGCAATAGCATCATTAGGCATAAGGAATATGCCTAATAAAACTAAAAATATAAAGTGGTATCTTCTCATTTGAAAAATTATCAGCACAAATATAACCAAATGTAATCAAAATTAAATTAAAAATTTGTTAAAGCGATATAGTCTTTTAACAATTATTCAAAAACCTATTGTTTACTTATTCTTTTAGCATTTATTTCGTCAAGATAATATTGCAAATCGTATAGGTAAATTAATTCGTCATTTTCCTGTTCCGGCATTTGTGCTAACTGGACAAAATTGATATTTTCAGCCATTAATTTTTCGCCGAGTAAATCCTGCAACATAATATTTATAAGAACGGGCAAATTTTTATTGTGTGAATAGATGGTAAAATTCTTTAGGTAAACGATCATATCTATTTTTTTCTCCCCGTCATATTCAAACGGGATGAATTTGAGCTCACTTGTTTTTAGAGTTATGTCATTAAAAATGTATGGTTCATCTATTCCGGCTTCCATATCATCAATATCCTGTCGCGGCTGAATTAGTGCGGTAAATTTCCAATCCCATAATCTGGGAGCGGTTTTTTCTAATTCAATAACCATATTGAAAAGTTCCTGTTGTCCACTTGCGGATATTATCAGCTGCGTCTTTTTTTTCTTCACTTTAGGAAATACAATTATATATTCGAGTCCAGGGAAATAGAATTGTAAGTGCCAATCCAGCCAAAATAAATAGTGCTTTTGTTCTTTATTGCTTAAATTCATAAGGTTCTTTAATTTGTTCTTGTGTTTGAGGAACCATGTCCAAAAGTGGGTTGTCTTGTTTTTCATTGCTTTAATATTTAATTAGCGTTTGTCTTTTGTGTTTTTGTCGTAGGCAATCAGGTTCATCATCTCGCGAAGACGACTTCTAACCCTAATACCGTAATGCTGTTCGATTTCGGAGGCCGAAAGATTTGTCGTAATGTGTGTTGGAATTCTTTTTGCGATAAATATGTCGTAACGGCTTAAAAAGACTTCAGCCATTACATTGCATTCATTCCCGTAATATTTTAGATTATTTTCTACCCCTAGGTCATCGAAGCAGTAAATTTTTGGTTCAGATATATAAAGCTTACCATTAGCATAACGGTGAATTACTTCGTAACCATCCTTAATGAATTCAAAGCTTACATCCCGGCAAGCCTTAACCGAAAATTTATGAGGCACCAAAGTTAAGTATTTCATGATGCTGATCAATGAAGTTTTACCACAACCGACCGGACCGGAAAGTATGATTCCTTTATTCAAATCTAAATTGTAGCGGAAGCATGTTTGTTCGTCCTTCAGGAAATAGGCAATTAGACGGTAAATAACGGAATGGTCGCTTTCTGGGATATAGAAATGGCTGCCATAAAGTTCAACGCCTTTCTTCTCAATCCAAGTTATCACTTCTTGATAGTTGTAATGGTTTTTTATTTCGTCCATATGGTTAATCTTGGTAAAACATTTTTTAATCTCTTTTCTTTTGGCTTGACCCAAAAGAAACAAAAGGTCAAGGCTCGATTTTCTTTTCCTTGATTTCCACAATCCCAGCTACTCCCGCAGCGACCCAAGCCGTTCGCCATAAAGGCTCAACTCGTGGGTCGCCTTCCATCCGCCAACGCAGCCGTGATTGGAAAATCGTACGGAAAAGAAAATAGGCCCTTACTAAAAGGAAGTGTTTATTTTCTTTTTGCTCCGCTTTGCTCTGCAAAACCCTTCTGACAACTGATGTTTTACAAAGGCTCGGAATAGTCTTTTCCTGCTGAGGTGTCGAGTTGTTTTGTCCTGTCTGTTCGTTCATTGGTGATGAATTTTGGAGCGTTTAACATCCAGTTATTGGCAGCGGCCTGCCAGTCGGCCATTGGTGTTTTGCCGCCAACAAGCCAACCAATGCTTTTGAAATAATTAAAAAACTTATTGGCTTCGGTTTCGGGAAAATGTTGATGACCAAAATATTCGAGTACTTCTTCAAGATTCGGCGGTTCTAAATCTACCTGACTGCCACTGGCAGTCCTCCTCTTAATCTCAAATGTCTTTTCTTTTTTTGCGGAACTTTTTTCTTTTGGATTGTTCGTCTCATTTTTAAAAACAAATTGTTCTTCTTCAATTTTTTTTGCTTGCTCGCCCAAGTTTACACTGTTTGAATTGTTTAAATCGTTTATTTTGTTTGTATTGTTTATATAAGGTACTACGACTTGTTCATCAACTTGTTCAGTACTTGTTGCATTGCTTGTCTGTAACTTGTTTAGAACTTGTTCATCGACAGGTTTAAAATTTGAACTGGCACTTTTTGGTAATGGCTTTAAATCATCGGAAAAATTGAATAAAAAAACATGGCTGCCCTTGAAGGGATTGTATGAGGGCTCGTATTTGATATAACCTTGTGAATGCAATGCTTTAAGGCATTTGTGATAAGTTGCTTTTGAACTAATCTTGCTAATTCTCATTACTTCATCACGGGAAATGCTAATCGGGTTTCTAAACCGGTTGTAATTCCAGAATTGAAACAATGACATGTATAGACTTACATGTGTTGGATTCAACATTCTATCATTGGCTACTTTATCAAAAAAACCGGTAAGGTGTTTAATGTAATTCATGATTTAGAATTACTTTGAGTTGAACAAGGTTCTTTCGGAGCTTACTTTATTCTCATCGAGTAATTTTTCGATATCCTTTTGTGCATAGTAGATAATGCCTCCAATTTTAGTGTATGACAAGGTTTTGTTAATGCGCAAAGTTTGTAATGTTCCCGGAGAGATATTGAGTAGTTTGCGTACCTCTTTTGATTTTAACCATTGTTTGGTCTGTTCGGTTTTGCCTTGGAGAATTTCTCTAATGTCATTTAAAAGTAATGTGCGGAAATCGTTTAGGTCTTCCTTGGTAAGAATTTCAACTGCCATAATTTATGTTTTACATTGTTATGGCACAAAATTGTGTGATTTGGAAATTTTTATTTCACAAGTCGTTCACAAGTTGTGAAAGAAAAAACTATAAATTATTGTGAATCTCCCGTATTTATTGACTTCTTTAATTTGTAACTGAAGTAGGTTGGCGTAATTCCGGTGTGGGATTTGAAAGCGCGGGTGAAATTTTGAGTGGTACGAAACCCGGCTTCATCGCCAAGTGCTTTGTTGGTGTAATTCCTGTAGCGACTGTCGGTTTTGAGCATTTCGATGATGTAATCTAATTTTAATTCGGTGATGTATTCTATAGTTCCTTTGCCGCGATGCTTTGCGATCACCTTTGTTACATATTTTGAGTTGGTGTGTAGAATTGTTGCCATTTTTGTGACTGTCATATCTTTTTCCAGATACTTCTTGTTGAGCTCAAACTTCTCTAAATTTTTGACAATAGCGGCTTCAATAGCGGGGGTGATATCACGAGTAGGCTGTTTGTCATTGCTTTCCGTTTCCGGAATCTCCGGAATTTGCTTCGCCAGTTCGCTTGCGCTCGGGTAACTTTCAAGCCCTTCAAAAATAGTATCAGATGGATGCATATGATTTCCAGTGTCCCGATTCATTAATTCTTCAAATAGCTTTTTGTTTCGTCTATTTTTTTGAATTAAATACATAATGATTACTGCCATAAGCAAAACGATTATGCAAGCCAAAATTCGGGTAAGCACCACTGTATTCTCGATTGCGTTTTTGGCCTTTATAAGTTCCTTGGTATCATATTCCTTTACGATTTTCTTTAAAAGGTATTTATAATCCTGCGCCAATACCTTATCCACTTTTAATAATTGGTTGATATAGAAAAGCTGCGATTCAGTATCGTTGTGTTGTTTATAATAATCTATTAAATATTCATAGCCCCGACGGAGATTGGGCAGTATATATCCTTTCTTCTGAAATATATGGTCAACTTTTTTAAAATATGTCACTGCGTCATTATACCGCTTTAATGACCAGTACGATTTTCCAATATAAAAATAGGCTACTGTTTCATTTGTGTCATCGTTTAGTGCAATAATCTCCGGCAATGCTGACTTCAGTTTTGTAATGGCAGCAGTATAATTACCGATTGAACATTGATTTATGCCCTCTGAGTGATTAAAATAGAATTCCATGCCTGTATCTTCAAATAACCTGCCCTCACTAATTCCTATCTGGTTAGTGATTGTAGCCAAATTGTAATTACCCGTTTGATTGTAGCACAACCCAAGACAGTGTATTGAGTTAAGATAAGCGCGGTCATTTTCGTTCTTAAAATAACCTACACATTCCCTGAAGAGAGAAATTGCCTCGTCATAAAATCCGAGGTAATACTTAATTTGTGCAATTCCGTATTTTATCTGGTAATTCAGTGGTGTCATATTGGTTTGAGCAATATACCTGTCCGCAATTAAATAGTTATCGAGCGCCTTACTATGTTCATTACGATTGTAATGGATTATACCCTTTGCCATATATGATGAGCCAATGAGTTCATCATCGTTTGTTTTTTTGGCATTGCTAATCATGCTGTCGGCATAAAAAAGCCTTATGGATTTGTCGGCATTGATTACGTATGCTTTGTAAGCCAATGCTAATTGATGGTAGTTATCTTTTTCTGCCTTCGCTTTTTGCAGCCACACCTGCACGTAGATTTTTGATTTATCCTTATTGTATATGGTAGTTTCAAACCCATTACGCAAATACTCATAGCTTTTATTAGAAAGACTGTCAAAAGCCGAATTATTAGGCAACTGCGCCAAAGTACAATTCACTATTAAGAAAAAAATAATTGCGTATTTCTTCTGAAACATTATCAAATATTGACATTAATATACAATCGCATCACTTATTAAAAGTGGTACAATTTGCGAATAAATGTAAAAAAATAATTGGAATAGTACTATTCGACGAAAGAAAAATATTCGGAATATACTGATGAATGTGTAAGTGTTTGAAAAGTGGTTGTTTAGGTAAAAAGGTAAGGTAGGTCATTCGGGAATAACACATATACGGATTCCGGAATGCCATAGTTGTTGGCTTGTGGTGGGACAAATGGCTTGGTAGATTTGCTGCGAATTCAAAAGGTTTTGTTATGAGCAAAATCAATCCCACTGTTCAGATTACCCCGGGCGAAATGAACTGATGAAAAAAGTAATCAGTAACATTTTAACATTAAACAACCATGAAAAAAATATATTCATGCCTACTAATTATGACCTTTTTTGCTTCCTGTGCTGACGATGAAAACATAGCTCAGGAAAATACCCCCGCTTTAAGTAACAGAGACGGTGGTGATATATTACCAGCCTATAACGCAAATCCACATGATAACGCCGGACGGATTTATGATGAACTTTTCGATGCTTATTATGATGGGACGAGTCGTACCAAGGAAGTGGACACGGTTATTGCAGCCGTTGAATCAATTGCCAAAGCAAATACATCCTTTATTGGAATTAATGGCTCAGTATACTTACCGTTATCTACGGAACGTGTTCAGTACCTTGCGGATCGAAGCAATGGAGATATTGCAGCGATTGTTGGCACAAGTGGATTATCAGCTGCTGCAAAGGTAAGTTTTAGTAATTTTTTAATTTCTATTGTGGCTCTTTATCATTCTGAAACGGATGCTTTGACTATGTACAGTGCAGTTATAAAATATGAAGAGACTGTCCTCAATAGCAATTTACTCACAGCTAATGATAGACGGGTTATCCTGACAACAACATCCATAATCAGATACAGTTCCTATAGGGCAAAAAAGAAACCCAAAAAGAATACTGATCCATATTGGATCATATTTGTAGGGCATGTATTTGGAACGGAAGAAGGTGCCGAGGAAAATGAAGCTAAGGCTATTATTGAAGGCCTAGTAACAGGAATTGTTTCGAATAAGTAAAAAAAAAAGTCCCTCTGACGAGAGGGACTTTTTTATATTTCATCTGCATCGTCCATCCGCAAGATTAACTTTTCCTTTAATGTGTTAAGGAACTTTGTCCTTTCTGATTTTCTGGCGCGTATTTCTAGGAAAACCCTATTGAACTGTCCTAAGTCAATATCAAAAGCAGACTCAAAACTTTTTACGACTTCTTTTAATTCTGATTGGCCGTTATTAAATACTCCTTCTGCGTGAAGTGCGTAAATTAATTCTATCAGAGCAACTTTCGAGCCTGTCCAGGATTGACCATTATGTCTATATAGAGAAGAAGGATTTTCGGAGTTACTGACAAGCTTTAGTATTTCCGATTCGAGAAAGACCTTAATCGCATCGTTCGCTAAAATTTGTGCCACTTTATAATCATGAGAAGTAGAAAATCGCTGATCGGCCTGAAAGTAAAAGCTATCCAAGGTTAGTCGTACGTCGTATTTTCCCCGTAAAAAGTACTTGTTATCCAATGCCTGATTGCCGGTGCGGTAGTAGCGATAAAATTCGAGGTTTTCATTAAAGAAGATTTCAAGCTTGTCCAATTCGGTTTTATAGTAATTCCGTATTGCTTTTTTGGAACCAATCGGTTTATTGGATGTGATGGTATATACCTCATTGTAGTAAATGAGCTTGGATGCCAGCTGAGGCTTATAGTTGCGAAAAAAGTCGATTTCTTCCCCTTTATCCTGAAAAACATGGGATATGAATTTGGTTTTCAATTTTTCAAGAACTGCTATGGATGCCTTTATTCCTTTTTCTGCATAGTCAAGCGGTTCGGTAGTTTCGGAATGGATTATATCCAAACGTAACTGCAGCTCGGATAGTAGTTTTTGGGAAAGCAATTTCATATTGCGCTGGTTGGTTTGACAAAAGCAAATCTATTGGAGTGGGGGATTGGTTGCAAGTGGTTGAGTATGTGATTCCCGAATTGAATACTCTTTATTCCCGAATCGCATACAATAATTTAATACAGTTTGGTATTATTGTAATTAGTAAATGGGATGGTGAAAGTATAAAAGAGAAATACGAACTAAAGTTCGTGTACCTGACTGCCACCGGCAGTCCTCCTCTTAATATGCTGCGCCAGTTCGCTGCGCTCGGGTCAAATCCGAATTGCATAGTGCGTAATTCCCGAATTGCGTAGGATAATTTCATTCATTAAACTTTGACAAAATATTATTTTTCCCAAAACTTATTTTTTATAAATGCAGTGTGTAATTCCGGAATGGCATACTATAAAAATCGCGTAGCCAATTTTTACTTCTTATTTTTGAAATCTCTGACTTGACACACTATGGCCTTTATCTGGATTGTTATTTTACTTATTATTTTTATTGTACTGTTTTGCCGTGAAGTACGGTTAGACCGAAAAAGGTTTGCCAAGAAACAGCAATCTGACAATGAACATATACTGCGTGAAGTTGAAAGGTTTTTGGAAGAACGTTGTTCTCGGAGTTTAGAGTAGAGTTTAAAGTGTATTATATGATTAACTAGATAGAAGATTTAAATAGCTACTATTTATATCTTGTCATAATAGTCCTCATTGCAATCAGGATTGTAGAGCTTTGCATAATTAATTACATATCCATCATATCCTGCATATTTTAAGATTAACTTACTGATCAGCGTAAAAAGTTTACCGCTTATGTAAGCCATATAATTATCTTCCTCTTCTGAAGTTAATTCTTCACCGGTATCTAAAAGGATATTTCCGTGCAACAAATCATTTCTATGCTCAATAGCTATTATATCTTCTATAGTTAGCTTAATTCCCAACTGTTCGAATGGCCGCGTCAATCTTTCATTATTAGTAAGCTTTTCGTTGACCATAGGATTATTAATTGCCAGTAGCCGTCTCTTAATTTTTAATGCTCCTTCTTCACTCAGGTCTGCACTATTGTTATCAATTACTTCCGTAAGTTTCTTGATAATCCTCTTACTAACTTCTTTATTGCTTATGGGAAGCACTTTGCCCGTCTCTTCTGTCGCTATTATCTTTGCGAGCGATTCAATAATAACCGAAAACATACTTGGTATCATCAACAACGACCGGGCATTTGCCGCTTCAAGTAATAAAATGATTGTCACCGATACCTTCTTATTTTTTTTAATAAGTGAAGTTAGATTAGCAACTGTTTCCATGGGTATCAAAGTGAGTTTACCTTGAAATTCGGCAGCAGCATCTTTGTTATCATATAACTTTGAGTATGCATTACTGTTCACAGGATTAAAAATTGACTTTAATGCCGGTCTTGTGTAATTTGAGTATATAAAATCGTCACCTGAGAAAACGTATTTCTCTCCACCCGGCATATACCCGACAAAAAAGCCTAAAGATTGCTGAATGGCGTAACAGACTTCCTGAAATTCTTCTAAAGATTGCTCTTCCAAACTGTCAAAAATATAATAGCCTTTTCCATTTTTTTTTACCTGAACTACATCGTAGGTTTTATTTTCCAATTTTAACCTTATACAATCGAATGCATATACAGTTGTGCCATTTTCATACACAGTTGTTTTGAATAAAAAACAGAATGAACCTAAAAGATCAATATCGGTTGGGAAAATGCAACGAAATTTAGAACGTGTTTCATTTTTCCACCCATCACTTTGTAAACCCTGTACATCAAAAGTATGTGTTGCACTTACGCCTTCAAAAATACTAACATGAACAGCATGGGATGTAAAATCAGAGGATTTCAGAATATAATCTTTTTCATTTAAACGAATAGAAATTCGATTAGTAACTTTTGCAGTAGAGAAAACACCTTCAATTTTTAACCCAAACTTTCGATTGGATTTCGTTATTTCTGATTTGCAATTTTCAAACCCATGAATTGTAATTTCAGTTTGGTCAAAGGACTCGATTAGATCTACAGTTTGTAACTGAGAATCAAAATTCTTATAGTTTGCTATTCGATCCTGCGCCGTTCCCATACTGTAGACTTGATTTTATTTTAAAACCCGACTTTTAATACTACTTCCTGGCAAACACCAGAAATTTGAGCATTTCTTATATTTTCTGTCGGATATAAGGCATAACCCGATTTTTGAACCGCCTTAAATTGATAATTGCCATTATTTACATAAAAAGTTGCAGTCGATTTCCCGGGCATGCTCTGAATAAATTTAGTTCCTTGAAATAAGTCATATGGATTAGAAGATAAATTTTGAATCACTATCTTTCCTTGTTGCCGCTTTTCGCATTCCGGTTTATTTACTTCATTTTTCGCATTATTAAGTACGTTCCAAAAAGCCACCAATTCTTCCTTGATTTTGTTGTCGAAATTAAGTTTATTAATATTTGAAATGAACTCGTTGTTACTGCAACAATCCGAATTCACAGTACAAAAGATGTCTGAACAGGCCGTATATTTTTCTTCTATCTTAGCCATTAATCCATCCAATTCAGACCCATAACCCCTTAAATTTTCAATTGTTTCCTGGCTTTTTCTTTGAACTGAATTCAGCACTTCAACAGAAGCTTGCTTCTGCCTGTATTCATTAATGATTTCATCGATTGATGAGTTGTCAACCAGATTATTTATAAAGGATTTATTTCTATACAGGTTAACCAATGTCTCATTCAACTTAGTGAGTTCTCCCTGCTTTTTAGCATCCCAATTTATACCTTCGAGACCATACAAAGAAAAAGGAGCATAATAATATTGTGTAATGCTGCTTTGGTTTGGATCAGCAATATTCTTAACGGCACTTCCGATAATTTCAGCGATAGCATCCGCTTTATTATTTGTATTGCCATTTAAAATTGCATTGATCTTATTTTGAATAACTGACTGTTCGATTGCCGGTCCATTTATTTCTACAGATACAGAGTAACTACTGTTTTTTAATTGGTTATTGACCCAATCACCATTCTCAATTTCCAATGACCCTTTGGCCTTAAAGGGAACTGTGCCTTTTACTCCTAAATTATTTTTACTGTTGTAAGCGTAATTTTTTTCAATGTCGTTTTTTGTCAAGATGACCACTATGCTGCTTTCCTTCCTTATTCCGCTGATGTAGTGTGAGCCAAATAAATTGACAAATTCTTTTACTTTCTTTTGCTTTACTAAATTGTTGGCTTCATCAGTCAGCAATGGTTCCTTGTTAAATGAATATATTCCAAAATCGACATTAGCCGTAAAAATCAATCTTTCTTCTTCTTCAATAGTTGCAGTAGCATATTCATCTAATTTCTTGCCATTCATTACAAACAGATTCAGAAAACTGATACTACCGCTGGTTCCCCTGCTTTTATAATCATTGAAATCCTTATTGTTTTTGGTGTAAAAAAGCCTAATACTTGTTTTCTTTCCCCCGACTTGTTGCGATGTCAATTTATTAAGAGCGATAGTTTCTGTTTTGAAACAGTTTTTTGTCTGCTTATAAATATCATTTATATGAAATCCTTTTCCAATTCTTAAAGAAGGCGCAGCATTGTCATTATTGAAATATGTTGCATCAAACACACAGGTTGATTGCGAAAAAACATTGGAACAAACCATTATAAAGGCAGCCAAGATTGTTAGTCTAAATTGTCTCATTATTATAATATAAATTTTGAAAGTAAAGTTCAAAAGTAAGAATTTAATAAGATAAATAGTAAATAAATTAGTGATTCCCCATATATGAAACAAGAGCTCTTGATTTTACTTGCGAGTGAGGTCAACTAGCCCACTTGCCATTCCTGATTTTTAACTTCATTGCCAAAAACACTTTCGCTCTTAACCTTAGCAATTTTTTGAATATTCAGGTCTTTCATGCTATAGAGATTTCGCGCTATTTGTGAATTTACAATCCTATGCGAATGCTTTGGATACTTTGCCAAAAACCCGATGTATTCTGGTTCGAATCTTTTCATAAAAAGCTTAATAAACTCATGTGAATCAAATTTATCTTTAGATATTTTGACTACCAACTCTTTTATAGCTGGTGAATTGGCATTCATAAAGGCTTTAATGCTCATGTTAAAAATGGTTTTAAATTTATATTATATCTAATACGAAAAAGATATTTAAGCTTTTTCCAGTACTTGCCATTTTCTAATTACAGAAGTATTTTTTATATAACGTTTTGCACCTTTGGATGGTAGTTACTCTCGCTTTTTATGTTCTATAATTAAACCGTTTTCCGAAAAAGTAAATGTACGTTCGTCAAAAATGGATTTCATAATTAGCCACACTTTATCGACTAGATTAATTTGTACTTTACGACTTAGATCAGTTTCGGATATGTTCCCAGAAAAAATAATTTCATTTAAATGTAGTGTTTCGTCTGTTCTTCTGTTATTTAATTTGCTCCCAGGGATTTTATAACTTTTTGTAATTATCTCCGATTTTTTATTTTGACTATTTATCTCATTTCGAAAATCATTGACGTAGTCATAAAATGGACGCTGTGTTTCGTTCTGAAGTATAACTGTATAGTCTAAATAGTCGAATTCATGTTTGATATCCATTTTCCTGTTATCACCAATATTAATGCTCAAAATTTCTGGACGCTTTCTAATTATGCTAAAGTTCAAGTCAATAGTCCCAATTTCCATTTCAGGAGCACTATGCTGTAGGTCCTTTTTCTCAAATTCGCGAAGTTCAACAAGTCCGATGTTCCTATACTTTGCATACTCAATACCATCTTGTGTAAAACCATTTTTGGAAACAATGATCCCTTTACTCATACCTGTATCTTCAATTGTCTCTGAAAGTTTCATCACAGTCTCTTTATTTACCTTGTCTTTCCAGTACTTGCATTCAATAGCTGTTTCATAGGAATGAATACCGTCTGTATGTGATGTTATAACATCTATTTGATGGCTCACACCTGATTTACCCTTTTTCTTGCAGGTACTACCGTAGCCGACTATCTTGACTCCCGACCGCTGTCCTAAAGATTCATAAATGTATTTTGTGATTGACTCATAGGTTTGCCAATCCAGGTTTTTTGCATTAGACATATCCTGCTTTTCAAGTAATTATCAAAAAAAGTATTGTCTAAACGTTTCGCAAAGTTGATTTGATGAAACGTCAATATTTGTAATTGATGAAGATATGGATTTTTTAAGAAAAATTATTAATTGACAATCATAATAAGTTAAGCTGATGTAAGCAGCGATTTTTAATCAACCAATTCGGGGCAGAAATATTGATTTACGTTTTCTAAATCAACATCAAAAAGAATAAAATATATATCGTCAGATTCTGCTAGTGATGCCACTTTTAGACGGTGCTTGCCATCTGCCGGAACCAGCGTATTATTACCGATATCTATCAACATAGGAGGAATTAAAGGCACTCCTGAATTCCAGTTGTCAATAACCCTGTCAAGTTTTTCTTTTTCCTGATTCCTTGTATATAATTTTGGAGAGGAGTAGAGCTTTGCATAGTTTGGATCCATTGCTTTCTTGAGGTCGTCCCAAGATGATTTATAAATATGAAAACCACCTTTACTGTATTTATCGATCAATTGATCTGGTTGCATTTCGAGATTTATATCAGCAGTACGTTGATGCCAAATTGGGGTTACAGACATATTTTTAATTTATTAGATTAATAGCTTCTTATTTATGCTGTTTGGAGCCTATATAATTTTACATATCAAAAAGTTCGATAGCAAATATACTTTTAAGATTGGAATCATTTACTATATTAAAATCTCTGCTAACCTTGAAGTTGCTATCAATTTTTTCCATATTATAATTAAAAATACTGCTATAAATATTTTTGAAAAACAATTCTAAAGAACTAATATCCTTATCAGTACTATCTACATAATTGTAAGCAGTATAACCCATCATGTCCCTTTCAAAAACAACATGATCTTTCCTTAGATGATATGATGCCTGTATGCCAGTAATTACATCCGGCAAATAGTGAAAAGTGTCGTGATCAAACTTTTGGTAATCACCCGGGTGCTTATAGTTTTGGAAATACTCATTGAGTTTGAAAGTTGTTGCAGCGTTGTAGATAAAGAGATGGGTTTTCGTTCTGTTATCAAGGATTTTAGAAACCGATTTGAAGTAATTTATTATGTCATGAAAAGCTTTCTTGCCCTTAACCGTGGTCTTTACTTCAATAATTGCTATAACAGATTTATTAGGAACAACCACTATATCATTTACCCTGTATAATGGTGAATACAGCTGGTTGTCATAGATTATTATATCGATTTGCTTTGATAGGTTTCCTTCTTCGTCTATAATAAAACCCTGTTCAATTGCCACGCCTTTTGGAAGGTATGTTGATAGAAATTTTCTCAAAATTTCTTCTGTCAATACTCCGATTGTGGGATTGTGGTTTTTTATAAAGGTTTTTATTTGCAGAATCTCGTTTAGTAATTCAGCGGTTTTTAGCCTGTAAAATTCGTTGTTCATTTTCTAAAGAAGTTTAAAAATTACTAAATCAATTCTTTACAAGTTATGGAATAACTGACTAAACCTTGCTCTATCGATCTTTGTGTCTTTATCATTCAAGGTATTTTCGAGCAAAATTTTACTGTAGAATGTTCTGAAGCGCTCCAGTAAATCTTCCAGCTTTTTTTGTTCTGTTGGAGTGAATATGGTTCGGTTTCTATCTATGAAGGCTTCCAATGCAATTATTTTACCATCTATTTCATGCTCCTCTATGACCAAGTTTTTACTTACTATGCTGCGAATTGATTCGATGAATACATGTGTGCAATTGTTGTCATCTACACAATCGGGTTTTGGATAAGCCGAATTAACTTTTACCCGCAGCGATGTCATTTCTACATCTATTATTTTAGAATAAAGATCTGTGTAAGTGCCACAGTGTGAATTCTCAAATGTTATTTCATCTTCTTTACATGCTTTAAAAAATTCCAGAGATTTATTTAGCGTTATCGTATTGGTGTTCATGAGCCTATTTTTTATTTTATTATGTGTATAAACAAAGTTACTGTGTAATAATTGATAATTCTATTATTCGAAATATCTTTCATCATACATTTTTTTTAGAATCCCAAAACTTTTTATTGAATGTGTTTTTTCGGGGATGTAATTGTATTCTTTAAATTTAAAACTCATTTCAAAATCAATAACGCTATCTTCTAATAGCATGTAGTCCATTATTTTGGTATAGTGCAGTTCAATCACTTTTGCTCTTCCGTCAAAGCTATTATCATAGTTTGTCGGGCTTGCCACATAGTACTTCCTATCGAATTCAATTTTCATCCCATTTTTTAAAATAATATGACAATCATATTTTTTCAGATCAGTTGAGACAAAATTTATTTCTGACTTAAAAATTAGGTAGGTAGCTAAATGGAATGCTATTCGATTATTCTTTTTTAAATATACTTTTACGGTAAAATTTGATAAATTAAATTCGTTATTGTCCATTTTGATAGTCGTTAGTATATGATTGTTGAATTAAATGGAGCTTATCCGGCAATATCCGGCAACATCTTGCTGTACTGCTTTTTTGTTAAGGTATTGACAATGTTAGGTTTATGGCATCGGTTTGTTTTTGTCCGGCAAGTTCCGGCAATACAATACCATAAATTGCTTTTTTTGACTTCGGTACTATCCGGCAAAATCCGGCAATAGAATAGGAAGGATGAATTACAACGAAGGCCACATTTTACTAGGTTTATGAAGATTGCTATGGCTTATCCGGCATTATCCGGCAACTCTTTGGAGGTTCTTTTGTATCGTGTAACCGATCCATCCCCGATTTTTTGCAATAATCCAATTTCCTGAAGTTTTTGAATATCCAAACGGGCAGTTCTTTCACTTAAAGGATTTTCAAAGTAATTCATGTAATCTTCCCTAGTGAATAATTCGTCACCCACTTGGTCCAAATACATTTCCATTCGATTGTTCAGTTCTATTTTCTTGGGCGTACTATGGAGCGTTAAAATTACCGCACCATTTTTATTGACCCAAGTAGGAGATTCTAAATTTCGTTTATCAAAAGACTCATTAATCAAAATAGTTCCCCTGCCCACTTTTTCGATTATTCCGCAAAGAAAAACAATATGCGTCAAAACAGGATTAGGAGGATTGGAGCTATGCGTTTTCTTCAAATCCTTGTCGGACAGCAACAACTTGCCACTATTAATTATTTCGATTTTATCGGGATAGATCCCGATAAGCACTTCTCCTGTACTATCTGAATAATCCCTATGCATTAATGCATTTATGACCGCTTCATCTAATGCCTCCAGTGGATATTTATAATCGTCATTTCTTTTCCAATCCTTTTCACTGAAGTCGCTAATGATTGGAAGGTTTTTTCTAAAGTAATTTTGAATTTCAGTGTAGGTTTTAAATAGATTTTCTTCTATCAGAACAATATTCTCATAACGATTACCTGTTTTTCCCAGACCAAAATCAATTATACGAACCCTGCATTGTGGCAGAAAATAGGTGGGGTCCTTGGCAAAAAGAACAATGGCAGCATTGGTTAATTTGCTGTTTCTGAATAATTGATAGCGTGTTAAGAATTCTACCGGATCGTTAGAGCTAAATTTAGCAACGCGACCCATTTTATTTGCCAAATCAATTGCATTATAAATTTGCTCTTTATTAAGGTCTTCTATCGTTGCCTCTAAATCGGGTGTTTTTTCCCAAGTGTAATCATCAATTTTATTCGTCCTGATTAGAACACTCATGTCATTGTCTGACGCTGTTACCGTTTCATTGCCAATCCGAACATAACTCCTGCCCTTGATTGAATAAGGTTTCTTGTTTCCTTCAATCACTTCAATTAAGATGACTGTACCGTTCTGATACTGTTCTTTCCTAATCCCTATCAAGCTTTGCGGGGTTATTTCATTGTAGATAAAATATCTGAGCGCGTTGTAGGCTTCTTCAAGATTATTTAATGGACTTACTTGTTTGTCATGATCTACACCAACAATTATACGACCTCCATTGGTATTTAAAAAAGCACAAACTGATTGTCCGACTATTTCAATATCAGCATGCGAAAATAAGGACAGCTGAACGCCTTCTTTTTCCTGAAGTATACTTTCTATAAAATCGTTCTCATTCATAATTACAAGCTTTTCATATATGTAATTGTCCTTTGTACTTTATCTGCATCTTTAAATTGACCCTCGATATAACGCTGCATCCCGGGTAAATCATAATATTCCTGTGCCCAATGGCCGATACGTTCTTTAGGAGGCACTTTATCTTTAGTTACCTGATTGTAAATGTCAATGCACCTCACATCAATAAGTGAATTGGGCCTTACAATTATATTGTCTGTTTTAATGGGTTTTAACGAGTGCCTGTCAACAAATTCCGATTTGTTTAATAATTGCCTTGCGAAGATAACTTTAGAATCTACTAGGAACCATCTTGCTTTTTTTAATAAAATGGCTTTTAAGACTTCTTCATGCGTTATGGAGGTTTCTCCGATAACACCAGAACCATAGTTTGGCCTAATAATACCTATAAATGCATCACATTCCTCAACCGCTGCAAGACAATTAGCGAGATTTGATTTATCAGCACCGGCATAAACCGTTCCCATATGTGAATTTAATACTTCGTAACCGTAACTATCCAACTGTGCGTAAATTGAAGCGAGTTGATCTTCGAAACCGTAAATAGTTGAAGCTACTAAAACTTTAATGTTGTTTCTTTCCTCCATAGATTATTTGCTATATGCAGGTATTAATACTAATTTAAGTATGCTAAGGTAAGCAAATTAATACGTTTTTTTATAATAAAAAGATGCATCCTTCATCTTTCATTTGTCTCTGTTCTTCCAACTGTCATTATGGTGGCTGTGCTTAAGATAATCTTTGTAAACATAATGAAGATATATGCCTACACCATAGGCGACAACAATAAATAGAAGGTAGTACCAACTCATAGAAGCAACCTATTTTGGATGAATTTCCAATATTACCTAAATGATTTTAGTTTTGTTATTCAATTATGGAGTTTGTAGCATTACAATTTGGGAGTAGTTTTTATTAGCTGTATAAATGCACTGATTAGCTGTGTTCCTTTCGGCTTGCAGCCTCGGGCCCTTCGGCAGTCGCTTTGCTCGTGTTCAAATCCGCGTTATTGGATTTTCGTTCTTAAACCATTACACAATTTCATTTTTTAAGTTGTTGCAGCCTTAAGAAATTCACCATCTTTTATTACAATCCTATCATTGGTAGCCTTATCTATGGATTGTATTATATACATTTTCATGTCTTCAGTTACTCTTGAATATCCAAAGAGCTTAGCTATTAAAATTACAGCGCTTTCAGGTTGAATTGCAATTGAATTTTCCACCACTTTTGCTATTGCTAAATTCATTTCTTCGGGAGATATAAATGCCAGCTTCCGAGAATTAGCAGGAAGTAGACTTCTCTCCCGAATAATTAGCGAGTGGTTTTCTGGGTTCCAAAGGAAGTCATTCTTTTTAATTATAAATCCTTCTTTAACAGCGTAATCAGTAGCATTAGTGATTGAAGCACGAATGCGACTGCCAATCTTTGAAATGCCATTTGCGTCTGCAATACGACGCGCCATTTCTTCGAAATGTATAGGGCTTTCAACTTTGACAACTTCTTGTATCCAAGCGCCTAATTTACCCATGGGGTAGGTGTGTAGTTCCTGCAAAGCAACGTCAGACGGTAAAATTGCGGTTACATATTTCGGTAAGGAATTATCAAGTTCTTCAGGTTGCTCACGGATTAGTAGCTTTAACTCTTCCATTAATTCTTCTTCAATTGCGTCATTATGTTCCGCCTGAACTTTAGCTTTTTCAATTGCTTCAATTAAAAGTTTTAGTTCTCCGGCAGGATTACGGAACCAATCTGTGCTCCATATATTATATAAATTCCAACCCATTCCTTCGAGTACCATAGTTCGTAACCTGTCGCGATCACGAGCTGATTTTGCCACTTCGTACGATTTTCCATCGCAACTTATACCGAGAATATATCTCCCGGGATTGTCAGCATCAACTACAGCTAAATCAATGTAGAATCCCGCAGATCCTACTTTTTCTCTCACTGTATACCCTTCGTTTTGTAGACTTTGTGCAATTACGTCCTCAAAAGGTTGGGGCTTAAATGGAATTTCTTCCTTATCGCTTTCAAATTTCCCGTGCTGCGCAAAGTATAGAAAACTTTTTAGCGCACGAATTCCAAATTTGGCATTTGGTCCAAAATTCATGTCGCTTGCCGTAATATTTGTAAATACTTCGCAACGGCTCTTGGCCCTGGTAATCAATACATTTAAGCGACGTTCGCCACCTTCGTTATTTAGGGGGCCAAAACTCATTGGCACTTTACCATCTTCAGTTCTTCCATATCCAATGCTTATGAAAATTACATCCCTTTCATCTCCTTGAACATTTTCAAGATTTTTCACAAAGAATGGCTCAGTTGGATGACTCCTGAAATAATTTTCTACGTCAGGATTTCTTCTTCTCCTGATTTCGATTGCATTTTGAATTGCCTGCATCTGAGCTGTGCTAAATGCAACAACACCCAAACTTTGTTTTGGATTCTGCAAAGCATGGTTTATTACAGCATCGGCAACTTTATCAGCCTCCTTCGGATTGGTTCGGGTTTTACCTTTATCATAAAAGGTATCTGGTAAATAATTAAAAGCCAGGCCCATTCTGGTTTTAGAGCCAGGACTTGGAAAGATTATCAATTTATTTTCATAAAACTCTTGATTAGAAAGGCTGATCAATGATTCATGCCTGCTACGGTAATGCCAACGCAACATCCTTTGAGGAGCGCCCTGAGCGTCGCACATACCTAGGATACTCTGCATATCAGCAGTTACATTTTCTTCATCTTCTGTTTCGGTATTTAGTTTGTCAAAAAAGCTTGTAGGCGGCATTTGTTTGGTATCGCCAACGACAACTAATTGTCTTCCGCGTAAAATTGCGCCTAGTGCGTCCACCGGGCGAACCTGACTTGCTTCGTCAAAAATAACTAAGTCGAAATCAATACTGTCAGGCGGAAGAAAATTAGCAATTGACATCGGACTCATCATAATGACAGGTTTAATAGCCTGTATGGCTAACCCGGCTTCCTGCATTAATTTCCTAATGGGCATGTGCCTAGCCTTACGATTGAATTCACTTTTCAATACATTAATCTGACCTCCGCCGTCTTGTTTCGGCACTCCTTCCCAGTGCTTCAGAGCAACTTTCGCCCGATTGTAAAATTGATTTAGTACATCAAGCCTCTTAAATTTTTCAATTATCTCTTCATGGTTAGAACGTTCAAATTTGCGTAAATCAGGACTATTGAGCATCGCCTGCTCAATCAAGTAATCGTACCAAGTCTTTTGAAGCGCTGTTTTAAGATGAGTAGCAGCCTCTGGCCAATGATGGACTGCCTCAATTAAATAATTTGCGTTTTGCTTCTCTATATTTTCTTTTAACACATTCCATGATACTACCTTATGAATATCAGCTAAGTCATCGGACCACTTTTTTAGGTGATTAAGTTGCTCAACGAATTCTAACTTCTTTATGCCGTGTTCTTTTAAATCCAATTGCTTTAAAAGGTTTTCAATTGCAAGTACCTGATTGCTCAAAACTTTTTTCAAATTATCTGAATACGCAATCGAATTTTCCGGTTTTTCCTCTTTATCAAGGAAAGAGAGAAAAGCAGAAGGAATTATATGCTCCTGAATACGTAGATGGACTGACTGGATATATTTTACGGCCTTTGCTACTTCAGCCCAATCCGTTCTATGTTTTTGCCAATGATTGCCATATAATTTCTGCGCTAAGGGCTCGAAATCATGCATAGTAATGGCAAGACGTTTTTCTTCCATTATTGCATTCACATATTCTAGCTTTGTAGCTAAATCTGAAGGCATAGCTGTATTGAGGACTGTTGATAGTTTTTTAACGCTGTTCTTATAATCGGATATAAGAAATTTGTACCATTTATTGCCGTGAACAATTAAGTCCTGCCTGATTCCAATAACGTCAGAACTCCATGCTTCCGGGATTAATACCGTATCGTATTTTGAATGCAATTCTTTAATTCTTATGCCGGTCGAAATCATTTCTTCAATATCTGCCTGACTGTTTAGCCATGCGGCATCATGGATTGCCATTGATTGGATTCCGGGATTTTCTGCTGCTGTAAGTAATGCCGTCAATAATTTTTGAACACCTTCATTATCAAGTAGCAATTGAATTCCTAAATAATCAGCTATAGATGAAACAAGACTTATGAGTTCATTAGTTTTACCAATAGCTTGTTCCAAAAGCTCTTTGGCTATTTCCTCGTCTTTTGGTAGAAATACTTTTAGTCCTGTGCCGTAGAATAGTAAGTTTTGGGGTTGTCCTATTTTCTCTAGCCTAACCTGTATTTGTTCCGCGAGTTGCTCTACTTCTTTCATTCGTGGAAAATCCCACGAATGTATATTATCAATTGCAATTTTGGGAAATTTGTAGTCTTTGCTTTGGTAACTGATTTTTAATAAGTGTCCCATCACTTCTTGCGGGGAGTAGCCACTTTTTGCAATTTCTGAGTTTACGGCATTACAATATTCATTTAGTTCATTAATCACAGGGCTAAGAAAGCGTATCTCTTCTTCAAGACGTGTCATTGTTGGTTTACCTAGATCCAAAACACGTTTGAGCTCTGTGTGCAATTCGCGTTTATTGGATTTGTGGCTGTGTAATTCCAGACAAGCTTCGCCCAGGTTAACACTATCAAGACGTCGTTTTACTACTTCTAAAGCTGCCATCTTTTCGGCTACAAAAAGCACCTTTTTTCCGTTGCCGACTGCATCAGCTATCAGATTTGTAATGGTTTGTGATTTACCTGTACCTGGTGGCCCCTGAATTACCATATTTCGTCCTTCATTGACTGCAAGCATTGCTATGACCTGCGAACTATCTGCATCAACTACCTGCAAAAGCTGGTCGGCTATTGTGTCATTATCCAGATGGTGTTCCTCGCTGATTGATGGTTGCTGCTCATTAAATCCCTCGCCAAAAAGAGATTCCAGAATTGGATGGTCGAAAGGTTTTTTATGTTCTGGCCATTTTGCACTATCGAGGTCATGGTAAATCATGAACTTACCAAAGGAGAAGAAACCCAGTTCTATAGCATCTTCTTCGACTTTCCAGTCTTGAAGGTGCTGAATGCGCTCACTAATTGCATTATAATAGGCCTGAATGTCTAATTCTTCTTCTTCCGGAAGATCGGGAATTGTAATGTTAAAATCGACCATCATCTTTGCCTGTAAAGAAAGATTTGCACCAATTTCTGCCCCGGTATATCGTAACCTGAAGCGCTCACTCGCACTGGAACGTTCTAAGGCTACCGGTATCAAAATTAAAGGTGCTTTTCGTGGTTCTTCTGTATTTCCTTTTTCGTACCAATTAAGCATGCCTAAAGCGAGGTACAACATATTTACACCCTGTTCTTCTATACTTGTCTTAGCAAAATAATAGGTATTTAGTATTTTTGTCTGGAGTTTGGTTTCGGTTTCATTCGTTTGTAACTTCGTGTCATTGTATGCATCCTGTAGTTGTGGCTCTGAAAGTTCGGGCAATTCGAAGAGCTCCTCATCATTGTCTTTACCCGGACGCCCTAAAAAGGTCATTGCCTTATTTTGCTTAACCAAGATATTGTAAACAGATAGCGATTGCTCCTGTACAATTTGAAGGCCGCGCACTTTAGGAATTTTGTAATTAAGTAATGTATTACGCATTCCAAGATCTAAAAGTTCTTTGCGGGATGCTTCCAATTTTGGTAGGATAGATTCTGACATATCGACGCTATTAAAGTTTCCCAAGGTATCAAAAAAATAGATACAAATTGAATGACCTTTGTTAGAGGTATTTTATTATTCTGTTTTCGTTTCGTTCCAATTATCAATTATGCTTAGAATGATATGTAAGTTGTTTACACATTCATATAGCAATTGATAACCTTGTAATACTGTTGGTAAACTAGTATTAATATTGAGTAGGGTAAAGGCCTTATCAATTTCGCTGCTTGGTAAATGTGCGTCGCCATGTCGCAATTCATAAACACCTACCAGAGGGCTTGTTATTTTCCTTGCTGTTTCTGTTGGAATTTTTAAAGCTAAAAGTTTTTCAACAGTTTTAATTGAACCCCATTTTGTCCCCTTGGGTGGAATTGCAATTTTTTGTAGTGATTCTGTGTCAATGTCATCAGCAATTATTCTTGCAACGTCTTTAGCTAAAGCGAATAATCCTTTTTCGTCAACTGCTCTAAATCTATGGATTGAATTAATTATCTCTTTAACTGATTGATGCCCTCTGAAAAACTGAACATTGAGGTTTGTTTTTGCTGCTTCATTTATTTCTTCAAGTACTCTTTCAAGGAATGCCTCCGGTGCTTTTGTTGATGCTGGTTCGGCTTTGACTTGTGAGGCATGTAACTCTTTTGATATGCCACCTTCGGGAGCAATATTGTAACCTGACCAGATTTGTTGTTGCCACAATGGCAATTTGCCAATATCCTTTGCATACACAGTAATTAGGCCTAGGTCATTGACACCAAAGTGAATTCCCCATGCAGGAGAGCATGAAATCTTTCCTGTATCTTGTGTATACCATACTAAAGAACTACCACGCATGGATAGCATGTTTGAAACTAATTCAGGTTTAAACCAAAGCCATTTGCCGCCTTTAGTTAGTTCTTTCCCACTTTCTTTATTTCCAGTCGCATCAACAATATAATAGATATCAATATTTTCTTTTTGACCCAATGTGATCGGGCTAAAGTTAGCTGGTTCAATCCACTCATATTTCCAGAGTTCAGCCATTATTCTGTACAATTTCTTGCCGCTAAAACTTCTCTCGTAGAATTCAGAAGTTACATTATCGTTTGTTGGAAAAGATGTCATGTCTGGTACATCTTCATCCTGGTCAACGTCAGTCCGGCTTACGTGTGAAACTGCAATTTTTTCACCAAAAGCATGACCGCCCTCATGTATCTCTAACACTCTACACTCCCAAAAATCTTTTCCATCTTGAGTTTCCTTAGATTCTTCGCGCCATGAAAGAATGTCCTTATTATCAAATATTTTATCTCTACTAAAAAAAGATGTTACATATAAGCCACAGTCTCTAGCTTTCAAGTAGTCTTTTAAAAATTGATTTTTGATCTCAAGGAGTATTGGAGCACTTTCTTCATCCCGTTCAAGTCTTGCTACTTCCACATAGCCCTGTCTTGGACACAGCCAAATATCACCTTCTCGCTTTAAACCTAAATTAATAACTAAATCCTGATGTAAATGCCATTCATTTTTATCAACTGTATTATCAAACGTTTGATCTAAAACTAAAATTGTTCCTTGAAAGTGTTCACACTCATATATATCCGAGTGTGAATGCTTTCCATATAAAAAGTTGAGTCCTTGTGGATGGCTTGATCCAACATCACTCCAATCTAGTATATTTGCTTCGTCTTTTTTGTTAACGGGAATCATTACGGAACCACTACCGAGATATTCTTCCTGATAATCTATTAGTCCATAATTTATATTGTTTTGTATTGATTTTTGAGAACGTAAAGGTACCCAAACTGAATTGTTCAGTTTGCGTTTCTTTAAATCTTGCATTTCAAACCAGGATTGATTCATTTTCGTTTTATAAAATTTTAGTGAATACCATAACTATTAACCCCATTATAAAATCAACGATATACAACGTTGTAGTGTTGTGTAAAAAAAGATTCCTCTCAGCATCTTTCTTTACTGTTATTAATTACAATCTTAGCGACAGTTATTGTTGTTTTTGAATTAGTTGCATAATTTCTTGAGAATAAACTGGATTACTTTTTTTACCATTTTTTATGTTTTCAAAGTGGATATGTCTTATTTTTTCGGCATTTTCTAAATCATTCCTTTCAGGTCTTTTAAGTTGTGATTTTAATTCCTCATACACAGTGTAAACGTTTTCTTCTAAACTTTTTATGTTTCTCGTTTTTGCTAAATAATGAATGAAATCAATTATTGAATAGCCGATTGACATAGATTTGAAATTCGCCGAATGAATACTAGAGTCATATACAATTGTTTCTCCAACTTCAATAGCGGATTTTCCCACTTCAAAAAATTGTTGCTTTGTTGTTTTTGAACTTAACTCAGAAAAGTATAAAGTGATAATATTTTCTGTAGTTGCGATCATACTTGACGGTAAACCACTTCTTGTTTCTGAAACTACACGATTTAAAAAATCTAAAATTGAAATTAGAATTCTTGGATTGCTTTGGTTTTTGAACATTAGTAACTTCAGTAGAATTTCATTTCTATCCATTCTCACCTCTTTGTAGTATTCATATTGAATTTTTGAAATCTCGACTAAAATTATAGATGTTGTAGTGGCCTCTATTATATCCTCTTGGGTAACTGTTTTAACAGTTTTGCCACTAATGTTTTTGAGTGAATTTTCTCTTTGGATTTTAATGGCTGCGTAATGTTGTTTTCTGTACTTCTTTATTAGATTTGGAGAAAGTTTTTTACTCAGAGTATTAGTTATTGTAGCTAGGTTGTGACAGTGGAAACAAAGCAAAGCTAAATTCTCTATAACATTATTTGAATTATTGCCATCAATATGATGAATATGGTCACCTTTATTGTTGTCAATACAACACTTCATGTCAGACAAAAACATTACTTCTGTTTCTATCGCTATTGGAATTTTCTTTCGTGTCATTGTTGTTTATAATTGTCTTTATCTACTATCAAAGATATAGAACATACTCAAATAATGCGAAATAAAAGAGATACCTCTCAGCCTCTTTCATCAATTTATTTTAACTGCATTTCTATTTTTAAATACGGATTAAGATTCCGCGTTTATGGGTTCATTCATCAACATCATCAAAAATACTGCGTTCTATTTCTTCCAATTCTTCGCTATCTCCACTCAAATTTTCCGATTCATAAACTTCATCCTCGCCTTTATTCTCTTCAATCCATTCCTCTATTTCCATGAGTTCATTTGCGACATCCTCTAAAATTGAAGTGTCATCAGAAAATTCGTTTTCAATGGCTTCCAAATTTTCCTTAAGTGATGACATGTGGTATCGCGCATCTTCGTCTGTAGTGTAGGAGGATTTCCAAGTTTCTTTGAGTTCCGAAATTCTAGGAATAAGTTCCACTTTTATTCTGTTTCGCAGGGCAGTATACTCTTCATCAAAAAACATTTCTCTGAGTTCATCATAACTTAGAGCATATAGATGTTGTCCTGATACAGCGTACTCCGATACTTTCGAAATAAATGCCAGACGTTTGTCTTCAGGCAATAAACCTTTTGAATGAAGCGTTATTGCCAGCGCTACTTCGGGAGAGTTATCCAAATATTGGCTGGGATTGGTTACTTCTTCCAAGATTTTCGGATTTTCCTCAACATACATCTTTAAAAATTTTTCAGAACATCTCCTAGCCAAGAAATTGAATAATTTTCGTTTCGCGCCCCAGGTAGACATAAATTCAACTTTATATCTCTTGGTCTTCTTGTATCGCTTCAGTTTTTCTAAAATGAGTATATACATTTGTCCTGGGACAATTATTGCGTTTCTAACTCCCATATCACCACAAGTGATTTTATCTAGCAATTGGTCAGTTGAGCTACCATGTAAAAATATTTCAATCTTATCTGGAGATTCAACTATGTACTTAGCAAAAGCATCTCCAATTGTTGGATGCTTAAATTTCCAAATTGACTCATCTTCAATCGTCAAAAATTGCACCATGTTACCTTTCATGCCTTCAAGAGCGTTAATACATCCGCTTAGATTACTTCCGAGTCTCTGGATTGCACCTTCTTCAATTTCGTTAAGATTAACTGGTGATTGAAGTTTATCTCCACTCATATAGATCAAGGCCAGAGCAGCCTGATGATTGTGATCCAATTCACTTATCAATTCAAGCAAGAAACTTTCCTGTCGAACTATAAAATTGTCCAAATAATATTCTGAAAGGTGCAAATTTTTTGTAAAAAATGGATCAGCTAGTCGCCTTGCCATCTCGGGAATAAATCTCTCGTGTTTTGCCACAAATTCAAGGTGTGGTTTGATCTCACTTTTAAATGCTGCAGTTTGTTTACCCATCTTGAGGTGATTGTAGAGAATCTGACGCTTTTCCTGTAACGTCAATTTATGAACATCTATAACCACCTGGCTTTCGTGCAACAATGGGAATGCACCTTTTTTTAATTCCTTTCTTGCTTCGCTAAAAATATAATCTCTTGACGTCATGACAATTTTTGCACCCTGACTCAACATTGTTACTATTTTGGGCATTGCCTGATTCCAGCGGCTTGTTAGTGTAGATTCATGTTGCGTGACACCAAAAGCGTCATCAATCCAAAAAAATTGCTGTGGATTTTCTGGATTCCAATGATGAACAACCTGTTCCGCAGTTTCTAATTTCATTGTTGGTGCCTTCCATTGATCTAAAGAACCAACTGCAAGTAATGACGCAACCGTAGTTTTGCCAGCGGCCGGTTCACCAATCAGCAAAACAAAGCCATGCTTTTCTATTGCATCCGCAGCGTTCTTAAACGAAGAAGTAATTACAACCTTTGAGAGCTCATCTTTAAGATATTCTAAAAGCGCTGCGCCCTGCTCGTATGCACGACCATCAAGTATTTCACTTAAATCTCCTAGTCCATATACACGCGGCACCAATCGCCGTAAATGTGGATTTTCCCGAATTTGACTATTTATCCATGTTGAACCAAAAATCATGATATACTTCACACCAACCGCCTTTAAGGCTGTCTGAATTCTTGCAGCCATTGGACCGGATACGCCTGCGTTGGTCATAAGAATATAAATGTCACATAGTCCAGTTTTAACAAGACGCTCTGCCTTCTGAATTTCATCGGCAATATCTCCAAATTTCAAATTTTCATTTCGGCGTGTTTTAAATTTGCATTGAATCACAAATTCACCTTCGAGAACATCTTTGTCACTGTTTCTCCATTTTCCAGAAAATGACCCATCACGACCTCCATCAGCAGATTCCAAAAAAGTCATGGTAGTTTGACCAAGAATTTCACGTGCAATAGAGTTACATAATTCCTGAAAACTAAACCAGCCTAAACGATGCAAATCATACATAAATTTACTTTTAACTATAGTTACTTCCGTCGATCTCTAATTTCTTTAGTGAACTTTTCTAGTACGGTAATATCACCTAGAAATTCTGTCGAATCGGGCAATTCTTCAATAAGTGTTCCAGCACTATCATGCCCTAAAAAATAAGTAGAGCATTTGCGCATATTTTCATCTACTTTATTATAATCTTCAACTGTCAAATCGACAATTTTTGACAAACGTTGAGTTTGGATTTCACGACCAAATCTCTGTACAGTGCTATTTAAAAAAACCTCCTCTACAAACCTTTCCCAAGTTTCACGAAGCATGCCATATAAAGGCTTAATACGTACTTTATAAATCTCTTCAGTTTCCGTTCTCTCAACTTTTTCAATTATTTGATATTCATTTTTGAGAATGCCTATCCTTTTATTTACAGGCAAAGCATCCCAAGGTGGATTTGAAGCTATAATTCCAGTCTCTTGTTTTTTTCTGGTAAGGCTTTTAATATCTAAGTCGCAGTTTAATATTTCTGCTTGTTCCTGAAGCATTAAAAGAAAAGTAATGTCATGTGTAAATACAATAACCTGTCTTACCATAGATTCCTCGACAATACGTTTGGCTATTTTATTTCGCCATTTATGGTCAAGGGAAGAAACAGGATCATCAAAAACTATTGCACTTTTATGCTCTGATAAAGATAGCTCAGATAAAAATGTTGACAAGGCAATACATCGATGTTCTCCTTCACTTAAGATATCCTTCAAAGCAACATTATGAGCATTGGGTTCATTAAGTTTTAAGAAGTGGTACTGTTTACCTCTTACTCCCTTTGTTTCGGTTTCAATCTGGACGTTTTTAAAACCTAACTTTGTAAGTTCAGCTTGAAAATTATCTCTTAAATTTTGAGTGACATAGGTTGAGGTTAATTGATTGCTTGCAATTGTAACTGTTCTTGTATTGCATTGAGCGACACACTGGTTAAGCAGGTGAATTTTCTTCTGTAGAAAAATTTCGCGTGCTAGTTTAGGCTTACAATCAAATAATTTCTTTTGGTTGACTAATTCAAGCATTTCGCTTTCCAACGGTTTTAATTCATCAGCAATGGATTTAGTCCCTAATACATCATTTTCTGCTTGTAATTTAGTAATGACAGAATCAATTAGATCTTTCGAATTAATCGTTATTGCTGGTACAATCAAATTCTCAAGCGGTGCTTTGTCAGACAAGATTTTTAACAATAAGGTTTGTTGCTGAACCAAGTTGTCTAAATATGACGCTTGACCTGCCCTGTAATCTGGCGACAACATTTCGAGCTCAATTATAGTTGGTTCATAGTCATCTAAAATAAAATTTAAAGCATTCAATTGATTAGTTAGATCCTTATGTTGTTCGGAGGCTATATCATGTTGCTGTTGGGTATCATGTTTAACAAATTCTTCAAAATCTGTGAAACGTTTTTTTGCATCGTCACTCAAATGTTGTAAACATAGTGGACAGTCAGCTTCTTCGCTTGTATCTGGAAATAAATTTGCCTCTTTGCTTTCATTGTAAAATTTTCGTGCACTTTCCCACAGTTGCTTCCATGAATTTTCACCAACACCTTTTATTGGAAGTCCAGCAAAAATTGTTTCAGAAGAAGCCTTTAGGGTATCAAATGTGGTCGAGAAATCATTAGAAACTTTTTTTATATTTTCTAATGCCTCACTACTGATAAGCACATTTTCAATAGTCTGAAATTTGTTTCTTAAAATCTTAAAACGACTGATTTTTTCAATATTTGTCAGTAGATTTTTTTGCGGATCTGTAGCTTTTAAAATGGGAATAATCTTGTTCAGCTCTGTAACCCTATCTTCGTTTGTTTGATTCCATTTAGCTTGATCTCTTAATTGGTCAAGGTTGGTGTTATGATTTAAGCTTTGGAGAAACGATTTTGCCGCAGTTCCTTCATCGACCAGTAATAGTGAAATATCAAGTTTGGATGAATTAAGTACTTGAATTTCTGCTAATAATTCCGTTTCAATTTGCCTCAGCACTACTGCAATTTTTTCTATAAATGATAACCCTTGTGGAATAAATGCAATTTCATCTTCGCCATCGATATAGTGATTTGCACTGAAAGAATCAAACACATCTACACCTTTCAATTTTGTATCATTGATAGATGAATTTATTAATGAAACAGAATTAAAAGTAGTGCCGTCCGTGGTGTACTCAACATCTGCTTTTTTATCCATCCCACGGCTTGTTGCATCATACAGATTATCATTAATAATAGGTTTTTGCCCTCTTGTATTACATGTATGTTTTAGTACAGTTACAAAGCTTGATTTACCTGCTCCGTTATCACCATAAACGGCGGTTAATCCAGTTGACGCAAATTCTAGTTCACTTGATTTAGAAAGTGCATTTATATTATCAATGTTATGGATTTTTGAAAGTACTATGTTTGCACTACTTGAAGCATGGGTAGCAAAATCTCTGAGTGCATCAAAATCAATGGGAATAAAAGTTATCTTAGACAATCCTGCTTCAAATTTACAAATCTGCTTTAAATCTGATATATCAGATGCTGTTAAGTCATTATTTCTTATTAATCTATCAATAGCTACTTGCCAAAACTGTGGTTTATTTTCTACCCAATCAATGATATCGGTTAATATTGCCATAAGGTTTATATTGTTAAAATGAATACGAAGATAGTTTATTAAAAACACGTGCTCAATACTTTCAATAAAAAAAGATGCAATTTAGACTGCCCCCAAAAAGTTAGACACTTATTGGGGGCATTTTTATGAGTAGAAAAATCAAGTATGACATTGACTTCAAGAAGTCAATCGTTGAGAAAGTTATTAATGGAAAATCTGGTTGTAAGTCAATAGCGATTGAGTTTTCCTTGCAACATGGTATGGTTAGGCGTTGGGTTTCTTTTTACCACAAGTATGGTATTGAAGGACTTAAACCAATAAAAAACAGCTATTCTGCTGAGTTTAAACTAAAGGCTATTAATGAGATGAGAAATAAATACTTATCTTTATCTGAAACCTGTATCCTTTTTAAAATTCCTAGTATTGGTTCTTTGATGAAATGGATAGCGATTTATGATAGTGAGGGTTCAGCAGGTTTAGCATTAGAAAGAAGAGGAAAACATAAAGCTATGCCTAAAAAATCTAAAAAAGCCTTAACCCGAGAGGAAGAACTACTGGAAGAGTTAGCCGATTTAAAGGCAGAGAATGCCTATCTAAAAAAGCTTCATGCCTTAGTTCAATCAGAAAAAGAGAAAGAAGAAAAACGCAAATCATCCAAGAACTAAGGCAACAGCATGGATTAGCCACGCTACTCAAACATGCTGGGATGGCCAGAAGTACTTTCTATTACCATCGAAAAGAGCTAGGTAAAGAAGATAAGTATAAATCTGCTAAAGAGGAAATTAAACTTATATATCATCAGCACAAAGGTCGCTTCGGATATAGAAGAATATTGTTAGAAGTTAAGAAAAGAGGATATGTAATCAATCACAAAACGGTTTACAAACTTATGAAGGAGCAAGGCCTAAAGAGCCTGATTAGAGGCAAAAAGTATGTCTCTTATAAAGGGGAACTAGGTAAAATAGCGCCAAACTTACTTCAGAGAAACTTCAAAGCAGCACAGCCTAATGAAAAGTGGGCTACTGACATAACCGAGTTCCGGGTTAAAGAAAAGAAACTTTATCTATCGCCGGTTATTGATTTGTTTAATGGAGAGATTATTAGTTATACAACTTCGGAGAGCCCAAATATCAAACAGGTTATAGATATGCTAAAAAAATGTAAGCGTAATAAAAGTGATAAAACATTGATATTGCACTCAGATCAAGGTTGGCAATACCAAATGAAAGCATATCAATTTATGCTTAAACGAAAAAACATAAGTGCTAGTATGTCCAGAAAAGGAAACTGCCTAGATAATGCAATTATAGAGAACTTCTTTGGAACGCTAAAATCTGAACTGTTTTATCTTAAAAAGTATGATTCTATAGCAGAATTAAATAAAGATATTATAGAGTATATAAAATACTATAACAACGATAGAATAAGGCTTAACTTAAATGGAATGAGCCCGATACAATACCGAGCTCATTCAAAAAATCTTAATTAATTTTTAACCGTCCAACTTTTGGGGTTAAGTCCAATTTATGCATCTTTACATTAGTGGTATTTAAAGTGTTTCTTTGATCAAAATCTTTTAATGAGCAGTCACAAAATTTTTCATCCATTGTTGCAAACGGCTGTTACTTGCAGTAATTTTATTCTGCTTGATGTATTAATATATTTCGTATTTCATTATAAATTTTATGTGGACAATCTAATCTTTTAAAATGGTCCATTTCCATATATTCTGATTCTGATTTCTCAATTTTGTTTCTCAATTCATCAATTTTTATTCTACCGACAAATGTTTTTAAATTTTCCCAAGACTCTTTTGGCCATAAAGAATCAGAATCAACTTCCCACTTTGACCATTTAGCTAATATTTTTGCAACATTAAATACAGCTAGTTCTTTTCCGGTTAAATTATATTCTATTCCATTCACTATTCCTGTAAATTCATTGGAAATCTTTTCAGCGATTTCCCAACTAAATTCCTCTTTTCGCTTACCGACATGGAACAAATAATCTTTATATTTATCTATTAGTTTTGCCATTTGTTCATATTCTGATTGGTTTAAAACGTTGCTTGATGAATATTTAATTGTTAAAATAACAGACTGTATTTGTAACGGGTTTTCACCAACCATCTGACCGAATTCACCAAAAATTAGATTATTATAAAGATCAAGATTCAGCGTATTGTATACTAAGTCAAGAATGCTAAACAATCTGACATCTCGAGTTTCCGCCGTGTTTAAGTCAGTAAGGCTTAATTGAGGGTAATGTTTTTTACTTATTGAATTGTTTCTTATTAAATCTTGAATTATATCTGTCCAAAACAGGATCATAATTGGAAATTTATTTTCGTTTGCTCTTTCGTGTGATAAAAATCTCACTTCTCGTTGAATATTAACATCAGTATTTGTAGTAACTGCGATATAAAACATTTCAATTTTTGGTGTGAACGTTTCGGCTTTTCTTATTTCATCTTTAATTAAGGATAATGATAATTCAGATTCATAATTTTTACATTGAACACCAATATTTTTAAAGATATGGTTCGCACCGTAAATATCCACTCCGCATTGAGCTTGTCCTTGTCGACCGTGCATCTGTAAATCTGGATTTTCCCATTTAATTTTACATGCATCTAAAGTGATTTCTTCAAATTCTTCCCAAGATTTCGGTGGTGGAATTTTCATTGAACTTAATGTTGGCATAATTAGGTTGGTTATTATTGCAGGTAACTACTTGATAAGCGAAGTTATAAATTTTCACATATTAAATGCATGATTATTCTAAGAATTAAAACTCTTCAAGTTTTATTATTCTTACATTTTCAACTGTCATTACTATGATATTTCTTGCGAAAAGCTTTGTAGGTTATATGAAGGAAGATGCCAATAATGTTGGCTATAAGTAAAAAGAACAAGTCATACCATTTTATGATTGTAGTCTATTTGGAAATGATTCCAAAGTACTAAATCAAGTTTATTTATTGTATGCAATTTGTCAGGTTTAACCTGACTAAATTGATATAAAACGTAATTAATGGTTGTAGAAAGAATTTTTGATCTATGCACATTGATTTTAAAAAATCTACACTTAAGCTTACTGAATTTATAATTTTTTATTTGGTACGATTTCTCCAACTATCATTTTTGAAATAGTTTCTTTTGTGCTCGTAGATTTTACTACGAATATAAGCACCAATTATTATAACTGGTATTGCTAGCAGAATTTCATACCATTTCATATTTTGATTATTAGAAGTGCTCAAAATATAAAATGATATTTCAAAAAAGTATGCAATATGGGAAAATCGTTATGCCATTTTGGAATAAAAAAAGATGCCTCTCTAGACTGCCCCCAAAAAGTTAGACACTTATTGGGGGCATTTTTATGAGTAGAAAAATCAAGTATGACATTGACTTCAAGAAGTCAATCGTTGAGAAAGTTATTAATGGAAAATCTGGTTGTAAGTCAATAGCGATTGAGTTTTCCTTGCAACATGGTATGGTTAGGCGTTGGGTTTCTTTTTACCACAAGTATGGTATTGAAGGACTTAAACCAATAAAAAACAGCTATTCTGCTGAGTTTAAACTAAAGGCTATTAATGAGATGAGAAATAAATACTTATCTTTATCTGAAACCTGTATCCTTTTTAAAATTCCTAGTATTGGTTCTTTGATGAAATGGATAGCGATTTATGATAGTGAGGGTTCAGCAGGTTTAGCATTAGAAAGAAGAGGAAAACATAAAGCTATGCCTAAAAAATCTAAAAAAGCCTTAACCCGAGAGGAAGAACTACTGGAAGAGTTAGCCGATTTAAAGGCAGAGAATGCCTATCTAAAAAAGCTTCATGCCTTAGTTCAATCAGAAAAAGAGAAAGAAGAAAAACGCAAATCATCCAAGAACTAAGGCAACAGCATGGATTAGCCACGCTACTCAAACATGCTGGGATGGCCAGAAGTACTTTCTATTACCATCGAAAAGAGCTAGGTAAAGAAGATAAGTATAAATCTGCTAAAGAGGAAATTAAACTTATATATCATCAGCACAAAGGTCGCTTCGGATATAGAAGAATATTGTTAGAAGTTAAGAAAAGAGGATATGTAATCAATCACAAAACGGTTTACAAACTTATGAAGGAGCAAGGCCTAAAGAGCCTGATTAGAGGCAAAAAGTATGTCTCTTATAAAGGGGAACTAGGTAAAATAGCGCCAAACTTACTTCAGAGAAACTTCAAAGCAGCACAGCCTAATGAAAAGTGGGCTACTGACATAACCGAGTTCCGGGTTAAAGAAAAGAAACTTTATCTATCGCCGGTTATTGATTTGTTTAATGGAGAGATTATTAGTTATACAACTTCGGAGAGCCCAAATATCAAACAGGTTATAGATATGCTAAAAAAATGTAAGCGTAATAAAAGTGATAAAACATTGATATTGCACTCAGATCAAGGTTGGCAATACCAAATGAAAGCATATCAATTTATGCTTAAACGAAAAAACATAAGTGCTAGTATGTCCAGAAAAGGAAACTGCCTAGATAATGCAATTATAGAGAACTTCTTTGGAACGCTAAAATCTGAACTGTTTTATCTTAAAAAGTATGATTCTATAGCAGAATTAAATAAAGATATTATAGAGTATATAAAATACTATAACAACGATAGAATAAGGCTTAACTTAAATGGAATGAGCCCGATACAATACCGAGCTCATTCAAAAAATCTTAATTAATTTTTAACCGTCCAACTTTTGGGGTTAAGTCCATCTCAGCATCTTCTTCATAGTGATATTTATAGTGGTTTCTCTGGCCAAAAATCTTTTGAGGAACAATTAAGAACTTTAGCAATCTCATTTAGATGGACAATATTGTACTTTGCTTTTTTGGAAGGAGCCTCAATTTGAGAAATGAACGTTATGTTTTTGCCGAGAGATAGAGATAATTGTTCTTGAGTGATACCCTTAGATTCTCTAATTTCTCTAACCTTTCCGATAATATATCGCTCTATATTTTCCAATGAATCATGCATAGTCAAATTGAGAGAAAAAACAATCAATTCGTTATGTACTATAGTACATATTTAAAATTATTTTTTATATTTGTAATTCAATTACGTTGCATAATGTAATTTTGCGATTCTTCAAATGACATTATTGAAGCATTCGCTTTGAATCTCGCACTGGAAAACTGGTAATTTTTAAGAAACGAGATGATAGGTAAGATGCTCACGTCGATACTGGCGTGGGCTCACTTATTGTTTCTAGGTATACCAGTACCTCCAGTGCAGTAAGCTGAGTTCCGCGCCTTTTTTATGCGCTAAACTTTCCTTCACGATTCACTTTATTTCATTGCTATTCCGAATATCCCTGCGTGGGCTTCGGTATAGTTAAGTTAGTTGGGTTAGTTAAGTTACTATACCCCGCGCAGGTTTTTTTAAAACATTTATGAATCAGTAAACCCTAAAGCCTATGGTATAACACACTAAACTAAACTTCATAAAAAAAAGGCCCTCTGCATCTTCTTGGCGGTTGAACAGAGGACCGGTAGACAAACAAAACTAAAGTTTCATTTAACCAAATCAATATTATGAATAAAAATTCATTGTACAAGGCACGAGTGCCTTTATTGTACGTACTATTTATAAGCCTGTTTTATTGCAACGCTGTATTTGCCCAAAAAACAGACCTAGTCATAAAGTCGAATGTCGAAAGTCTTAAAGTTAACGGTGTCGTTAGCGATGCTAATGGTGCTCTCCCAGGTGTAACCATTACCAGTAACGGAACGTTGACAAGTACTATAACAGACAATGCAGGAAAGTTTACTCTAACTACTAGTTCTGATGCCATATTAACCTTTACTTATATTGGTTATGCAGCAGTCACAGTCGCAGTTGACAGTCGCAGCGTGATTAACATCACTATGACTGAAGATGCCACTACCTTAAAGGAAGTTACTGTGAACGCGGGCTACTACACCGTAAAAGACAAAGAACGCACCGGAAGCATTTCTAAAATTACCTCCAAAGACATTGAAAAGCAACCTGTGACTAATGTTCTTGCTGCTATGCAGGGACGCATGGCCGGAGTGGATATTACCCAAACAACGGGAATGCCCGGAGGTGGATTTGATATCAGAATTCGTGGATTGAACAGTTTGCGAACTGCAGGCAATGCCCCTATGTATATTGTTGATGGTGTTCCGTTTTCATCGGATGCCATTGGGTATGCGCAAACTTCAACCAATACGCCTACACCGACAAGCCCGCTCAACACGATAAACCCAAGTGATATTGAAAGTATAGAAGTCCTAAAAGACGCTGATGCCACAGCTATTTATGGTTCGCGTGGTGCCAATGGGGTAGTGCTTATTACCACTAAAAAAGGCAAGGCCGGTAAAACACAATTTACTGCCAGTGCCAGTACAGCCACAGGGCAAATAACCAAGACTGTTGATTTGCTTAGTACACCAGAATATATTGCCTTGCGGAAAAAAGCTTTTGCCAATGATGGGATAGTAAATTATCCTGGTGATGCTTATGATGTGAATGGAACCTGGGACCAAACCCGAAATACTGACTGGCAAAAGGAACTTACGGGCGGTACTGCCGAAATGACTACTGTGCAGGCATCGGTTTCGGGCGGATCTGCGCAGACTCACTTTTTAGTCAGTTGCAATTCGTTTAGCCAGACCAGTGTTTTTCCCGGAGATTTTGTATACAAGAAAAAAGGCGCGCATGTTAATTTAGACCATGAAAGTGAGGATAAACTATTTAAAATAACTTTTTCCGGAAGCTATGACATTCAGGATAACGACCAGCCAGCAAGGGATTTGACCCGCATATCAAGAAACCTTGCGCCAAACGCACCGGCGCTTTATGATGCCAATGGGAACCTGAATTGGGAAAACAGTACATGGGAAAATCCTTTAGCTGCTTTGAACGCTGAAGCACTTTATAAAACCAACAGCCTGGTTGCCAATAGTACCTTGTCGTATAAACTTCCGTATGGATTTACTGCCAAGGCGAATGTAGGGTTTACGAATTTATACCATCATGAAACACGAACTGACCCATCGACCATTTATGACCCTGTTTATGAAGCCGGTGCCGAATATTCGGCTATTTTCCTGACGACATCAAGAAGGGAATCCTGGATTATTGAGCCACAACTGCAGTGGCAACGTAAAGTAAGCCAAGGAAAGATTGATGTATTGGTAGGAGGTACTTTTCAAAACCAAGTAAGCAACCGCCTTGTACAATATGGTTCGGGGTTTACCAGTAACAGCTTACTTTATAACCTCGCTTCGGCTAGTATGAGCCAGACGTATTTTGATGATGAAACTATTTACCGTTACCAAGCCTTATTTGGACGGGTGAATTTTTCATGGAAGGACAAATACATAGTCAACCTAACCGGCCGTCGTGACGGGTCGAGCCGTTTTGGCCCGGGAAAACAGTTTGCGAATTTTGGTGCCGTTGGTGCGGCGTGGCTGTTTTCGGAAGAGAAAGCTGTAGCTGAACGTGCAAAGTTTTTGAGTTTTGGAAAGCTGCGCGCCAGTTATGGTATTACAGGAAACGACCAAATTGGCGATTACCAATATCTGGATACTTATCAATCATCGACTGGTGTATATGACGGAACTGTTGGATTGGCACCCATTCGTTTGTTTAATCCTAACTTTAGTTGGGAAAGCAACCGTAAAATTGAAGCGGCGGTTGAACTTGGGTTCTTTAAAGACCGTATATTTTTTACCGGAAGCTATTATCGCAACCGTTCGTCAAACCAACTTATTGGAATGCCATTGCCGGCAACAACCGGATTTACCTCTTTGCAGTCTAACCTTGCCGCGACTGTTCAAAACACTGGACTGGAATTGACCTTGCGAACCATAAACGTTCAAGGTGATTTTTTTGGCTGGACCACCAATTTCAACCTAACATTGCCTAAAAATAAATTGATTGCATTTCCGGGACTTGCTACCAGCACCTACCGAAACCAATATGTGATAGGGGAGTCGATAAATATTCAAAAGCTCTACCATTTTACCGGTGTTGACCCTACGACGGGCGTATACCAGTTTGAAGATGTGAATGGGGATGGGCTATTATCATTTGCCGACGATGCCCAGACGGTGAAGGATTTTAGCCCGGAATTTTACGGAGGTTTGCAAAACCAATTGCGCTATAAACGGTTTCAGCTTGAGTTTCTGATCCAGTTTGTTAAGCAATTGAATTGGAATGCGGCTTCGCAATTTCCTGTTCCGGGCGCATTTGCAAACCAGCCAACGTCGGTTTTGGGTGCCTGGCAGCAAGCCGGAGATCTATCGACAACACAGCTTTATACTAACGGATTAAACAGTGCAGCAACGAATGCGTACCAACGTTATAATGCTAGTGATGCTGCGGTTAGCGATGCCTCTTATATCCGATTAAAAAATATTTCTCTTACCTATACTATTCCAACCCATTTGAAGGGTTTAGAATGCAGGCTGAATGTGCAGGGACAAAACCTGCTACTAATTACGCCCTATAAAGATGGCGATCCTGAGTTTAGAAGTTTCAACTATCTACCGCCACTTCGAGTACTAAGTTTTGGAGCTGAATTAAAATTTTAAAACGATTATTATGAAAAACACACAATCTATATTTAGTAAATTGATGGCACCTGTACTATTGTCCCTGATTCTATTTTTGGGGGTTTCCTGCGATTCATTCGTAGATTTGCCACCACCAAATTCGCAACTTACCGGTGTAACGGTTTTTGCTGATAATACTACTGCAACCGCTGCCATGAAAGACATTTATGCCAAGATGCGTGACAGCGGAATTTTGAGCGGAAGATCATTGGCACTGTCGAACCTCATGGGGCAGTATACTGATGAACTGCAATGCTTTCAGACAGGAGTTACTACTGCAGAACCCTTTTATAACAATGCCCTAAATGCGGCTAATACACCAGTGCAGGATATGTGGGGCACGACCTATAATCATATCTATGCTGCAAATGCTGTTATTGCAGGAGTTAGTGCCTCGACAGGACTTAGTACCGCACAGAAAAACCAATTAACAGGTGAAGCTTTGTTTGTGCGCGCTTTGCTGCATTCCTACCTTGCAGGTGCTTTTGGGAGCTGCCCGTATATTACAACGACCGACTATTTACAAAACAGCGTTGTTCACCGACTACCTAAAGACCAGGTCTATTTGCAATGTATTACAGATTTACTGCAAGCTGAAACCCTGCTGACTCCTGCTTATGTTGGCGACAATCGCGTTAGACCAAACGTATTTGCAGTGAAAGCTTTATTAGCGAGATTATACCTCTATAATGGCCAGTGGGCTGAAGCAAGCAATGCGGCTTCGGCTGTTATCAATGAAACGGCAACCTATGTTTGGGAACCCGATTTGAACAAAGTTTTCCTGAAGGGATGTAAAACTACCATTTGGCAGTTTGCGGCTGGTGGGGGATTCGCCAATACACAGGAGGGTGCCTTGTTCATTTTTAATGCAGGACCGCCACCGACGGTTTCTTTGAGCCCTACCTTATATAATGCGTTTGAGCCAGGCGACCAAAGAAAAGTGAAATGGACCCGGACCATAACCAATGGAACAACTACCTGGTACCATGCCTACAAATATAAGCAAGGTGGTGGCACAACGGCTTCGACGGAATACTCGATAGTTTTAAGACTTGCTGAACAATACCTGATTAGAGCTGAAGCACGGGCACAGCAGGGAGATTTTATCAATGCGAAACAAGACCTGAACTTTATCCGCAGTTCGGCAGGACTTGGTGATACTGCGGCTGTAACCGGCACTGAAATTCTGGATGCCATATTACAGGAGCGAAGATTTGAGCTGTTCACGGAACAAGGCCACCGCTTTTTTGATTTGCAGCGGAACGGGAAATTAGATGCTGTTTTAACTCCTGTTAAGCCGGGATGGAATACTACGGATGGCTTGTGGCCGGTACCGCAATCGGAATTACTTATTAACCCAAATTTGCTTCCTCAAAATGCCGGCTATTAAAAGTAAAGTAGTTTTCATTATTTTTTTTGTGTTTGTTTCCTGCTCCGTAATGGGGCAGGTTTCACACAAAAAGAACCTTACGGAAGCTGATTACCACTTGTGGGGAACGCTTCAGATAAATACGGTATCGGCAAAGGGAGATTGGGTTAGTTATACCAACTCCTACGAAAATGGACTTGATACCTTATTTGTGCGAAACAGTACGGCAACCAAAACTTTTACTTTCCCTAAAGGAAGAGACGGAAGGTTTGCTAAGGACAATTGGTTTGCCTGTTTGCTGCCCGAAAAGAAATTGCTGTTGGCTGACCTGCGAACTAATAGACAGAGAGAACTACCGGATGTCGTTCAATATGCTTTTTCGAATGACGGCAGGGTGTTGGTAACTTTAAATGCGAAACAGCAATTAAACATTGGAAAACCTGACGGAAGTGCTACTGATGTTATTGAAAGTGTTACCGGTTTCTATCTTAACAACGGAGGTACAGCAATGGTCTATACTATTGCTAAAGAAAAGGGGTCATTGCATTATTGCCCTTTGGACGGTATTAACGAACATTTTAAAATGCTTGCCAACGAGGCGGGCTGTACTTTTGAAAGTGTACTTTGGGATGCAAAAGGGAATGCTTTTTCGTTTGTAAAAAGATATCCTGATGATAGTGATATCAGAAACGGCAGAAACCTAAATCTGTATCGCTTAAAGGAAGGTAACTATTTTTCATTTGATGCGAATAACTATGCTGAAATTAAAAAGCAAAGTACCCTAACTGATTTGTTTTGGAATCGTTTTTCTATTGCTGTTGATGGGAAGCGGGTTTTCTTTTATATGACCGATGAAGGAGAGGATAACTTTGACAATCCGATTGTACAGGTTTGGAATGGCAGTGCGCCGCGGACTTACAGGCAGGTTGAAGTTGAAGGAAGCTTTGAGAAGACTCCGAAATGTGTAGTATGGTTTCCCGATTCGGGAAAATTTAGACCATTAACAGACAGCCACCAGCCTAAAGTACTATTGAACGGAGATATGCGTTTTGCCCTATCCTACAATCCGGCGGGTAAAAGGCCACAGTTTACGATGCTGAGTAAAACCGATTGGTACATTTCGGATATTGAGAAAGGCGGGAAAAAGATATTTTTGGAAAACCACGTTTGCGATATGACTGAAATCATTCCGTCAGCAGGTGGAAAATACATTGCTTACAGAAGGGACAATGATTGGTGGGCATATGAAATTTCTACGGGCCGGCATTTCAATATGACTAAGCAGCTACCCTTTAGTGTAATAAATGATGCTTATGATTATTCCGGGCAGAAGCCTGCTTATGGTGTGGCGGGATGGACTGCAAATGACCAACAAGTACTACTTTACGATGAATTTGATTTGTGGTTGGTAGATCTGAATGGAATGAAGTGTAAAAGGCTCACTATGGGAAGGGAAAAGCAGATTGAATTCAGGCTTGCTTATGGATTGGGCGTGACTGAGAGAATTTCGAATTTTGACGGGTATGTAAGTCCGCTAATTGATTTAACGAAAGTCCTTTACTTAAAGGCAAAATCGAAAGTAACAAAGCAGATGGGTTACTATCGCTGGAACGGAAGAGAGGAGCCTGTTATCTTTGCGGACAAACTCATTAATCAATTTGGCTTTACCAAAGAAAGTAGCAATTTTTATTGCAGGGTGCAGGATTTTGATGAATCACCTTCCGTTGTATGTATCGGTAAAGCGGGTGCCCTTAAGACCGTAGCAAAAACAAATACCCAGCAATCTAATTATTATTGGAGTAAAGCCAGACCGATTGATTATCGCAATTCAAAAAATCAGTTACTGCAGGCCGTTTTGCATTATCCTGCCAACTATGACGAGTTGAAAAAATACCCGATGGTGGTTTATATTTATGAAAAGCGGAGTCAGTATATCCATGACTACATTAATCCGACTTTATACAATGGTGGTGGAATAAATATAACGAACCTTACGTCTCAGGGATATTTCGTTTTAGAGCCGGATATTGAGTATGAAATGGACAATGTGGGATTATATGCTACAGATTGCGTAGTCTCAGCTACTAAAGCAGTCATCAACATGGGAATGATACAGACTGACAGGATAGCTCTTCATGGACATTCTTTTGGTGGTTATGAAGCATCCTTTATTGCAACACAAACTACTATTTTTGCAACGGTGATTGTTGGTGCCAGTATAACTGATGCAGTAATGTGGTATAATTCTCTGGGCTGGAACTCGGGAAAGACAGAAGCGTGGCGTTTTGAAGATTACCAGTCGCGTATGAGTACCTCTTTTTATGAAAATAAGGATGCCTACCTTAAAAATTCCCCTATTATGTTTGCCGATAAAATAACAGCGCCGATGTTGATTTGGACAGGAGAAGCAGACCGGCATGTGCATTATTTTCAAAGTGTGCAGCTCTATAATGCGTTGCGCCGCCTTGGTAAAAAGGAAATTATGCTGATTTATCCGGAAAACCGGCACGTCTTAACGGTAGCAAAGCAGCAGGCGGATTTTACGCATAAATATGAGGAGTGGCTTTCGTATTATTTAAAAGGAACAGCACCTGCGGAATGGATGAAGAAAGAAGTAAATTGATTTCATATAAAAAGCAGTTCCTGATTAATTGGGAACTGCTTTTTTTAACAACGGTGTGCTTCTAGTGTTACAATTTCCACAAATCTACTGCACAATGGGTTGCGTCAGTTCTGTCAAAAATCTGTGCTCCGTTGTTGTCTGTACAAAGTACCATGCTGGGTACATTGGAACAATCATTTTTGTACACACAGCTCAAACCTTGTTTGATGTACCCTGGCACTGTTGAAACGGTTTTTGCTTTTGAAGCGTTTGCAAATGCACCGAACGCCACAGCACTAAACAATGCTACTGATAAAAACATTTTTGCTTTTTTCATGATATTAAAAATTTAAATTTATTTTTTGATCTACTTTTTTCTACAGGTGTTCGATCTAATTCCTGGTTTAAAATATTATTGTCTTACTGTGCCATCATACTTATAGGCTACCAGTTCGTTGTCAAAAATGAAGTAAACAAAGTTCTTGTAGGCGAACATGGCCTGCGGTTTTACTTTATCGAGATTATGTACATAGAAACTGTAATCATATGTCTTAGTGTTGAGGTTATATACATCAATTACTGAGGACTGTTTCCAGAGTTTTGATGATTCGTAACGACCCCGCAATTTGGAATTTACAAAAAGCTGATTACCAGAAACTGTACTTAATTTATTTACCATTAAAGGTGGTGCTGCCAGTTTCCTTGCGCCGTTCGCTAAGGATGCTATCTTTAGTTTAGCAACCTTAGTAGTATCGATTGTATTTCCCCGATAAGAAATATTCAGGTTCCCGTCGGTAACAATGAATTCATTTCGATAGAAATAGGTGTAAACAAAAGTCTTAGTGCCGGGATTATACCGCAACATACCATCACAGTCGAAAACGCCATCAATCTGTTTCTGTAGCAATTTATCATTAGCAATGAGCTGATTATTCTTTTCTGAGAATATGAGTTTAGCAAGTACGCTTTCTTTTGTTTTTGGCTTTCTCGTTCTTATCGCAGCGGTAATAGAATCAATAGGTTCGAATACAGAAAAATAAGTCTTGTTACCCTTTAACTGCTTTGCAGTCCAAGTATTAGTATTTCCTCTAAATATACATGGGATTGTACCATCAGTTAGGAAAAAGTAAGGTGGCTGAACACGAACCAGTGCACCATTGAAGGGCAGGCTATAATTATCAATCTGTATTTTGTACTGCTTTGTAAATTTCAAATTACTGCTTATAGCCAAAACCGTTAATGGAGCGGCAAAATTCCCCAGATAAATTGTATCGTTTACAACGCCTGCGAAATAGAATCCTCCGTATTTTAAATCGATTTGACCGGCTTTATTGTACAGGTATGGTGGATATCTGCGGACAAAGTTGTTTTCCTGATGGATGATCTGCTCTGATTTTATAAAAAGAACAATGACTATGCCTACTGCAAAAAGCGTGGATATAAATAACAGGATCAATTTATATTTGATTTTCCAAACATTGGTCTGCATCGGAAGTTTTTCTAAGGATAATATGATTGCTACCGCCGCAAGAAAGCAAAAAACAATATTAAAGTATATATGCTGCTGCCATGTCATTTTTTCAAGTATTCCACCACATGAACATGGAACGAATTCGCTGTAATTTAATATTATGAATATGTAAGCCGTGAACATCGTCATTAAGGTAAAAGAAGCGGTTAGAGCGAAAAACCGGGTTCTGCTGAACATTAAAAGAAGCGCTATGACTATTTCCAAAGCCGGAATAAACCATGCAACCCATCCTGCGAACGCACTAAGCAATGGAGACTGTCCGAGTTGAATTGTAAAGCTTTCATAACTGGCGAGCTTGCTAAATGCGGCATAAGTGAATAGGATCAGAAACAAGAAGCTTATGATTTCAACGACGTATTTTTTAAGACAGGAAGTTTTCATTTTTAAAATTTAGTATTGTAAAATTCTGAAAATGAAATTAGTAACAGATTGCTATTTGGGAATATCGTTATGCACCAGTTAAAATTTTATTTTAAGATTATCCCTTAATGCGTTTCACTTCGCCAGGTGAATAATTGTATTTTTTCTTAAATGCCTTGAAAAAGTTTGTGTAGTTACTAAAACCACACAAAAATGAAATTTGTTTCAGCGGAAGAGTTGTTTGTTGAATTAAGTTATGGGCTTTTTTTAATCTTTCGTCGTTATAGAACTGATAAACACTTGTTTTAAGAAGATTCCTGAAATACTCTTTTAGTGTAAATTCATTGGTGTCGAACATTTCGGATAATTCCTTAGTTGATGGAAGTGGTGCTTCCAGATGGTCTAAAATGTATTCCTGAACTTTTTGGATTAAAGATGTAGCATGATCTATGCCTGGTGTTTTTAATTTTTGATGATTGATATAAGGATTTAAATATTCGGCGTTTTGTATTTTTTCAGCTACGTCATTGAGCATAGTTGCGATTTCGTTAAATTGTTTATCATCGCCGATTAAAGATATGCGATGACTTAAGTTGCCATTAATTAGTTCTAATAGCATACGATAAATTGATTTAATCTTTTGTTTAGTAGTGTAATTATCCATACCAAAAAATTTAGGAAGCGACTGCTAAAGTATAGATAGGAACTATCAGAATCAAGAAGTATAGTGTGTGATTCGGGAATTAAACACTGTGATTTGAAATTATTTTATTATAATTATTGTACTGAATGATAATGGTATGAAAACAGTAAAGCCCTTTGTAATAAGGGCTTTTATTTCAACTGCTTTTCTTTTTTAAGAACTTTTCGCAAAAGGTTGGGAGATAAATTTCTGCTTTAAATTTGCCATATCATCGCTAACACGTTTATCTAAAACTTTTGCATAGTGCTGCGTAGTTCTGAGACTTTTATGTCCTAACATTTTACTGACACTTTCAATTGGTACTCCATTTGTAAGTGTAATGGAAGTTGCAAAAGAATGCCTAGCCATGTGAAATGTTATCTCTTTTTGGATGCCGCAAACATCCCCGATTTCTTTAAGGTAGCTATTCATTTTCTGATTACTTAAAACAGGTAGAATTCGATCTTCATTTATGCATTTCGGGTGTTCGGCATATTTTTGAACTAACTCTTCGGCAATAGGTAGTAAAGGAATTTTTGAGCGAACATCAGTTTTTTGACGATTCTTAAATATCCATTTTTGACCATCTATGCCAATCCCAAGGTGGTCTTTTTTTAATTGCTGCACATCAATATATGCTAATCCGGTGAAGCAACAGAATATGAAAATATCTCTAACTTGTTCCAAACGTGAGTTTACAAAACGCTTTGCATAGATTTTTTGAATTTCTTCTTCGGTTAAAAACTCTTTGTCGATTTCATAAACTTTACCATCATACTTGCTGAATGGGTCTTTGTCTAACCAATCATTATTGAGGCAAATGTTGATTATTTTTCTAAAGTTTCGGATGTATTTGACAGCGGTATTATTAGCGCAGTTCTTAACGCTTCTTAGATAAAATTCAAGTTCCATTATCATGGCATGGTCTATTTTGTCAATCCTAATATCTGAGACTTTATATTTCCAAGAAAGGAAATTTTCTATGTGATTCAAAGTTACTTGAAAGCGTTGGAGTGTGCCATGAGCATACTTTTTACCTAACAGTGCTTTCATCTTATTGTTATGATCCTGGAATATTGGAATAAGCATTCTGTCAGTTCTATTTGTTCCCAGTAAAATTGCCTGAAAATTTTCGATAGAGATTTCTTCTTCTTTGTGCATTAAATCCATTTCGGTACTCAGTACTTTAGATCTCATCATATCAAGATAGCTATTTATTGAACGAGCTTCCTCGGTACTACCTTTCATTTTTGCTAGTTCTGGAGACCATTTGGTTTTATCAATGAATTTTTTAGAACTGAATTCAAGGCGTTCTCCGTTTACGGTTAATCGAACATAGATAGGAAGTTTGCCAGTAGTGTTGGCATTTTTACTTCTGGTGTAGAAGTGTAATGTGATTTTTGCTTTCATTTTGGTAACCTTTTTAGTTAGTATTCAATTTAAATTTCTAATTGAAAGCAAACAAGATGTACACCTTTTGAACTGGTTAATGAACTGGTCAGAAGTACAGTGTTTGCAGCCCTTAAGAAAATTTAGCGATGCCCTTTTCGATTTCTTTTTCAAGGGCATCGCTTTTGCCCCTTAAGTTTTAAGATTGAATGAATAATTTGAAGATTACAGAAATGCAAAAACCCAACAAATCCTAAGATTTGTTGGGTTTTGATTCCTATTGAATTTTAAAATGTGGGGAGAGCAGGATTCGAACCTGCGAAGATGTAATCAGCGGATTTACAGTCCGCCCTCGTTGGCCGCTTGAGTATCTCCCCATGGCCTTTAGCGATTGCAAATATAAAAACACTTTTGAGCTTCACAAACAAAATCGGAACTTAATTGTGTAACTTTTTTTAAGCTATTGGTTTTAAAAGCAATAAAAAAATCTCCCGAAGGAGATTTTTAAGTATTATCATCAAAAAGGCTTATTTTAGCTCTAAAAGCGCTTTGATTTTGGCTTTCATTTCCTCATGAGGCAAATCAATTCCAACAATCCTTCCTGAGGAATCTAATAAAAAAGTAGTTGGAATTAACTCAATGCCGTATTGCACTGCAATAGGATCTTCCATTTCTTTTAAATTTGAAACCTGTGTCCAAGTCAGTTTGTCTTTAGTGATAGCGTTTTTCCATTTGGAAGCATCAGTATCTAAAGAAACGCTAATGATATTAAACCCTTTGCCGTGAAACTCATTATACAAAGCCACTAATTTCGGATTGGCTACTCGACACGGCTGACACCATGAAGCCCAAAAATCAATTAAGGTTACTTTGCCTAAACTCTCTTTTAAAGAAACCAATTTCCCTTCAGGATTTGGTGCTTTAAAGTCAGGTGCAATTTGATTAAGGCTTACGGTTGACTTATCGCTGGCTTTTTTTTTAAGGCATCAATGTTTTCTTTGATGCTTTTACCCGGTTTAGTTTTTTTCAAAGATTCATCCAATGAATTGTAAATGTCTTCAATTTCTTTAGGAGTATATTTTGGATTGTTCATCATCATTTGTACAATCAAAACACTAATAAATGATTTTGGATGTGATTTTGGATACTCAAAAGTGAAGTCTTCCATGCTTTTTTGAGCCTCTTTTTGGAGAGGTTCGTATTCAGCTCTAAGTTTGTTGGCAATCGCTGTATCTTTGGTTTTTTCAACTACTTCAATAAGGGCTTTATTTTTGGTTTCAAACGCTTTCATTTTCTTTTGCATTCCTTTTTGAAGCTTGTTTGATCCTTCATTAAATTTGGTAAACTCTTCATTGCTGTAAGTTCCGGTTAATTTAGACTTGAAAAGACTGTCTTTGTCAACTTCTACTGCAATTTCGCCACCTTCTAATATTAAAGGAATTTTACCGTTTACTTTATCTATTTGAATAAAATGAATTTCAGGCTCTGTGGTTTTTCCTTTGATTTCAAACTTTCCGTCTTCAATTTTTACAGTATCAATAGCCATGTATCCCATTCCCATTGGACTTTGTTTCTCTAAGAATATAAGACCCGTTTTCATGCCTTTTATATTTCCTGTGATGATGTATTCACCTTCTGCCAAATTATTGCAAGCGAATGTAACAAAGGCTATGGCTACTAAAAGAATTATTTTTTTCATTTTTTTGGTTTAAATTTTTAACGACTGCAAATGTATTTAAATTGCAATAGGATAAAGTGAATTTTTTGTTTTTTTTATATAATTATTTTTTGGTGGACGGACAAACAAATTGGGTGCAATTAACAGCAGTTTGCTTAATGCCATTCATGCCTTTTTCCACATTAATCAGATTGTGAATTCCTCTTGATTTTAAGATAGAAGCCATAATAACAGAACGATAACCACCGGCGCAATGCAAAAAGAAGTTATCTCCTTTAGGAACGCTTTGGAAGTTTTCATTAACGGTATCTAATGGAATATTTACAGCATTTTCAACATGCTCGGCTTCGTATTCCCCCGGTTTTCTGGCATCAACCACTATGCTGTTTGTGGTTAATTGACTGGAAAATTCTTCAGGAGAAATTGATTTAATACTATCTGTTTCAAAACCGGCATTACTCCAAGCTTCAATACCACCGTTTAAATAACCTAAAACATGGTCAAAACCAACACGTGATAATCGAGTAATAGTTTCTTCTTCTCTTCCTTGTGGAATAACCAATAACAATTTTTGATTGACATCTCTTAGTAAAGAGCCAACCCAAGGTGCAAAATTACCTTGTATACCTATAAAAATCGAGTTGGGAATATGGGCTTTTACAAAATCATTTTCGTGGCGAACATCTAAAACGATTACATCGCCTTGGTTGGCAACGGCTTCAAATTCCTTTGGCGAAAGTCCAATATTACTTTTTTCAATAACTGAATCTAAACTCTCGTAACCTTTGATATTCATCATCACGTTTTGAGGAAAATAAGCCGGTGGAAGTCCTAAACCGTCTAATAGTTCTTTGGTAAATTCTTCCTTAGTCATATCAGCTCTTAAGGCGTAATTGGTTCGTTTTTGGTTGCCCAAAGTATCCGTTGTTTCTTTGCTCATGTTTTTGCCACAAGCACTTCCGGCACCATGACTCGGATACACAATCAATTCATCGCTTAAAGGCATAATTTTGTTTCGCAACGAATCAAACAGATAAGATGCCAGTTTTTCCTGAGTCAATTCTTCTGTTAAGGCTTGTGCTAAATCAGGTCGGCCTACATCACCAATAAATAAAGTATCACCGGTAATGATACCGTGTTGCTTTCCGTTTTCATCGGTCAAAAGGTAACAAGTACTTTCTAAAGTATGACCCGGAGTGTGAATGGCTTTAATGGTATAATTACCTACTTTAAATTCCTGATTGTCTTCTGCAATTATGGCTTCAAATTCAGGAGCAGCCGTTGGACCATAAACAATTTGGCCACCACTTTTTTGCGCTAAATCTATGTGTCCCGAAACAAAATCCGCGTGGAAATGGGTTTCAAAAATGTATTTGATTTTAGCATTGTCTTTAGCGGCTTTGTCGAGGTAAGGTTGTACTTCGCGGAGCGGATCAAAAATGGCCGCTTCACCATTGCTTTCAAGATAATACGCTGCTTGAGCAATGCATCCGGTATATATTTGTTCGATTTTCATAGTGGAAAAGATTTATGCAAATTTAAAGATTAGAGAAGTAGGAACAATTTGAATTTAGAATACTTTATGAAAATATCTCTTTGTAAATAATGAATACAGCCATGGTCAAAACAAAGAACCCAAAAATTTTCTTGAGTCTTTTTTCGTTGATGTATTTTTGAATAAAAAGACCGATAAAAATACCAATAACTGATAAAGCAGTAAATGACAACAGAAATTTCCAATCAATGATTGTAGTTTGAACATCGCCAAGGAAGCCAATTAGGGAATTGATAGTGATAATTAAAAGCGAGGTGCCAATGGCTTTTCGGATTGGCAATTTGGCTAGTTTCATCAAGGCAGGAATGATTAAAAAACCACCGCCGGCGCCAATTAACCCTATCAATAATCCCACTAAAAACAATTGGAAAATCAACCAGTATTTGTTTTGTGGTTCCGCTTTTATGATGACTTTACTTTCTTTCAGCATCGAAATGGCCGCTAACAACATGACAACGGCAAAAATCAACATTAAAAAAGTGTCTTTGTTTAACTGTAAGGAACCTAAATATAATAGCGTATCAGGAATACTTGGAACAACAAATTTTCGAGCCAAATAAACACCAAGTACGGAAGGAATAGCAAATTGAAAAGCAGTTTTTACGGCTATCGAACCTTTTTTAAAATTTTGAATACTTCCGAAGGCTGAAGTAGTTCCAACGATAAATAGAGAATAAGCACTAGCCATTACAAAATTCAGATTCAGCAAGTAAACCAATATCGGTACAGTTAAAATGGAACCGCCACCACCGGTAATTCCTAAAACGATGCCTATAAATAAAGCACCTATATATCCTAAAATTTCAAGCATTATTAAAAATGATAATTAGTGTAAAAATAGTGTATTTATGTTAAAAAAAAGTCACAGATTTCATGTAGTAAAATTCAATCGTAAAATTCTATTATTTAAAGTTTTTTCTTTAAAAATGATTTTTGTGTTAGTTAAATTATCACAAATAAATTGAATTGTAACTTTAATAGATTGCATATCAATAAATTTGGTAAAATTTCAATTAATGCTCAAAAAATTATTTTTCTGTCTGTTGATGGCGTCCACCTCAATAGTACAATCTCAGGTGCTTATTAATGAGTTCGATTCTGATACACCAAGTACCGATGACAAAGAATTTATCGAACTCAAATCAGAAGCACCCAATTTTTCTCTTAATGGCTATGTCTTAGTTTTCTTTAACGGAACAGGGTCTTTAGCCGATACCAGCTATTTTTCAATAAGTCTGAATGGTTTAACTACAGATGTAAATGGTTTGATTCTTATTGGTAATAATTTGGTGTCACCGGTACCGGAACGGGTTTTCGGTGTAAGTTCTATTCAAAATGGTCCTGATGGGGTTGGTTTATATTTAGGGTCAACGGCTGATTTTCCTATGGGAACTACTGCAACCACGACCAATTTGATTGATGCTTTGGTTCATTCAAATGCAGTTGCACAAGCCACAAACTTATTTCCTTTATTAGGGGTAAGCACTCAAATAAATGAAAATGTAAACAGTCAAGGCACCTCGCAATCCATTCAAAGAAAAACAGACGGAACTTGGGAAGTCAAAGCACCAACTCCCGGAGCCAATAATGATGGAAGCGGTTTTATATTCAACGGTATAACCATTACGGCTAATACAGCACATAAAAATGAAGGCGATACTTTCCCTATTACCTTTACAACGCAAACCAATGTAACGAGTGATTTATCATTTTCTTTCACACTCAATAATGGTTCTTTCAATACTGCCGATTTTACCGGAACGACTTCAGTTTTTATTCCCACAGGTTCAAATACTTTTTCTACGACCATTACATTGGTTGATGATATTGTCGATGAAGGCGATGAAGTACTGAAAATAAAGTTTGGCGATTTGCCATTGGGTTACAACCGAAGAAATGACAATGTTGAAATCAGAGTAGTTGATAATGATTTTTCTACTTCACCTTACGGAACACCATTGAATCCAACTTTTGGAAATGTTACCAGTACGGTACCAATAGGGTATTATGCTTCAATAGAAGGATTGTCAGGAGCCGCTTTAAAGCAAGGATTACAAGATATTATTGCCAATCCGGCAGTTGTTCGAGCGCATACTTATGGAGACATAACGGATATTTTAAAAGTAGCCGATCAAAACCCGTTGAATAGCAATCAGGTTTGGTTGATGTATGTGGAAACTCCTAGAGCCAAGTTAGATTTTCAAACTTCTTCCAGCAGTATTGGTTCCTGGAACAGAGAACATATTTATCCGCAATCGCGTGGCGGATTTGCCAATGCTACTGAGGATACTCCGGATGGTATAAATGTATGGTTACCAACCAGCGCAGATGATATTGCAGCAGGTCATTCCGATGCACACCACCTTCGTGCTGAAGACGGACCCGAAAATAGTTCCAGAAGCAACAAAGATTACGGATTAACAGGATACAACGGTCCAAGCGGAACGCAAGGTTCGTGGAAAGGCGATGTGGCCCGATCTGTTTTTTATATGGCAGTTCGTTACAATGGGTTAGAGGTGGTCAATGGAGATATTCCTGATACAACCGTTGGACAATTAGGTGATTTAGCCTCGTTATTATCATGGAATCAATCTGACGCCAGAGACGATTTTGAAATGAACAGAAATAACTACATCTACACTTGGCAAATGAATAGAAATCCATTTATCGATTATCCGAATTTAGCCGATTATATTTGGGGTATTCATGCCGGAGAACAATGGTTTTCGTCGCTTTCTACCAATGAAAATTCAACGATCTATTTTGTAGTTTATCCTAATCCGGCCAAAGATAGTTTTACTGTTTCAGGCTTGAATTCCGATGCTGTATTGGAGCTTTACAATAGTTTAGGGATGAAAGTTTTTAAACAAAATTTTATTGGACAAACTACTATGAATCCTAATGTGAGTACCGGAGTTTATTTGGCCAAAATAACCAGTAACGGTAAATCTGAAGTGAGAAAAATAGTGATTCAGTAATCATTACAAATCAATATAAATTAAGCCAGTCCAAACCGATTGGCTTTTTTATTTGAAGTAAATCGTAAAAATGGTACCTTCATTAATCGTACTTTCGGTTTTTATTTTACCACCCATAGCATCAATTTGATTCTTGGTAATAAACAATCCAATTCCTTTAGCATCAGGGTTGTTGTTAAAGGTTTTATACATGCCGAACAAATTATCACCATACCTTTTTAGGTCAATTCCAATGCCGTTATCTGCTATAATCAGTGCTTTTTCTGTTTCATCATAGGAAATAGTGACAATCGGTTTCCGATTAGGATGGCTGTACCGAATAGCATTTGACATAAAATTGTAAACAATGCTTTCCAAATAAGCAGCATTGTAATTAATTTCAATATAATCGGGAACCAAATTTTTTACAATCGCTTCTTTATTAATAATTTGTTGGTTTAAAAGGGTTTTGCTTTTTTCTATGTAATGGCTCAGATTCAAACGCTCAATCGTTAAATTAATGTTGGTTCTGATGTTGACCACTTCGTTCAAATTCCTCAAAGTTTCATCAAGTGATTTCGATACTTGTTTGAGTAAATCAACCATTTCGTCTTGTTCTTCTTTGGTTTTAACACCATCCAAAAGACTCGAAATTAACTCAATATTACTAGTGTGTGATCTAAGATTATGCGATACAATAAACGAAAAATTCAAGAGCCTTTTATTTTGTTCTGAAACCAATTCAAAGGATTGTTTTAATTCCTCTTCGGCTCGTTTTTTATTAGTAATGTCTTCAACAATAGCGATGTGATTTTCTATAGCATCTCCTATTTTTCCTAACGTGGCAACAATTAGATTGACCCAAACCACTCGGCCCGATTTATGGATATATCTTTTTTCCAACCAAAACTCTGAAATCAACCCTTTTTTGAGTTTGTCCATGTTATTCAAATCCTTTTCCAAATCATCAGGATGGGTTATACTTTGAAAATCAGTTGCCAAAAGCTCTTCTTCAGTATAGCCCACAATTCTGGCGTATTCTTTATTAACCGTAATGAAATGTCCTGAATTGGTGTCTAACTTGGCAATGCCAACCGGTGCCTGAGTAAAAATGGCCCTGAATTCGGCTTCGCGTTTGACAATTTTCTTGGTTTGTTTCTCAATTAAAAGCTGCAGTTTGGCCGGTTTTTTCAATATCGAGGTTATCCATAGTGCCGAAATCATGCAAAGCAATAATCCTAATATAATAGAGGTATAAAGCTGGTAAAAAATATTGTTATTATAACGGCTTATTAAATAGAGTTTCCAATCACCATCAGGTATGGTAACGGTTTGATAGTATTTATTTTCTAAATTAATTTTACCCGGAAGAAAGAACTCTTCTTTTTGGGTCGTCGGATTTTTTTTAGAGAACTGAAAGTAATATTTCGAATCATCAATCGCCTGAATGCCGCTTTCTTTCAGTAAAGTTTCTATTTTGATAATTACCGCTGAAAATCCCCAAAATTGATTGTCTTTAAAAATAGGCAATCGCCCTACAACTGCAATGCCACCTTGCTTTAGTTGTAACGGACCGGCAAAAAACATCAACTTCGTTTGAATCGATTTTTCAGCTTCTTCTTTGATGCCCGGCGTATTTAAAATATCATAATTAAGTGCCGCTTTGTTTTCCTCAAACGGATACACATATTTAATTACACCACCGGGAACCAATTGAACTGCATCTATAGCTGCGTTATTATTAACCAATTGTGCCGAAATTTCTTCAAAGTTTTCAGGTTCACCATTGTCATTGATGGTCATCGCTAAAGTTAGCGTAGTCGTGTAGCTGTTTTTAAGTACTTGCTCAAAATTTTGACGAACTACATTGATAATGTTCGACATTTCTCGATGTTCATTTTCCCTAACTACCTCATACCTAAGTTTTACCAAAAAACTCAATATGGTAATCATAATCAGAAAAATTAAAAAGCCCGTTACATTGGGCCTAGTCAAAAACCAAACCGAAACTTTTCTCAAATTTTCTTTAAAATTCATAAAGAATCTGTTTTTGATTGAGTGAATTGTAGCGTATAAATATAGCAAAAAACGCCTAAAAACTCAGAATGATATTAATTATTTTAATAATAGTAAGTTTACTTTCCGATACAGAAGTTGGCGAAGATGTTTCCTAAAAGTTCATCGTTTGTCACTTCGCCGGTAATTTCACCAAAGTAATACAAAGCTTGTTTGATGTCAATAGCCATTAGGTCTGAAGACAAATTAGTATCCATCCCAAAACGTACTTTCTGAATTTCTTCCAAAGCTTTTAACAACGAATCATAATGACGGGTATTGGTCACAATAGTTTCGTTATTGCGCAAAGCACCTGTGTTGACAAATGACATGAGTTGGTTTTTCAAATCTTCAATACCTTCTTTGTTTTTGGCGGAAATATAAATGGTTGTCGGTTGTCGGTTGTCTGTTGTCAGTTGGTGGTTTATGGTTGAAAGCATTTCCTGATCAATCAAATCTTTTTTGTTGATGATGATTACAATGGGTTTTAAGGGAAACTGATTTCGAATCTTTTCGATTTCAATTTTTACGCTGGTCAAACTCTCAACTGACAACCGAGAACCATCAACTAATAGCAAAACCACTTGCGCTTGCTCAATTTTCTCAAAAGTTTTTTTAATCCCAATGCTTTCTACAACATCTTTCGTCTCGCGAATTCCGGCAGTATCAATAAATCTAAAACCAATTCCTTCAATGACTAATTCGTCTTCGATGGTATCACGCGTGGTTCCGGCTATGTCGGAAACAATGGCGCGTTCTTCGTTTAATAAAGCATTCAATAAAGTAGATTTTCCCACATTGGGTTCACCTACAATGGCCACAGGAATTCCGTTTTTAATTACATTACCCACGGCAAAAGAATCGATTAATCGTTTTAAAACAAATTCAATTCGGTTTAATAAATCTTTGAATTGAGTTCGGTCGGCGAATTCTACATCTTCTTCGGCAAAATCTAATTCGAGCTCAATTAGCGAAGCAAAATTCAATAGTTCTTCACGCAGTTTGGCAATCTCGTTACTGAAACCACCGCGCATTTGTTGCATCGCAATTTGGTGACTGGCTTCATTGTCCGAAGAAATCAAATCGGCTACGGCTTCGGCTTGTGATAAATCGAGTTTGCCGTTTAAAAAAGCACGCAACGTAAATTCGCCCGCTTGTGCCATTCGGCAACCTTTTCGCAGCAATAATTGAATGATTTGTTGTTGAATATAAGTCGAGCCGTGACACGAAATCTCAATCACATCTTCACCCGTGTATGAATGCGGATTTTTAAAAATAGAAAGCAATACTTGATCATACACTTTTCCCTCATCAACAATATGTCCGAGATGAATCGTATGCGTTTTTTGCTTACTGATGGCTTTTCCGGAAACCGATTGAAATACTTGTTCAGCAATAGTAATAGCATCATTACCCGAAATTCGGATAACGGCAATCGCACCGGCACCCGAAGGCGAAGCTAAAGCCACTATTGTTTCCTGTGAAATCATTTTTAAAATTTTGGGCAAAGTTAAGAAAAGTATAGCAGTATATTTTTATTAATGAGTTAAGGTTAAATATTTCATAATCTGACAATTATCATTTTAATTCAAAATTTATAATCGTAAATTTAAGTGAACATCAAAATGAAACACCATGAAAAAGATACTGATTCCATTAGATTTTTCCGAGACATCAGACAATGCATTTATCTATGGCTTGGAAATGGCAAATTTATTGAAAGCCGAATTGGTTTTGCTGCATACATTTGTATTGCCTGTGGTTGATAATCAGGCGATATCATTTAATTATGCAACCATTTACAACACAATCGAAATGGCTAATTTTGATCATTTCAAAGAAAAATTACCACAACTTAGAAGCATTGCTTCAGAAAGAAATTTAGATCATATTGCAATGAATCACATTATGATGGACGGCGATTTACTTTATAACATTAAAAAAGTAGTGGCTGAAGAAAGCATTGATTTGGTCGTTATGGGAACCAAAGGTGCCGAAGGTTGGTTTGATACTTTTATAGGAACCAATACGGGTTCTGTAATCACCAGTGTTGCCGTTCCGGTGCTGAGCGTTCCGGCTGACGCCAAATATCAAAAAATTGAAACCATTGCTTTTACCACGCGTTTCAGACCAAAAGATATTGATGCCTTGAACAAAGTATTGTTTTATGCTAAAAAGTTTCAGGCGCAGGTCAAATGCCTTTACGTAAAAACTAGTGATTCTGATGTGAATAGTGAGACTATCAACCGCTGGAAATCTCATTTTGAAGACGAGGAAAATTTACAATTCTTTATCATTCCCGATGAAGATGTACAAAGGACCATTGAGGATTTTTTGGACAACCAAAGCGCAGATATGTTGGCGATGCTGACTTACAAAAGAAACTTTTTTGTCGAACTTTTTACAACGTCTACTACTCAAAAATTATCCTATTATTTGAAAACACCGATTTTGGCTTTGCACGAATAAAAAAAACCGTCTTGATTTTTCAATCGAGACGGTTTTGGTATAAAGGTTAGTTTATATTAGTTGTTTAGCATTACCGGCATTACCAGCATGGTAACGGTTTCACCTTCGTCTAAACCATCAATTGGCGTAAGGATTCCGGCGCGGTTTGGCATGGACATTTCCAACATAATTTCGTCCGATTGTAAGTTGGTTAACATTTCAGATAAGAATCTGGAGTTGAACCCAATTTGCATATCATCACCTTGGTAATCACAAGTCAAACGCTCTTCGGCTTTGTTAGAGTAATCAATGTCTTCGGCAGAAATGTTCAATTCGGCACCGGCGATTTTCAAACGAATTTGGTGTGTGGTTTTGTTAGAGAAAATCGCAACACGACGTACAGAGTTCAATAAAAGCACTCGATTAATCATCAATTTGTTTGGATTTTCTTTTGGAATTACCGCTTCATAGTTTGGATATTTTCCATCGATTAAGCGACAAGTCAATACGTAACTGTCAAAAGAGAAAGTGGCGTTAGAGTCGTTATATTCGATAGTCACATCAGATTCCGACGTTCCTAAAATGCTTTTTAAAATATTCAAAGGTTTCTTTGGCATAATGAAATCGGCCACTTGTGATGCTTTCACATCGGTACGAGCATATTTCACTAATTTGTGTGCATCAGTCGCTACGAAAATCAAACCTTCCGGAGAGAACTGAAAAAACACACCACTCATTACCGGACGTAAATCGTCGTTTCCGGCAGCAAAGATGGTTTTACTAATCGCGGTCGCCAATACTTCTGAAGGAACAACTGTCGATGACGGATTGTCTAAACTAACCGATTTTGGAAATTCTTCACCCGGAGCATAAGCAATCGCATATTTTCCTGAGTTGGAACTGATTTCAATCGTGCTGTTTTCTTCTACCGTGAAAGTTAAGGGTTGCTCAGGAAACGTTTTTAGAATATCTAATAACAATTTCGCCGGTACAGCCACGCTGCCTTTGCTGGTAGAATCAATTTCTAAAGTAGCCGACATAGTTGTCTCTAAATCAGAAGCCGAAACGGTTAGGGTTTTATGGTCTAATTCGAATAGGAAATTATCTAAAATAGGCAAGGTATTGCTACTGTTGATAACGCTACCTAAAACTTGTAGTTGTTTTAATAAGTATGAACTCGATACTATAAACTTCATTTTAATTTATTTTTTACAAATATATCTTAAACTAACAGATTTCAAAAAGTTTTTTATTAACATTACTTGCTGTATTTTCGCTTGCGCAAAAAGGTAAAGGCTACGCCAAATAACAACAAGATAACGATTGGAACTGCTACAGTTACGACTTGCGAATAGGTGTAGTTGTCATAGACTTTTTGTTTGTCCAAAATTGGCAAATCGACTTCCTTGCTTCGAATGTTAATAAGTCCGTTGTCATCCAACAAATAATTGACGCAATTCATCATAAACTCTTTATTGGCATACAAATTATTAGTCCATTTGTCATAACCCAATTCGAGTGGAGCTCCATTTTTATCCAACTGATTTTTGATGATATCTCCGTCTGAAACCACTATCATTTTATTGGCTTTGCCCAAGTTTTTGAAAGTGTTGTCTTTAAAAGGCAAAACCCTGTTTTCATACATTGAATGAAATTGTCCTTCCAATAAAACTGCGACAGGATAATTGCCTTTTCCGGCAAATTCTTTGGGTTCAGGACGAAGAGAAACCACTTCCAAACTCACTTGCGAAGGTGTTCCAACCAATCTTGAAACTTTTGAAGATTGTAGTAAAACAGTTTTCTTAATATCATTGCCTAAAAGTTCAATTGGGCTGGCAAAGTCAAACTTAATACCGTCCAAATTACTCACAATTGGATTGTTTGTAGTTGGATAAACCATTGGCGAATAAAACCAAGGATATTGCGTGTATTGCGTCGCACTTCCTTGTTCGCCTGTGGCCAAAGCGATAGGCGTATTTTGCAAATCAAAAATCAAATCGGGACGAATTCTAACACCGTATTTGAAGAACATATCGTTCAAGCCTAAATCTCTTGGGAAAGCTAAATTGGTACCGGTTTCGTTATACAAACTGTCCATTTCCATATTGACTTGGTCCACTAGCCAAAGTGTTTTTCCACCGTTGATGATGAACTGGTCTAAGACTTGTTTTTCTTCGTCAGAGAAAGCTTCAGTAGGTTTAGCGATTATGGCTAAATCATATTTTTTAAGGTATTTTAGAGTCTCGTTTGGACTTTTGGCCACAGAATCTAAAGTAAAGGGTCCGATGTAATAATTCTCTCTTACTGCTGTAATAAAATTGGCTATGTAACGGTCTTCTAATTCGCCGTTTCCGTTTAGTATAATGACTTTCTTTTGTTTGGCTTTGGCTACTGTATTGATGGCATTAGCGAAAGCATATTCTAAATGTTGTACTGAACTAATAACTTTTTCCGCTGTTGATGCACCCATCATGTTTTTAAGCAAAGGTACTTTCACCACTCGGTCACCGCATGTCGCCACAGCCCATGGGAAAACAACTTCTTGCGTTTGCTGGCCTTTGTCATTTACAGTTACATTAACCGGAGTTAAACCGCGTTCCAAAAATGATTGAATAGTCGCATCTTGTTGTTCTTCGTCTTCCATCGGATTGACGAACTGGAAGATGATATTTGGATTTTCGGCTTTGAATTCTTCTAATAATTGTTGGGTTTCTGTTTGCAGTTTTTTGAATTCACCCGGAAATTCACCTTCTAAGAAGACGTCAATATAAAGAGGTTCTTTAACTTCGCTTACAATCTTTAAGGAAGTTTCAGAAAGCGTATACCGTTTGTCGGCTGTTAAGTCAAATCGTTGGAACGCAAAATGACCGGCAAAGTTCAAAACCACTACAAATAGTAGGGTAACAGCTATTTTTTTTAAGTTGTTTTTAGACGCGCTCATTATGATTTCAGGGATTTTAATTTATACACAGTAAACGATAAAAACAAAAAGGCCACACTTACAAAATACAAAATATCACGAGTATCCAATACGCCGCGAGACATGCTTTTGAAATGATAATCCATCCCGATTTTGGAAACGATATCTTCAAAACCTGTTACATAATTGGAAACACCTTCAAATCCAAAATAAAAAGCAAAACACAAAAACACCGAAAGTAAAAATGATACAATTTGATTTTCAGAAAGGGTAGAAGTGAAGATGCCGATTGCGGTATAAGAAGCCACTAAAAATAAGAGTCCAAAATAAGAACCCATTGTACTTCCCATATCGATATTGCCTTCTGGCGAACCCAAACTTGAAATCACGTAAACATAAACCAATGTTGGAATAAGTGCGATTACAATTAGAAGTAAAGAACCTAAAAATTTGCCGTTTACGATTTGCCAAATCGATAAGGGTTTGGTCAATAAAAGCTCAATAGTACCTTGCTTTTTCTCATCCGAAAAACTACGCATGGTCACTGCCGGGATCAGGAAAATCAATATCCATGGCGCTAAAGTGAAAAACGGACTCAAATCAGCAAAACCGCTTTGCAAAATATTATATTCTCCGTCGAAAACCCAAAGGAATAATCCGTTGAGCAAAAGAAAAATGGCGATCACCAAATAACCTATCGGCGAACCAAAAAAGGATTTTATTTCTCGTAATGCGATTGATTTCATTTATATTGTTGTTGTTAATGTTTTTTACTGAACACTAGTTACTGAATACTGAACACTTTATCCACGCTCCATGCTTCCGGTTTGTCATTGAATAGTTTTTTGGTAAATGTCCAAACGTCATCAAACAAAGCTGATCTTCTGTAATTTTCCAAATCTTCTTCGGTTTCCCAATAACTATAGGTAAAGAAAATACACGGATTGTTTTTGTCTTGATACAACTCCAAAAAACGATTGCCTTCTGAACCACGTATCTTTTCTTTAATGCTGTCAAAATTTTCCAAAAACATTGGAATATTTTCTTGGTGAAAGCTCATTTTTACTATTCTAACAAACATCTTATCTCTGTTTACTTATCCCTAATTCCTTAATTTTTAAAATCTATCGTCACCAAATCTCTGTACTGCAACCCTAAAAGGGAACTTGCAGAACCAACTGTGTCGGGATTACTTCTAAAAATGGCAATCTCTAAAAAACCTGCTTCGTTGAATATCGCCAACTTTTCGCCTTCATAATCTTTCCAAGAATACTTTTCGGAAACTACAATGTCCGAGTATTTGGGTAAGATGGTTTTAATGGTTTGGTTTTTAAATTTAATCTCGTAAGGTCTGCCTTTGCCCATCTCCAAAAACAACTTCTTAGAAATATTAGTTACGGCATTACCCAAATGGTCTATATAAATCACATAACCTTTTATTTGATTGTCTTTGACAATGGCTTGTAATTCGGTTACTTCTTTGATAGTCTTGATTTCTTTGCCGATGACATTCAGCAAACCGCCTTTGGCCAAATGACAAGCTACTTTTACGAATACATCCAAATCGGTGGCATCGCTCGGTAATCGGTCGTGTATGTTTATGGTAACCAATTTTTGTGGGACAATCTTTTGAATCAACATACTTAAGATACCGTTATCGGCACAAACAAAGTATTGATCGTTCCATTGCATAGCAATGTGTTGGTTTTCTGCATTCAATTCAATGTCTACACCAATTAAGTGAACAGTGTCTTTTGGAAAACTACCATAAGCTGCGCCAATCATGTAAGCCGCTTCGGCTATATTAAAAGCGTCAATATGATGTGAAATGTCGATAATGACAGCTTCAGGATATTCAGACAACAACTTACCTTTCAAAGCACCGACAAAGTGGTCTTTTAATCCGTAATCGGTAGTTAAGGTAATTATTGACATAGATTGTTTATAACTTGATGGAAATTGGGCTCAAAAATAGTAAAATCTAACCTTTTAATTGATTAAATTTGGATACAAAGCTAATAATATATAGCGAATTATTTTAATTTAATACTACTGCTTTTGAACGAACGTATCATTGAATTACACGACATCGCACCCAAAGAATTTTGGGGCGCTCAAGACACTCATCTTGAAACTATTAAAAGGTATTATCCTAAACTCAAAATTGTCGCTCGCGGCACAACCCTGAAGGCATTTGGCGAAAAAGAAGAGCTCGATGAGTTTGAAAATCGCTTTAACCGCTTGATGTTGCATTTTACGCGCTACAACAATATTGATGACAATGTAATTGATCGAGTCATACATAGTAATTCTCACGAAGAGCAACGCATGCCCGACAGTGATAAAATTTTGGTGCATGGTATAGGAGGAAAGCTGATTAAAGCCATGACGCCTAACCAACAAAAGTTAGTAGATTATGTAGCCAAAAACGATATGGTATTTGCCGTTGGTCCGGCGGGAACAGGTAAAACCTATACCGGTGTGGCTTTAGCCGTAAAAGCTTTAAAGGAAAAACAGGTAAAGAGAATCATTTTAACACGTCCTGCTGTTGAAGCTGGTGAAAACCTCGGATTTTTGCCGGGTGACATGAAGGAAAAACTCGATCCGTATATGCAGCCTTTATATGATGCGTTGCGCGATATGTTGCCACCACAAACATTGGAAGATTATTTATTAAAAGGAATCATCCAAATTGCACCATTAGCTTTTATGCGTGGTCGAACGTTGGACAATGCATTTGTAATCTTGGATGAAGCGCAAAACACGACGCATTCGCAAATGAAAATGTTCTTAACCCGTATGGGTAAAAACGCCAAATTCATCATTACCGGTGATCCGGGTCAAGTAGATTTACCGCGTCGGACAATTTCAGGATTGAAAGAAGCGATTTTAGTATTAAAAGATGTTGAAGGTATTGGAATCATTTACCTAGATGATAAAGATATTGTTCGCCACCGATTGGTAAAAAAAGTAATTGATGCTTATAAGAGTATTGAGAACAACGATTACTAGTCTGCAAAAAAAAAAGATATCAAACCCTATTTAGATGATAGGGTTTTATATTTTTTTGAATATCTATTTGAGCTATTTTGTCGAAACCAGTTTTTACAGTCTAAATAGTTAAGTAGTAAAGGTGCTTTGTAATTAAAGACGATTTGATTATTTTTTATTTGATTACCATCATAAACGCTGTAATAGCGATGATCTATTTTTTGGATATCTAAATGATGCATACCGGCATTAAATTCTTTAATGTTTTCTTGTGATTTAAGAAGTAGATGCTTCTCTTTTTTTACGGTATAGAAGTTGTTTCTGAATTGTAATCGATACAAAGAAAGGCCAGAACCGTATGTTTTATGGCCATTTTGAACAGGTAAGACTAGTCCTTTATTATCTGCAAAAAAGCGTCCACCCGGACGTGATTCAGTGCCTTCCATTACCAAAGGTCTTTCATGCAATTCCCAATTTCCATGCAAATTATTGGCTTGATACATGTGCTTTTAAAATTTTTATCGCTGCCTACCATTATATTTAAAGTGTCAGAAAGATAAATTGTTGGGTCTTTCAAGCGTATGTTTGAAATAAGCGTATCGCATATTTTCCAATTGAATGGAAATTTCTCTGTCTTATAAAGTAAAACGTGATTGGCACCTTGACTTTCAGGAAGCATATAATAACTGTTTTTATACTTGAAAACTTGTGGATAGGACAAATGAAATTTTTCTTTTAAAACAGTACCTCGGTATTGGTAATGATGTCCGTCAACGGAAGTTAATAATCCAATAACTGCGTTGAATTTTTTAACTTTTTTATGTTCAAAGAAGATATAAAAAGTATCTTTTTCTTTTATAAAAAAAGGATCTGCTATAAATTGCGTACTATCAATTTGGCTTTTTAATTGCTCAAAGCTGTAGATTTTATTTTGGTGAAAGCTTATTTCTTTCGGGTATTCATCTGAAAACCCGAATCCAATTGACCATGGACCTCCAATTTGTTTAAAAAAGGGTACTCGGTGATTCAAAATGACAACGATGATCACACCGAGTGTCAGAAGTGTTAAGGATATTTTTTTTACCACGGTTTACTTCTATGATACTTAATACATTGCAATAATATAATTTTTTTTACAAATTTTGTCAAGTTGTTGTCTAACACTTCAAAACAAGTTATTTTTGCACCACAACAATTTACCCTTTAACTCATCTAGGGGCAACAACACAACACAATGAATACAATAACAACTACAAATTTCCAATTTCCGGGACAAAAATCCGTTTATCGCGGTAAAGTACGAGAGGTTTACAACATCAATGACGAACTTTTAGTGATGATTGCCACCGACAGGCTTTCGGCTTTTGATGTGGTAATGCCCAAAGGAATTCCATACAAAGGTCAAATCCTGAACCAAATTGCGACCAAGTTCATGCATTTAACTTCGGATATTGTACCGAATTGGTTAATCGCAACCCCGGATCCAAATGTAGCTGTTGGACATCTTTGTGAACCTTTCAAAGTAGAAATGGTCATTCGCGGTTATCTTTCAGGTCATGCAGCACGTGAATATGCCGAAGGGAAAAGAACACTTTGCGGTGTAACCATGCCTGAAGGTTTAAAAGAAAACGACAAATTTCCAACGCCTATTATAACACCAACCACTAAAGCAGATAACGGTTCTCACGACGAAGATATTTCGCGCGAATCGATATTAGAAAAAGGCATCGTTTCCGAAGCGGATTATTTAGTGTTAGAGAAATACACCAGAGCTTTGTACCAACGCGGAACGGAAATAGCAGCAAGTCGCGGGTTAATTTTAGTAGACACTAAATATGAATTCGGCAAAACCAAAGACGGCGTTATTGTATTAATCGACGAAATTCACACTCCCGATTCTTCACGTTATTTCTATGCCGATGGTTATCAAGAAAGACAAGATAATAATGAAGAACAAAAACAATTGTCCAAAGAGTTCGTTCGCCGTTGGTTAATAGAGAATGGTTTTCAAGGCAAAGACGGTCAACAAATTCCTGATATGACTGACCAATACATAGAATCTGTTTCAGAACGTTACATAGAATTATATGAAAACATTCTTGGAGAAAAATTTACTAAAGCAGATATAACTAACATTAATCAACGAATCGAACAGAATGTGATTAACTTTTTGAAATCGTAAATTAAGAGTAAATATAAGATTACCAACCACGTCTAGGCGTGGTTTTTTTATGCCTAATGTTAAAATTTTGTTATAGTTAACTATTTGATGCAACGAAAATTAGTGTTAAGGCGTCATATAAGCAATCATTAACTTTTTAAATCAATTCATCATGAAGAAAACAATCATTTTTGCAGGCTTAGCTCTTGTAGCTTTTACTAATGTTGCTCTGGCAACCAATGTTTCAAAAACTCATTATCCAACAGTAGTTACAATGTATGAAGTAACACCTCTTTGTAACGCTATCGTTAAAGGAGATTTGGCAATTGTCAAAAAATTCATTGAATATGGTTCCGATGTGAACGAATCGATGAACGGAACAACACCTTTAATGTTGGCGGCTCGTTACAATAAAGTGGAAATTATTAAATTATTATTGGAGAATGGTGCCAAATTAGACACTAAAGATGAAAGAGGCTATACGGCTTTAAAGTATGCAGAATTCTCTAATGCTAATGAAGCAATTGCTTTATTAAAGCAAGCTTAGTAATCTAAAATAAAGCGCCATTCATATTTAAAAATGGCGCTTTTATCTAGAAATCAATTGGTTGTAATAATTAAAAAGTTAAAATTATGTTAAAATTAAGTACTATGCAATACAAGATACCTTTTTTTAGCCATATATTTGCATAGGATATTAATAACAACAATAAAAAATCATCATCAAAAATCAATCATCATGAAATCAACAATTATTTTTTTAGGACTAGCTGTTTTAGGTTTTAACAACAATAGTACAGCAAATGAATTGAACATTCAAGATTTAGTTCAACAGGATTTAGCTACAGTAAGTGTAGACAACGCTCAACAAAACCAATTGGTTTTTGCAAACAAAGAAATTTTAAAAGTCACTTTTGACAATACCGGAGAAGAGGCTAGTATTTTTAATCCAACTTCTGTAATCAAATCAACTTACAGTAAAACATTGAATCAAGTAATTGCCGAAAACAATTTGGTTATCGATAATTGTGAAGACAGTTACCAACCAATTTCATTAGAAATGTCTGCTGAAGACATTATAGCCGAAAGAAATCAAATAGTGGAAAGCTCAGTTGATAGAGAATATTATCCTCTAGATTTTGAAAGAATCAATCGCTCACTAAAAAACAACAAACCAAGTACCAACAATATGGCGGTTACAGTAGATTTAAAATTATAAGTTTTAGGTTAATTTTTTACAGCAATGTAAAAGCAAAAAGCATCCGAAAGGATGCTTTTTTGTTTAATGTTATTTAAAATAAGAAAATGAATCATTGTTCTCTATCTTCAACAAACTTTCATAAATCAGTTTAATAACATTTTCTACATCTTCTCGGTGTACCATTTCCACAGTAGTGTGCATATAACGCAACGGCAACGAAATCAATGCCGAAGGAACACCACCATTACTATAAGCAAAAGCATCAGTATCCGTCCCGGTTACTCTCGAAGTCGCATGACGCTGAAAAGGAATCTTTTTGTCTTCAGCGGTATTAACAATCAAATCTCTTAAAGTATTGTGAACCGCCGGAGCATAAGCTATAACCGGTCCTTTACCCATCTCCAAATCGCCCTCTATTTTCTTATCAATCATCGGTGTACTGGTGTCATGGCAAACATCAGTTACTATGGCAACATTAGGATTAATCGTTTTGGTAATCATTTCGGCACCACGCAAACCAACTTCCTCCTGAACAGAATTAGTAATATACAAGCCAAAAGGCAACTTCTTCTTATTTTCTTTCAATAAACGAGCAACTTCAGCTATCATAAAACCGCCCATTCTATTGTCAATAGCACGACAAACAAACTTATTACCGTTCAAAATCATAAACTCATCCGGATAAGTAATCACACAACCCACATGAACACCCAATTCTTCTACTTCTTTCTTAGTAGAACAACCACAATCAATAAAGATATTGTGTAGTGTTGCCGATTCTTCCTTACCGCGATTTCTCGTATGTATCGCAGGCCAACCAAAAACACCTTTTACAATTCCTTTACTAGTATGAATGTTCACTCTTTTAGAAGGCGCAATCTGATGATCCGAGCCACCATTCCTAATTACATAGATAAGACCGTTGTCAGTAATATAATTAACATACCAAGAAATCTCATCCGAATGACCTTCAATAACTACTTTATATGGAGCATCCGGATTAATAATTCCAACCGCAGAACCATAAGTATCGGTAATAAAAGTATCAACATAAGGTCTCAAATAATCCATCCAAAGTTTCTGTCCACCCGATTCATAACCGGTCGGAGAAGCATTATTCAAATAGTTTTCTAAAAACGTAAGCGATGATTTGGTAAGTATAGATTTTGTTGTCATAATTTTTTTTTGCTAAAATATAAATTTGGCATCACAGTTGTTAAGGATATTATATATTTTTACCCTAATTATTATTATCTATGAAGAAGTTACTTTTGTTCGTTTTTATATTATTAATGGTTTCAATGGCGAATGCCCAAATCTCAACAGATTCCATTCAAAAAAAAGAAACAGTAACCGATGAAAACGACACCATTGTCAAAGATCCTATTCTTTTAGAAGAAGTCGTTGTCTATAAAAACAAGCTAACTCCCGCCGAGAAAAAAGAATTCCTGTTACTTCAAAACAGAGTCTATAAAGTATATCCATTCGCCAAAGCTGCCGCAGAACGGTTGACAGTTCTAAATAAGAATATGGACAAACTCAAAACCAACAAAGAGAAAAAGAAGTATTTCAAGATAGTCGAAGACTACATGGAAAATGAATTCACCGGACAATTAAAGAAGCTTTCCCGTAAACAAGGTCAGATTTTGGTCAAACTCATTCACCGCCAAACCGGCTACACCACATTCGAACTCATCAAAGATTACAAAAGCGGCTGGAAAGCTTTCTGGTCCAACAACACCGCCCGACTATTTGACATCAACCTCAAAACAAAATACCAACCCTACGAGGTCAACGAAGATTTTTTAATAGAATCCATCCTCGATAGAGCTTTCACCAGAGGCAGACTCATGCCTCAAAAATCCGCAACTCCTGTTGATATAGATGAACTTACAGACTATTGGGAGAAAAAAGCTTTGAAAAAATAGTTTTTGAAGCGAAGGGTTAGGCAGTGTCAGTTATCCGTATTCCCGCTTTCCGGGCTACATGGTAGCCTCTACAATCGGGGCTAAGAGTGATTTCATTTGAACGTTTGTAAACAATCAAAAAAACTTTCCTCTGCAAAAACCGTAGAACCAACGAGTTGCAAAAAACTTCCAAAAAAGAGTTGCGAAACACTTGCGAATGCCAAAAAGAGTATTACTTTTGCACCCGCATTGAAGCAGAGTTCTTTACTTTTTTGGATTAAGATTTAACAAAATCAAAAGAAAATTTGTGTAGCTAAATAAAACCTTTTATCTTAGCAGCCCTGATTTTTTAAAAATCAAGCAGAAAGAAAATAAATTTAAAAATATTTTCAAAAAAGCTTGCCAGAATAAAAAAGTTACTTACTTTTGCACCCGCTAACCGCAAGAGAGGCGATATAATAAGAAGAAAACGTTCATAGACATATTGAATTGACAGCCGTTCTAACAGAGATGTTAGGACAAATAAAAGAGAGTAAGAGAGTCGAAAGATTTGAAAAAGACTAGCCTTTGTCTAAAAAAACGATAAGAAATTATCAACAACATACGATGAAGAGTTTGATCCTGGCTCAGGATGAACGCTAGCGGCAGGCTTAACACATGCAAGTCGAGGGGTATAGTAGCAATACTAGAGACCGGCGCACGGGTGCGTAACGCGTATGCAACCTACCTTTTACAGGGGAATAGCCCAGAGAAATTTGGATTAATGCCCCATGGTATAATTGAATGGCATCATTTAATTATTAAAGTTCCAACGGTAAAAGATGGGCATGCGTCCTATTAGCTAGATGGTAAGGTAACGGCTTACCATGGCTACGATAGGTAGGGGTCCTGAGAGGGAGATCCCCCACACTGGTACTGAGACACGGACCAGACTCCTACGGGAGGCAGCAGTGAGGAATATTGGACAATGGGCGCAAGCCTGATCCAGCCATGCCGCGTGCAGGAAGACGCATCTATGGTGTGTAAACTGCTTTTGTACGGGAAGAAACACTCCGACGTGTCGGAGCTTGACGGTACCGTAAGAATAAGGATCGGCTAACTCCGTGCCAGCAGCCGCGGTAATACGGAGGATCCAAGCGTTATCCGGAATCATTGGGTTTAAAGGGTCCGTAGGCGGTTTAATAAGTCAGTGGTGAAATCTGGTCGCTCAACGATCAAACGGCCATTGATACTGTTAGACTTGAATTATTGTGAAGTAACTAGAATATGTAGTGTAGCGGTGAAATGCTTAGATATTACATGGAATACCAATTGCGAAGGCAGGTTACTAACAATTGATTGACGCTGATGGACGAAAGCGTGGGGAGCGAACAGGATTAGATACCCTGGTAGTCCACGCCGTAAACGATGGATACTAGCTGTTGGGCGCAAGTTCAGTGGCTAAGCGAAAGTGATAAGTATCCCACCTGGGGAGTACGTTCGCAAGAATGAAACTCAAAGGAATTGACGGGGGCCCGCACAAGCGGTGGAGCATGTGGTTTAATTCGATGATACGCGAGGAACCTTACCAAGGCTTAAATGTAGATTGACAGGACTGGAAACAGTTTTTTCTTCGGACAATTTACAAGGTGCTGCATGGTTGTCGTCAGCTCGTGCCGTGAGGTGTCAGGTTAAGTCCTATAACGAGCGCAACCCCTGTTGTTAGTTGCCAGCGAGTCAAGTCGGGAACTCTAACAAGACTGCCAGTGTAAACTGTGAGGAAGGTGGGGATGACGTCAAATCATCACGGCCCTTACGCCTTGGGCTACACACGTGCTACAATGGACGGTACAGAGAGCAGCCACTGGGTGACCAGGAGCGAATCTACAAAACCGTTCTCAGTTCGGATCGGAGTCTGCAACTCGACTCCGTGAAGCTGGAATCGCTAGTAATCGGATATCAGCCATGATCCGGTGAATACGTTCCCGGGCCTTGTACACACCGCCCGTCAAGCCATGGAAGCTGGGGGTACCTGAAGTCGGTGACCGTAAGGAGCTGCCTAGGGTAAAACTGGTAACTGGGGCTAAGTCGTAACAAGGTAGCCGTACCGGAAGGTGCGGCTGGAACACCTCCTTTCTAGAGACGATATAGAGGATAGTCCTCAAATTGGAAGAATTTTTTACTCTCGCTGTTAGTTCAAATATTATAATAAGCAAAAAAACAGAGTCTCGTAGCTCAGCTGGTTAGAGTACTACACTGATAATGTAGGGGTCCCCAGTTCGAGTCTGGGCGGGACTACTTTTTAATTGACAATTGATAGTTAATAATTGGTAATTACAAAGACTGTTTATGTTTATAAAAGGAAATTCTGGAGGTTGAAAATTCACTGCTGGTTTGCATGTAGTTTAGGTTACTGAGAAACTGAACACTGAACACTGCCTACTAGAGAAACGGGGGATTAGCTCAGCTGGCTAGAGCGCCTGCCTTGCACGCAGGAGGTCATCGGTTCGACTCCGATATTCTCCACAATGGCTAAAGTCACGCTGATAATTATTTGTCAGTGGCGACTCGCCACAAGTTCATTGACATATTGAGATAAGAAAATTTAAAAAGTAGAAAGAACACGTTTTTATGCAGTAATGTATAGAAGCAAAAGTACAATAAGCAAAATAAGGGCGTATGGGGGATGCCTAGGCTCTCAGAGGCGAAGAAAGGCGTGATAAGCTGCGAAAAGCTACGGGGATTGGCACACACGAATTGATCCGTAGATACCTGAATGGGGCAACCCGGCATGTTGAAGACATGTCATTCCGAAAGGAAAGCAAACCCGCTGAACTGAAACATCTAAGTAGGCGGAGGAGAAGAAAACAAAAGTGATTCCGTAAGTAGTGGCGAGCGAACGCGGATTAGCCCAAACCAAAGTTGTTACGGCAATTTTGGGGTTGTAGGACCACGACATTTCTTGCGGATTGAATTAGAATAACCTGGAAAGGTTAACCACAGAGGGTGATAGTCCCGTATAAGTAAGAGAAGATAAGGATAGTGGTATCCTGAGTAGGGCGGGGCACGTGAAACCCTGTCTGAATTTGGCGGGACCATCCGCTAAGGCTAAATACTCCTGAGAGACCGATAGTGAACCAGTACCGTGAGGGAAAGGTGAAAAGAACCGTGAATAACGGAGTGAAATAGATCCTGAAACCATACGCTTACAAGCGGTCGGAGCCCTTTAGTGGGGTGACGGCGTGCCTTTTGCATAATGAGCCTACGAGTTAACGTTGCTGGCAAGGATAAGTACTTAAGGTATGGATCCGTAGCGAAAGCGAGTCTGAATAGGGCGCTTTAGTCAGTAGTGTTAGACGCGAAACCGTGTGATCTACCCATGGGCAGGATGAAGCTGTGGTAACACATAGTGGAGGTCCGAACCGGTTGACGTTGAAAAGTCTTCGGATGACCTGTGGGTAGGGGTGAAAGGCCAATCAAACTCGGAAATAGCTCGTACTCCCCGAAATGCATTTAGGTGCAGCGTTAGTCGTAAAGTTATATAGAGGTAGAGCTACTGATTGGATGCGGGGGCTTCACCGCCTACCAATTCCTGACAAACTCCGAATGCTATATAATGTTTACTAACAGTGAGGGCATGGGTGCTAAGGTCCATGTCCGAGAGGGAAAGAACCCAGACCATCAGCTAAGGTCCCCAAATATATGCTAAGTTGAAAAAACGAGGTTTGTCTGCCCAGACAGCTAGGATGTTGGCTTGGAAGCAGCCATTCATTTAAAGAGTGCGTAACAGCTCACTAGTCGAGCGGACGAGCATGGATAATAATCGGGCATAAGCATATTACCGAAGCTATGGACTTGACTATGTCAAGTGGTAGGGGAGCATTCTAACAGGGTTGAAGGTGTGTCGTAAGGCATGCTGGACTGGTTAGAAAAGAAAATGTAGGCATAAGTAACGATAATGCGGGCGAGAAACCCGCACACCGAAAGACTAAGGTTTCCTCAGCTATGCTAATCAGCTGAGGGTTAGTCGGGTCCTAAGGCGAATCCGAAAGGAACAGTCGATGGCCAACGGGTTAATATTCCCGTACTTCTTATAATTGTGATGGGGTGACGGAGTGATGAAAGCACCGCGAACTGACGGAATAGTTCGTTGAAGTACCTACCTATAAGCTGCGCAGGCAAATCCACGCGGCTTGGGGAAATACGATAGTACTCGGAGCCTTCGGGCAAAGAGATAGTGTGCCTAAGGGCTTCCAAGAAAAACCTCTAAACTTAGATTATAAGAACCCGTACCGTAAACCGACACAGGTAGTCGAGGAGAGAATCCTAAGGTGCTCGAGAGATTCATGGCTAAGGAATTAGGCAAAATAGACCTGTAACTTCGGGAGAAAGGTCGCCAGCAGCAATGCTGGCCGCAGTGAAAAGGTCCAGGCGACTGTTTATCAAAAACACAGGGCTCTGCCAAATCGTAAGATGAAGTATAGGGCCTGACACCTGCCCGGTGCTGGAAGGTTAAGAGGAGATGTTATCTTCGGAGAAGCATTGAATTGAAGCCCCAGTAAACGGCGGCCGTAACTATAACGGTCCTAAGGTAGCGAAATTCCTTGTCGGGTAAGTTCCGACCTGCACGAATGGTGTAACGATCTGGACACTGTCTCAGCCATGAGCTCGGTGAAATTGTAGTATCGGTGAAGATGCCGATTACCCGCAGTGGGACGAAAAGACCCTGTGCACCTTTACTATAGCTTAGTATTGGTCTTGGATAAGTGATGTGTAGGATAGGTGGGAGACTATGAAGTGGCGTCGCTAGGCGTTGTGGAGTCATTGTTGAAATACCACCCTTTGCTTATCTGAGGTCTAACCCCGCTTATGTGGGGGACATTGCTTGGTGGGTAGTTTGACTGGGGTGGTCGCCTCCAAAAGAGTAACGGAGGCTTCTAAAGGTTCCCTCAGCACGCTTGGTAACCGTGCGTAGAGTGCAATGGCATAAGGGAGCTTGACTGAGAGACATACAGGTCGATCAGGTACGAAAGTAGAGCATAGTGATCCGGTGGTTCCGCATGGAAGGGCCATCGCTCAAAGGATAAAAGGTACGCCGGGGATAACAGGCTGATCTCCCCCAAGAGCTCATATCGACGGGGGGGTTTGGCACCTCGATGTCGGCTCGTCACATCCTGGGGCTGGAGAAGGTCCCAAGGGTTGGGCTGTTCGCCCATTAAAGTGGCACGCGAGCTGGGTTCAGAACGTCGTGAGACAGTTCGGTCTCTATCTACTGTGGGCGCAAGAAATTTGAGTGGATCTGATTCTAGTACGAGAGGACCGAATTGGACTAACCTCTGGTGTATCTGTTGTTCCGCCAGGAGCACCGCAGAGTAGCTACGTTGGGAAGGGATAAGCGCTGAAAGCATATAAGCGCGAAACCCACCACAAGATGAGATTTCTTTTAAGGGTCGTGGGAGATGACCACGTTGATAGGCTATAGATGTAAAGGCAGTAATGTCATAGTCGAGTAGTACTAATAACCCGTAAGCTTATGTACGTCATCCAGCCTCGCAAGAGGCTGGAGAAACTTTCTTTCTTTATATTTCCGCTTCGCGGTAATTAAAATTTCTTTATCTCAGTATGTTAAGATATTGTCCAATTGATAATTAACAATTAATAATTGATGGTTAACATTGGAAATAATTGCTCAAGCAATTATAACCTCTTAAGGTGGTTATTGCGTCGGGGCTCACCTCTTCCCATTCCGAACAGAGAAGTTAAGCCCGATTGCGCAGATGGTACTGCAGTTATGTGGGAGAGTATGTCGCCGCCTTTTTTTTAGAGAGTCCTTTACGAAAGTAAAGGACTTTTTTGTTTATAGGTACTACAGTTATGTGGTCCCGAAAGCTTTCGGGACGATAGCTATCGGGGGTCGCCGCCTTTTTTTTGAAACCCTATTCATTTATTTGGATAGGGTTTTTTGTTTTATATTGTTATTGGCGAACTAAAGTTCGCGTACCTGAAGCCCACTGGGCTTCCTCCTTTATATATCATAGGTTTTTTAGTTTACATTGGGTTGCCCTTCGACTCCCGAAGCCTCGGGACTGGGTGACAGTGTGTAAGTATATTGTTATTTACTCGTGGAAAGCAAAACAATCGACAACATTTGCAGTATGATAGGTTAAGTGTGTTAATCCAACGGTAAGGATAGCTATTCTATGGGTAAGATTGGTAATTCCAATGGTTAGGTTAGCTATTCTAATAATAAGGTTCATTGTTTTAATGGTAAGGTTGGTTATTCCAATGATGAGTATGGTTATCCAATGGCAATGTGCCATAAAGTAAAAAAAACTGCAAGAAGTAAAAACAATTTGGTAATATATGCGTGAGGGATGGGAGTGGTATCCTTTTTACTGTTTGTAGAGAATTGGTTGGTAATGAAATATTGTAGCAGTAAAAAGATATAGCGGACAGCCCGACCCCTTTCGACGGGCTCAAGAAAGGCCAAAGGGGACACGTCATAATTATGTAAATGATAAGTATAGTTCTGTAAGAACTATTGGCGGCTTTATAGCGAAATTTACCAAGTTATTATTCTTTTAAACAGATAATCAATGACCCTAAATTTTACTTATAACTTTAAATTATTAGAACTATGAAAAAAGTAATTATGGTAATCGCAATGATTACGCTATCAACCACGGGTGCTTTTGCACAAACAGAAGAGAAGACAACAGATAATCGCGCTAAATTATCCTTAGGGATAAAAGGAGGTGTAAATCTCTCCAATGTTTATGACTCAGAAGGAGAAGATTTTGTTGCAGATTCTAAAGTAGGATTTGCTGTTGGTGGTTTTCTTTCTCTTCCACTTGGAAGTTATTTTGGGATTCAGCCAGAGGTTTTATTTTCGCAAAAAGGATTCAAGTCCTCAGGGTCATTTCTTGGGAGTAGTTATGAAATGACGAGAACGACTAACTTTATTGACGTGCCAATTATGGTTAGTTTTAAACCTATAGAGAATATTTCCATTTTGTTTGGACCGCAGTTTTCTTATTTGTTAAAACAAACGGATGATTTTGAAGGCGGAAGTATTTCAGCTACACAAGAAGAGGAATTCAGTAATGACAATATTCGAAAAAATATTTTTGGTTTAACCGGTGGTGTGGATTTTAATTTAGATCATTTGGTTTTTGGTGTGAGAGCTGGTTGGGATGTTAAGAACAATAATGGAGACGGGTCTTCAGATACGCCACGTTATAAAAACATGTGGTATCAAGCGACTCTTGGTTACAGGTTTTAGAAATATTGATTTTATAAAAAAAGCTCCTGAATTTCAGGAGCTTTTTTGTTTATTGTTTTTGAATCCATTCTCTGGCATTGACAAAGGCTTCAATCCATGGAGAAACTTCGTCTTTTTTATCCTTTGGATAATGTGCCCAATTCCAAGGGAATGTAGAACGCTCAATGTGTGGCATCATGACCAAATGTCTTCCGGTTTTATCACAAAGCATCGCTGTATTGTAATCAGAACCGTTTGGATTAGCAGGATAACCTTCGTAAGCATATTTGGCTACTATATTATATTGACTTTCTTCGTATGGCAAATGGAATTTTCCTTCACCATGCGATACCCAAACCCCTAATGTACTTCCGGCTAAAGTTTTTAGCATTACCGAATGGTTTTCTTGTACTTTTACTGAAGTGAATATACTTTCGTGTTTGTGTGAGTCATTGTGTTTCATTTTACCGTGAATTTCGTGTTCCGGATTAATGACTTCCAATTCCATAAACAATTGACAACCATTACAGATTCCAACAGATAAAGTATCTTCACGTTTTAAGAAGTTCTTTAAAGCGGTATTGGCTTTTTCATTGTATAAAAAAGCTCCGGCCCAACCTTTAGCAGAACCTAAAACATCTGAATTAGAGAAACCACCAACAGCTCCAATGAACTGAATATCTTCTAAATTTTCGCGTCCCGAAATCAAATCGGTCATGTGAACGTCTTTGACATCAAAACCTGCCAAGTACATGGCGTTGGCCATTTCGCGCTCTGAATTACTTCCTTTTTCACGGATGATAGCAGCTTTTGGTCTCTCGACTGCGCTCGAGATGACAGGTTTTTTACCAGTAAAGTGCGCAGGAAATGTATATTGTAACGTCTGGTTTTTATAATTGTCAAAGCGCTCTTTGGCTTTGTTGTTTTTGGATTGTTTTTGGTCTAACAAATACGAAGTTTCGAACCAAATATCTCTTAAAGTCGGAATGTCGAAAGTCAAATGTCCAAAGTCTAAAGTAGCTTTAGTAGTAACTTCACCTATTTTAAAGAACTCAATTCCGTTTAAGGCTTTTTCAAATGTTGAGTCATCTTTCGCTTGAAGTACTAATCCAATATTTTCTGCAAATAAAATCTTTACTAAATCTTTTTCTGCAAATGCACTGAAATCGATTTTAGCTCCTAAATTGTTATCAGCGAAACACATTTCCAATAAAGTGGTAATCAAGCCACCACTTCCAATGTCGTGACCGGCTAGAATTTGTCGGTCTTTGACTAAATCCTGAATAATGTTGAATGCTTTTTTGAAGAAAGCTGCGTCTTTTATTGTTGATGTATTGTTTCCTATTTTATTCAACACTTGAGCAAAGGAACTTCCGCCTAGTTTGAAATCATCTTGTGACAAATTGATATAATAAATAGAACCACCATTTCTTTGTAAAACAGGCTCAACCACTTTAGTAATATTGGAACAATTTCCGGCTGCCGATATGATTACCGTTCCCGGTGCGATCACTTCGTCATTCGGGTATTTTTGTTTCATCGAAAGTGAATCTTTTCCGGTTGGAATGTTGATGCCTAATTCGATGGCAAAATCAGAACAAGCCTGAACTGCTTCGTACAAACGGGCATCTTCTCCTTCGTTTTTACAAGCCCACATCCAGTTGGCTGACAAGGAAACGCTTTTTAAATTTTCTTTTAACGGAGCAAAAACAATATTCGATAAAGCTTCGGCAATCGCATTTCTACTTCCGGCAGAAGGATTAATCAAAGCAGAAATAGGAGCGTGACCAATAGAAGTCGCAATTCCTTCTTTTCCGTTAAAATCTAAAGCCATTACGCCAACGTTATTCAAAGGCAATTGTAAAGGTCCGGCGCATTGTTGTTTGGCTACTTTTCCGCCAACACAACGGTCGACTTTATTGGTCAACCAATCTTTACAAGCTACGGCTTCCAAGCGAAGCACTTGCTCTAGATAGGTTGGAATATTGTTTTGAGTATACTCTAAATCTGTATAATTTCTGTTAATGGTTTTGTCCGCCATAATCGTCTTTGGCGAACTACCGAACATGTCTTCTAAAGCGAAATCCATTGGTTTGGCACCGGTAGTTTTGCTTTCAAATGTAAATCTTTGGTTATTGGTAACATCGCCCACTTGGTACATCGGAGAACGTTCTCTGTCTGCAATTCTTTGTAAAGTGTCGATGTCTTTTTGGCCAATGACTAAGCCCATTCTTTCCTGAGATTCGTTACCAATGATTTCTTTGGCAGAAAGCGTTGGATCACCCACAGGTAATTTGTCTAAATCAATCAAACCACCAGTTTCTTCTACCAATTCGGAAAGACAATTCAAATGGCCGCCTGCGCCGTGATCATGAATAGAAACGATGGGATTGTTATCACTTTCCACTAAACCACGAATAGCGTTGGCCGCGCGTTTTTGCATTTCAGGATTCGAACGTTGAATGGCATTTAACTCAATTCCCGAGCCAAAAGCTCCGGTATCTGCAGAAGAAACTGCTGCGCCACCCATTCCGATTCTATAATTTTCACCACCAAGGATTACGATTTTATCTCCGGCTGTCGGTTTCTTTTTAATGGATTGGTCTAATTTTCCGTACCCAATGCCACCGGCTTGCATGATTACTTTGTCGTAACCTAGTTTACGATTTTCTTCTTCGTGTTCGAAAGTCAAAATAGAACCGGTAATCAAAGGTTGTCCGAATTTATTTCCGAAATCAGAAGCACCATTCGACGCTTTGATTAAAATATCCATCGGAGTTTGGTACAACCATTGTCGCTCGGTCATGCCTTTTTCCCAGTTTCTATCAGAATTCAAACGAGAATAAGCGGTCATGTAAACAGCTGTTCCGGCTAACGGTAACGAACCTTGTCCACCGGCTAAACGGTCACGAATTTCTCCACCCGAACCGGTTGCAGCACCGTTAAAAGGCTCAACGGTTGTTGGGAAATTGTGCGTTTCTGCTTTTAAGGAAATGACGGAATCAAATTCTTTGGTTTCGTAAAAATCAGGTTTGTCTGCACTTTTTGGTGCGAATTGGGTAACTCTTGGCCCTTTGACAAAAGCCACATTATCTTTATAGGCCGAAACGATATCGTTTGGATTTTCGGCGGATGTTTTTTTGATGAGTTTGAACAAAGAAATTTCTTTTTCTTGACCGTCAATCACAAAAGTGCCGTTGAAGATTTTGTGACGACAGTGTTCTGAATTGGCTTGAGAAAAACCAAACACTTCTGAATCGGTTAGTTTGCGACCAATTTTTAAGGCAACACCATTCAAATAATCGACTTCTTCTGAACTTAAGGCCAAACCTTCTTGTTTGTTGTAAGCGGCAATATCTTCAATGTCTAAGATTGGCTCAGGCTGAATATTGATAGAGAAAATGTCTTGAGTGAGCTCGCTGTATTTTTGCGAAAGCATTGGGTCGAAATCGGTAAAATCAGATGAAACTTTTTCGAATTCCTCTATTCTGATAATACCTTCGATTCCCATGTTTTGAGTAATTTCAACAGCATTGGTACTCCAAGGGGTTACCATGGCGGCACGTGGACCAACAAAAAAATCCGTCAGGACGGATTTTTCTATTTTATGTGCGTTGTCAAAAAGCCAGTTTAATTTTGAGATAGTTTCTGCCGAAAGTTCGTTTTGCGCTTGCACGGCAAATACAGTTGAACTTTCGTTTCCGAAAAAATGAATCATTGTGTTTTTGTGTTGTTGTTGTAGGTGCAAATTTAGGCTAAAAAGCAGAAGTATCAAAACGAGTTTTTGCTAAGTTTTTAATTAATTATTAAGAAAGGTATTTATTATAAAAATCTTACAATATATTTTATACTTTTGGGATATAAAGTTTTACTATGAAAAAAATTGTCTCACTATTTCTTTTTTTATTTTTTATAATAGCTTCAGACGCCCAAGTGATTAATTTTCCTGACATTCGTTTTAAAAACTATTTATTATCAGGAATTAATACTTACGACGTGAATTACAATCAAATCCAAATAGACCAAAATGGGAATGGTGAGATTGAAGTTAACGAAGCTCTTCTAATTTATAGGATGCAACCTCAATGTGTAGTTGATTGTGATAATGGAGGAACTATTAATTCTTTAGTTGGGATTGAGTTCTTTACTAACTTAAGATATTTGCAGATTTCCTACAGCAATATATACTCTATTGATTTAACAAGTCTCACTTCGCTGGAACAGTTAATTTGCTCAGGGAATAATATATCACATATTAATATTGCAGGGTTGAATAACCTTAATTTATTAGATTGCAGTCAAAATAATTTAACTTCTATTGATTTCCTTAATGTCAACCCTTTAATTCAAACTATTTCAGCTCAGAATAATCAGTTAACATCTGTAAATTTAAATGGGCTTCAAAATTTAGAGCAGATTTACATTGGATATAATAACATATCTTCATTAACTATTGCTAATTGTCCACAACTTTTTTCACTGTGGTGTAACAATAATCAAATTAGTGAACTTGAAGTCAATCATCTGACAGAATTGATTACACTATATTGCCAGGACAATTTATTAACCAGCATTGATGTGACGCACCTAACGAATCTTGATAATTTCTTCTTTTCAGGGAATAATTTATTGACTCAAATCTTTATGAAAAATGGGAGTTACCAACTTATAGATTATTCAATTGGGTTGAATAATCTAAATTATGTTTGTGCTGACGAGTCCGAAATAAATCAGGTTCAAACAATTTTTAATTCAAATAATTACATTAATTACACTGTTAATTCTTATTGCTCATTTATTCCCGGAGGTGAATATTTTGTCATTCAAGGGAATGCTATTTTAGATAATGATTCTAATGGTTGTAATGGTTCTGACGCTTTATTGCCAAATTTGAGAATTAATATTGCAGATGGTGAGAATAACGGAAACTTTATTGCAAATGTTACTGGCCAATATTCTATTCCTGTTCAACAAGGTGAGCATACCTTGACACCGTTTATTGAGAACCCAGACTATTTCAATATTTCACCATCAAGTTTTCAAGTAAGTTTTCCAACACAGACAAGTCCGGTTATTCAAAATTTTTGCATTACACCTAATGGTATCCACCAAGATTTAGAAGTTATCATCATACCATTGTTAGTTGCCCGACCGGGTTTTGACGCTACTTATGAAATTGTTTATAAAAATAAAGGGAATATGAGTCAATCCGGAACTGTGACCTTGTCTTTTGAAGATGATTTAATGGATTTGGTATCTTCAAATCCTGTTTTTGCCAGTCAAAGTTTTGGACTTTTATCTTGGGATTTTAATGATTTGTTGCCTTTTGAAACTAGAAGTATTGACGTTAAAATGAATGTCAATTCTCCGATGGAAATTCCTGCGGTTAATATAGGAGATCAACTTGATTTTACGGCAACAATAAATCCTATGACAGGCGATGAGTATTTATCGGACAATGAAAGTAGTCTTAAACAAATTGTTGTTGGTTCATACGACCCCAACGATAAAACTTGTATTGAAGGAAGTATTGTCGGTCCAGGAATGATAGGTCAGTATGTTCATTATGTAATCCGCTTTGAAAATACAGGTACATTTCCCGCTGAAAATGTTGTTGTAAAAGATATGATTGATTTAACGAAGTTTGATATCAATACATTGATTCCAATAAATAGTAGTCATTCTTTTGTAGCCAGAATTAACGGAAATAAAGTGGAATTTATTTTTGAAAATATTCAATTGCCTTTTGAGGATGCTATTAATGATGGTTATATTGCCTTTAAAATTAAAACTAAACCAACCTTAGTTTTAGGTGATACTTTTACCAATAACGCAAGCATTTATTTTGATTATAACTTTCCGATTGTAACCAATACAGCTTCAACAGTTATTCAAGCATTAGGGAATCAAGATTTAGAGTTTTCAAACTATTTTAACCTATACCCAATTCCGGCGAATGATGTTTTAATCATAAAAGCCAAAAGGGACATTGAATTAAAATCAATATCGGTATACAATATTTTAGGTCAATTGGTTTTGGCTCTTCCCAATGTTCAACAAGTTGATACAATTAATGTTTCAAATTTGAATACTGGAAGCTACTTTATTAAACTGGAAACAGATAAGGGAATTACAAGTAGTAAGTTTGTCAAAAAATAAGATTACAAGAAATAATAAGTTTCCTTTTGTGAAGCTTTTTATTTCTGAAAAGAAATTTAATCCTCAAAAGTAGTCCAATTATAAGCACCGGCATCATAAGGAGCCGTTCTTGGATTTCCTAAAATATCATTGCCAACGCTAACATTATCGCCAAATCCTCTGGCATCAGAATTATCTCCAATGTTTAATTGGTTGTTTTGAATATCTAAGAATTTTGGATTTCCGTTTCTTTTGATTTCAGGATTGTCAAATATCCAACTGTAAAGGGTATCTGTAGTAGTACCAAATTTTATCAAACATTTGGTAAACGAATAATTGAAATCTTCTGAAGTATCAGGATCTAATTTTAATTCGTAGGTATTACTACCATAAATGATGCAGTTTTTAAAATCGGCTTGGGTCAAATCAAAAGCCACATTATTACCATTTTCTTCTTCGTAATAATTATTCAATAAAACAGCTACTTGTCGAGAACTCGACCAGTTGTTGTTGAAGGTACAATGTTTGAAATCATAACTTCCACCCAATGTACAAGCCAAAGCAGCCACTCCACCATAATTAACTACTACATTTTCTCCTTGTATTTTAGCCGTTTTGGCATAAATACCAACCAATGATGAATTATAGATTTGTGTATTCTTAATCGTCATAAAGTTTCCGTCATTACTGTCAATATTCAGCCCGACGATGGAATTCTTGATGATTACATGATCAATTTCGTTATTGGTACTTCCGGCCGTCAGCCAAATCGTTTCCCATTGTCCGGGAACATCTGCAAATCCGGGTTCTAATCGGTCGCCTTCAAAAATGATTTTGTTTTCTAAAGTTCCGATAGCTTTAAATGATGCACCGTTACCAACAATGACGCCTGAACTATCATGAAAATGGATTCTTGCTCCGGGTTGAATATTAAGTGTTTTGCCACTTGGAACAGCGGCGTAACCGTAGACTACATAAGGCTTATCGTTGCCCCAAGTATATTCATTGCCGTTAACGGGATCGTTTTCATCAAGGAAGAAGCCATAAACCGGTTCGTCAATTCCGTCTATATTCAGCGTTTCAGTTGTGCCGTCGGAAAATCTTTTTGGATATAAAAAGTAAGCATCTTGAATCAATGTAACCAATTCTACTTTTTGGAAATTATCACCGCTGTCAAACTGAATTTGATCGGTATATAAAAAATCAGTTGGATTAGCTGAAGCTACATCGGTAGTGACTTCAATGAAAATATACAAACTGTCTTTGGCCAATAATTCTACATCGTGGAAGATGCGGTTGTTTTCGCCTACCATTCCGTCAACCGTCATGCGGTATTTGGACGCTTGACCTTTGCCTAATTGAATTGTTGGAATTTTAATGTCTTTGTCACTTTTATTATAGACTTTCAAAGTATAAGTACTTGAACCAATATCGGTAAAAACGGTATCTAAATAAACTGTGTCTTTAGAAAAAGTCAAATTGCCTGTACTGGCTTCGAATTGAAAGTCTTCTCGACAAGAACTCAAGGAGATGGCTAAACCAACAATAAAAAGTATAATTATATTGCGCATTGATATCATGAATTTTTACTTTGTACCGTTCGACCTTATGGTCTCGGGTGGTAAATGTAGGTATTAAAGTTTAATTTGAAAATAAGTCAATTTGAAAATTTGAAAAATCGTCTTCACAAATAACGATAAAAAGACGCTTTTAGTATTTTCATTTTAGCAACTTTATTCCTTGTGGGAAATAAGTAGTAATTTTACAAAAAAAAAGCAATGTCATTTGATAAAGAAAAAATACTCCAATTATGCAACGAATGGTGTAACAACACTTTGATGCAAACCTTAGAAATAGAATATATTGATGCCGGAGAAGGTTTTTTAACCGCCAAAATGCCTGTTAATTCAAGAGTGCATCAGCCTATGGGATTATTACACGGTGGTGCAACGGTTGCTCTGGCAGAAAGTGTTGGAAGTGCGGCTTCGTTAATGTTCATCAATACAGATAAACAAGAAGTGCGCGGAATTGAAATTTCTGCCAATCATTTAAAAAGCAAGCGCGAAGGTATGGTCTATTGTACTGCCAGAATTATTCACCAAGGCAGAAGCATTCATCTTTGGGAAATAAAAATCACCGATGAGAACGACAAACTTATTTCGCTTTGTAAACTAACCAACATGATTTTACCAAGAAGATAATGACCGATTTATTCATCAAAGTCAAAACGCATCAAGAGCAGCAATTGCCTTTTGTGTTGTATGCGAAACCCAATTCGGATAAAATGATTGGTTTGTTCCAAAAAAATGACCATTTGTATTTTCTGGAAGATTTTGCGGCGAAGGGTTTTGTTTTTGCTCCTTTTGATGGCGATTTAATTCCGTATATTCCTCAAAAAGAATCGGATGTTTATGTAGAAAGGATTGTTGAAACGGATTATTTAGTAACCAATAATGCATTGCCGGAGATTGATGAAACAGCCAGAATAGTTTTTGAAAATTTGGTAAAAAGAGGCGTTGAAGCAATCAATAAAGGCGATTTTGAAAAAGTGGTTTTATCAAGAAAGGAAGAGGTGCTTTTGAGACAATTTGATTTAGAGTCCGTTTTCAAAAAGTTAATCACTTTTTATCCGACGGCTTTTAAGTATTGCTTTTTTCATCCGAAAATTGGCATGTGGATGGGCGCAACGCCGGAGCAATTTTTAAAGATCAATCAAAGAGCATTGCAAACGGTCGCTTTGGCCGGAACGCAAATTGCAACAAACGCAGAAAATGTGAGTTGGCCAGAAAAGGAAATTGAAGAACAACGTTTGGTTTCCGAATTCATTACTACCGGTTTGCAGGACAAAGTCAGCGAAATGACGGTTTCGAGTCCGTATTCAGTTAAAGCAGGAAATCTTTGGCACATAAAAACCGATATTACGGCAACGATAAAGTCTAAAAAAGCCAAAGCCGAAATCATTAAGATATTGCATCCAACATCGGCAGTTTGCGGTTTGCCGAAGGAACCTGCCAAAGCATTTATTATTAGGAATGAAAACTACGATAGAGAATATTATTCCGGATTTTTAGGCGAATTGAATATCGATTTTGCTACATTTCGTACAGAACAATCCGATTTGTTTGTCAATTTGCGTTGTATGAAAATAGTGGGTGATACGGCCCAACTTTTTATCGGTTGTGGCATCACCAAAGACAGTCTTCCAAAGGATGAGTTCATGGAAACGGTTAATAAATCGATGACGATGAGAAAGGTTTTGTAAATTGATAATTGATAATTGATAATTGATAATTGATAATTGATAATTTTGACAATTAATAACAGATAATAAAATGAAATTAGATATACTGGCTTTCGGAGCACATCCGGATGATGTGGAATTGGGTTGCAGCGGCACGATTGCCAAAGAAGTTTCTTTAGGGAAAAAGATAGGCATCATCGATTTAACTCGTGGTGAACTTGGAACTCGTGGTTCGGTTGAAATCAGAAATAAGGAATCCAAATTGGCGGCCGAAATTTTAGGGATTTCTGTTCGTGAAAACTTGGACATGCGCGATGGGTTTTTTGTCAATGATGAAGCACACCAAATGGAAATCATCAAACGCATCAGAAAATACAAACCCGAAATAGTGATTTGTAACGCTATTGAAGACCGACACATTGATCATGGAAAAGGAAGCAAATTAGTTTCGGATGCTTGTTTTTTATCGGGATTAAGAAGAATTGAAACTACCCATGAAGGTGTTGAACAAGAAGCATGGCGACCAAAAGTAGTTTACCATTATATCCAATGGAAAAATATCGAACCCGATTTTGTCGTAGACATTTCGGCTTTTATTGATAAAAAGGAAGCGGCTATTTTGGCTTACAGCTCACAGTTTTATTCTGAAAATTCTAATGAACCGGTAACGCCGATTGCGACGAAAAACTTTCTAGAAAGCATTCATTATCGCTCTCAGGACTTTGGAAGATTGGTTGGCGTAGAATATGCCGAAGGTTTTACAGTCGAAAGGTATTTGGCAGTCAATAGCTTATCAGATTTGATTTAAAAAAAATAAAATTTCTTTGTAAAAGTTAACTTTTACACTATATTTGCACTCGAAATACAAATGGTGATTGTAGCTCAGTTGGTTAGAGCATCGGTTTGTGGTACCGAGGGTCGCCGGTTCGAACCCGGTCATTCACCCAAAAATAAAAAGTCCTGAGCAATCAGGACTTTTTTTGTTTATGTCATTTTCTGAAAAAAATTGACTTGTTTATTTTGTAGTGGGTTTTTTTCTGAGTTCGGCACTGTCTGCGAAACGTTTCATCTCAATTTTCAGCGGTTCGCCATACAATTGTATTTCGCTATTGCCCGAAGCATCTATAGTAGCATTATTGCTGACATTGATACTGCTTTTAGAATAACCGGCTGTTTCTAAAGAAGCGTTTTTGGCCGTTAGTTTTTTACCAATAAAATCGGTGTTGTTGTCTAAACGTAATTTTAATTCAATCACATCGCCTTCAACTTCTGCGGATGATTTTTGGTACAAATCGAATCTCATTTCGCTGGAAGAAATTAGCGCTTTCACGTAAGCACTTTTACTTAAATCAATCGCGGTTTTTACTGATTTTAAATTCAATTCTACTTTTGATTTATCGTTGGCCATTAAAGTAAAACTCTTGGTGTTGGCGTTCAGAAATAATTTAGAATAATCATAAGTTTTAAAAGTGACATTGTCTAAAACCACATCGGATAAAGCAGTTACATTGGTTTCGTCTTTGGTGATAATCATATTGAACTTATCGGTATAAGTTACGCGAACGCTCAATTTTTTATAGCTAGATATGTCTTTTGAAGTTGAAATTCTTAGGTTACTTCCGGCCAATTTGTATTCAACGAATTCGATCAAATTGTCATCAGCTTCGATTTCGAGCGCACATTCATTTCCTTTTACCAAAAAAATCTCGAGATTGTCTTCTACTTCTAAACTTACAAAATCACCAATTTGCTTTTGTTCCAATTTGACAATTTTAGAGCCTTTTACCTTTTCTTTTTTTTGGGCAAAAGAAACAGACGTGAGTAAAAGAAAACTAAAGAGTATAATTTTTTTCATAAAAGTTGGTAGTTTGGTTTTTACTTGGTACAATTCATCTCGTTTTCAAAACGTGACTCGATTGTCAAAAATAGAAAAAAAAACATCCCAATTTTCATTGAGATGTTTTATTAACTTAATCTTTGGAGACGCTTCCGCCGGAAGTTTCTTCTTTTCGAACTTCTTTGGGACTATTTAAGTAGGTTATTGAACTTCCGCTTGACGCTTTGGCATCCAATAATACAGCTGCATTAACCGTTGTTGAGCTTCCGCTTGAAGATTGTGAATTCACTTCATTGGCCAATAATCCATTAGCATCTATATGACTTCCGCTAGACGAAGCAGTAAATACTTTTAGCGCTTTTCCGGTTACTTTTTGTTCGCTTCCGCTTGAAGTTTCCAAGGTTACTTTATCGGCTTCAACTTCGACTTCTAATGAACTACCGCTGCTTGATTTTAGCGTAATGTCATCACTGTTCAAAATGTTACTCGATGTAATAGTCGAACCACTAGTGCTTTCCAAACTTACGATCTTTGGCATGCGAACAATGATTTTTTTAGAAGTTACATTAATATAGTTGTCATATTCAGAACTGATGTCTAACGTACCGTTTTGTACTGTAGTGTGAATTCCGTTGATTAAATTATCGTCAGCTTCCACGGTTACTTCTAATTTATCTGAAAAGATGATTTCACATTCTAAACCTTGACTAACCGTTACTTTGTCAAAGTGGGCTACATTTCGTTTTTCGGTTATTACTTTTCCGCTTCCGCTGATGGATTTACCAAAATTAATGTTGTGATCGCATGAGGTGATTGATAAGGCTACTAAGGTAGCCGTAATCACTTTTGAAAAGAAAATTACAAATTTTGTCATGATTATTCTGTTTTAATGATTACGCCGTCGCTTCCTACAGTCAGTTTTCTTTTTTTATCTGATTTCCCTGATTTGGTTTCGGTAACTACTTTTCCGTTGATTTTTACCGTAACTGTTTCAGAAGAATCATTCTCGTCTATGATGTTAATTTCTTCAGATTGAACGCCACCTTCTGAGTCGTTGTATTCGTTTTCGTCTTTTGGACAATCCAAACATTTTACTTGAGTTTCTTCTACTTTGTAAGTGTATTTTCCTGAACTATAGTGTAAATTGAAATATTCATTGTGTGATTCGTCAAAATGTTGCACCGTTTCATCGGCTACAAATACAGTTCCTTTTGGAAGATACAAATACAATTCAACACGTTGGTCTCTATATTTACTGGCCATTTCGGTTACCAAATAGTTGTCTAGAAGTAATTGGTTACCAACCATTTTGAAACCATAGTTGATTTTTTCTGCTCTAATATTGGCTTCTTTGAATGATTTACCGTCAGCTAATTTTTCAATTTGAAGATAAGGTTGCGCTTTATCAGTGCTTTTGATTTCAAAACTAATTTGGTTTGAATATATCACTTCATTTTTAGCAGAATCCTGTGTAAACGTAAAATCTTCATGTTCGTAAATGTTTTTCGAGAAGAAATCATTGCTTACAAATTTGATTTGCAAAGTATCCGTTGGCTGAATGTTGATTACCTCTTTTTGAACCGCTTTACCTTCAAACGCTGATTCAGTAGATTGTTTGATTCCAATAACCACTAAAGCACCTACAGCAAAAATCCAAATGGCTAACAAACTGTATTTAGCAACTGCGCTTAAAGATTTCATATTGGTTACCAATAATTTTAATCCCAACAATAAGAAGAAGAACAATGGAATACCGATGGCTAAGAAAGCCAACACTCCAAAAATCCATAACGGAACATCTGTGTAGTTTACTGCGTCAACATAACGTTGCCAAGGCGCATCAATAAAAGAAGTAGTACCGAAAGTAAAAAGACCAATAAATAATCCGGCTAATGTCAAGGCAGAGAATACTAAGATGATAGCACCTAAAACTTTAGCAAATGCACCAAAGATTTTCATAATTACATCACCTAAACCACTGGCAACTCTTTCGGCACCCGACTTTACTTGGTTTCCCATTTCGTCGTAATTGGCATTTTTGAATTTGTTAGAAACACTGTCAAATTCTTCTCTCACTTTTTTTTCGATATTAGAGATGGTAACCGGTTCGCCGGTCATTTCTAATTTTTCTGAAGTGGTAATCGCTTTTGGCGTTGCAATCCAAAGAATAATGTAAGCGATGATACCAAAACTGGTGAATGCTAACAATAAGAATATGATTTTGATCCAAACGGATTCAATTCCAAAGTAGTGCCCCAAACCGGTACAAACACCACCAATTAAACCTCTGTCTTTGTCTCTGTATAGTTTTTTACGAGGAGGAAAGTTGTAATAAGGCTCAGATTTGGTTTCTTTTGAATCCTCGTCATCCAATCGGTAGTCTTCCGGTTGTCCCATAACTACAATCACTTCGTCAACATCTTTATTATTGATTACGTGTTTGTCGGTTTTTTGTTTTTCAGTCAAAAGCTCAGCCACACGCATTTCAATGTCTTTCATGATTTCGTCCTTACCGGAAGAATTAGAAAGAGAACGTTTTATAGCATCAAAATATCTTGATAATTTTTGGTATGCATCTTCGTCTATATGGAAGAATAAACCACCTATATTAATATTTACTGTTTTGTTCATGATTGTTATTTTTGATTGGTTATGATGTTAACAGCGTCTGACAATTCCGTCCATGTGCCGTTCAATTCAGTTAAAAATGTTTTTCCTAATTCGGTCAAACCATAATATTTTCTTGGCGGTCCCGAGGTTGATTCTTCCCAACGATAGTTGAGCAATCCGTCGTTTTTAAGTCTTGTCAATAGCGGATAAACTGTTCCCTCTACTACAAGCAATTTGGCGTTTTTTAAAGTGTCTAATATTTCAGAGGTATACGCGTCTTTTTCTTTTAGGACAGACAAGATACAAAATTCTAAAACACCTTTACGCATCTGGGCTTTTGTGTTTTCAATGTTCATAATACATGATTTAATTTTTTGTGATTAACATTCGTTTTTTGATTTTCCCGCTGATTAACGGTTGATGATTGAAACTGGTGATTTTTGATTTTGATTAATTCTGATTGATGATGATTCTGATTGATGATGGTTCTTTATTGATTATTTAAAGAAGGGTATACTTAACGGATACTTATAGGCTTCATCATTTGAAGCTTTTACGGCGGCGTATATAATTAGAACAAATTCGATTACTTTTAAAAAACAAAATAGAAGTACCGCTACAATTCCTAAAATGGTTAATCCTGTGATGTTTCCGGCACTTAAGTTTTCAATAACAAAATGTCTGTCGAAATTGATGTCGTTTAAAGGAACATTTTTGAATATCGAATAAATCAAAATCGGAATGGCAATTAAACATAATACGATAGTATATAGGAACATGCTTAACTGAAAATTCAAAACATTTTTACCGTTAGCATCGACAAATTCTGATTCGTTTTTCTTTGCACTCCAAATAACAATTGGAAATATATAATTTCCAAAAGGAATAAAATATTGTGTTAAAACACTCAAGTGCAAGAACGTAGCAACGCTTTTTTCGTTAGTAGTTGTCATTTTATTTGATTTTAAATTGATGATTAGAATTGATTTTTAATAATACTATAGATAGACCATTAATTTCTTATACAAAGATAAGGTTAAAAAAAGGTATTATGCAATGCAAAGTACTAAGATTTAACAAAATATTAACATTGAAAGAATCGTTGCAAACGACATCATTTTTTGTACTTTTATAGCAAAATCAAGCACTTATGGAATTTTCGCCTTCAAAATTGAATACCTTTTTATTTTTTAAATTACCATCAGCTTTTTGGTCAGGTGTCAGGGTTAAGTCCATTTCGAGTGAACAATGTGTGGTTACTGTTAAGCACCGTTGGTTTAATCAAAATCCGTTTAATTCGATGTATTTTGCCGTGCAAGCGATGGCGGCCGAACTAACAACAGGCGCTTTGGTAATGATGCAGATTAAGAAATCCGGAAAGAAAATCTCCATGTTGGTCGCCAATAACAACGGAAACTTTACTAAAAAAGCTACCGGTCGAATCACTTTCACTTGCGCCGATGGTCATTTAATAGACCAAGCCATTCAAAGAACTATAGCCACCGGAGAAGGACAAACAATTTGGATGAAATCTATTGGCATAAACGAAAAAGGGGAACAAGTCTCTGAAATGAATTTTGAATGGAGCATCAAATCAAAGTAGTCAACAAACGTTAAACCCTTTACAATTAGGGTTTTTTTATGATGATTCGATTGTAACTTTGATAAAAATAATCAAAATGAGAATACTGATTACAGGCGCGACAGGTTTAATAGGAAGCGAATTGGTAAAATTATTATTAGCAAAAGGTCATACGGTTCATTATTTGACCACTTCAAAAGATAAGATTGAATCGCAGTCTAATTATATAGGTTTTTATTGGAATCCACAAGAAGGTAAAATAGATGAGAACTGTATTTTTGAGGTTGATGCGATTATCCATTTGGCCGGAGCTAATATTGCTAAGCGTTGGACTAATGCGTACAAACAAGAAATTATTGAGAGTCGGACACTTTCCGCCGAATTGCTTTTTAATTTGGTCAAAAAACATCCAAGTCACCAAATAAAACAAATCATTTCCGCTTCAGGAACCGCTATATATCCTGATGGAATTGATAAAGTGTATGACGAAGCTACCAAAGATTCAGAAGATAGTTTCCTGTCCAATGTGGTCAAAAAATGGGAAGCCAGTGTCAACGTTTTTCAGGTACTAGGTATCAAAGTCTGCAAGTTAAGAACAGGAATTGTCTTATCTAATAAAGGTGGTGCGCTGCCCGAAATGGTAAAGCCAATCAAATTAGGATTTGGTTCTGCTATGGGATCCGGGAAACAAATCCAATCTTGGATACATGTAAATGACTTGGTTGCCTTGTATAATTTTGCTTTAGAAAAACAATTAGAAGGAGTTTATAATGCTGTTACTTCAAATCCGATAAGCAATCAAGTATTGACTAAAACGATTGCCAAAACTTTAAAAAAATCACTTTGGTTACCCAATATACCGGAATTTGTAATGAAACTGATTTTAGGCGAAATGTCATACCTATTATTTTCAAGCAAAAACCTGAGCGCCAATAAGATTTTAGATTTAGGTTTTCAGTTCCAATTCCCCGATATAGACAAAGCGATTGATAATTTATACCCATAAAAAAAGTGCTGTTAATTGACAGCACTTTTTTTTACTATAAAGATTGTTGAATTAATAATTATTACAGCTTTAAGCTAACCTAGGATAGTGTTTTTCTTAATCGTGTTAACAAATTTAATTAAAACGAAAACGTAATAGTCTTAAAATTATATTAAATTTTGGTTAAAAAAATCTGAGAATTCAAATCAGAACAACAAAAAAGAATGACAATTTGACATTTTAAAAGAAATGGCAGTACTTTTGCATTCCGAGTGTTCGGAGTAAAACTCAAAAATGAAAATCAAGAATATTTTTAAAAATACGTCACAAATGAATACGGATAACACGGATAAAGAGCCAATTGAAAATGCAACTGAAAATGTAGTGAATGAAATTGAAACGGCTGAAGAACTTAGTGTTGAAGCACAATTAGAAGAAGAATTAGCCAAAGAAAAAGACAAGTTCTTACGTCTTTTTGCAGAATTCGAAAATTTTAAAAAAAGAACTACGAAAGAACGCATTGATTTATTCAAAACTGCCAATCAAGAAGTATTGCAAGCCATGTTGCCTGTTTTAGACGATTTTGACAGAGCGATGGTTCAAATTGCTAAAACCGAAGATGAAGTTTTGTTAAAAGGCGTAGAACTGATTCATGAAAAATTGAAAAATACTTTAGTTTCCAAAGGTTTGGAGCAAGTAGACATCAGACCTGGAGATAGTTTTAATGCTGATTTTGCCGAAGCAATTACTCAGATTCCTGCGCCAAGTGACGATTTGAAAGGTAAAATCGTAGACGTTGTTGAAAAAGGATATAAATTGGGCGACAAAATTATTCGTTTTCCAAAAGTGGTAATCGGTCAATAATAAGGAATCATGAGCAAAAAAGATTTTTACGAAATATTAGGCGTTTCTAAAAGCGCTTCAGCAGAAGAAATAAAGAAGGCCTACCGGAAAAAAGCTATCGAGTTTCACCCTGATAAAAATCCGGGAAATAAAGAAGCGGAAGAGAACTTTAAAACAGCGGCAGAAGCTTATGAAGTTTTAAGTGATGCTGATAAAAAAGCCAAATATGATCAATATGGTCACGCCGCTTTTGACGGTGCTGGTGGCTATGGTGGCGGGCATCATATGAACATGGATGATATCTTCAGTCAGTTTGGCGATATTTTCGGAGGTGCTTTTGGTGGTGGAAGTTTTGGTGGTTTCGGCGGAAACGGTGGCGGACAACGCCGTGCTAAAGGAAGCAATCTTCGTATCAAAGTAAAAATGACTTTGGAAGAAATTGCTAATGGTGTAGAGAAAAAAGTAAAAGTAAAACGCAAGGTGCAAGCACCGGGCGTAAAATATAAAACTTGTTCAACCTGTAACGGTCAAGGACAAGTATTGCGTGTAACCAATACTATTTTGGGCAGAATGCAATCGGCTACCACTTGTCATGTTTGTGGTGGCGTTGGGCAAATGATTGACAGTAAGCCAAACAATGCTGATGCGCATGGAATGATATTGGAAGACGAAACCGTATCTATTAAAATTCCGGCTGGCGTTGTAGACGGCATGCAATTAAAAGTTTCAAGCAAAGGGAATGATGCTCCGGGGAATGGAATTCCGGGTGATTTAATCGTGGCTATAGAAGAATTAGAACACGATTTCTTAAAACGTGAAGGCGAAAACCTGCATTATGACTTATACATCAGCTTTCCCGAAGCTGCTTTAGGTGTTTCAAAAGAGATTGAAGCAGTAAATGGAAAGGTGAGAATTAAGCTTGAAGAAGGCATCCAATCGGGTAAAATTTTGCGTCTGAAAGGCAAAGGAATTCCGAGCCTAAACAGCTATGGTAGCGGTGATTTATTGGTGCACGTAAATGTTTGGACGCCAAAGAGTTTGAGTAAAGAACAGCGTCAGTTTTTCGAAAAATCATTAACCGATGACAACTTTATTCCGAAACCTGAAAAAAGCGACAAATCTTTTTTTGAAAAAGTAAAAGATATGTTTTCATAATTAAAAAAATAGTTTTACATTTGGTTATTACTTGGAAACAAGTAATTTCTTTTTCATAGCAATTTTTCCCATCCTTTTGTAAAAATTAGGGTGGGTTTTTTTTGTAACAAACATTTCTGTTTGACTACTTATTGGTTACTTTTACAAAAATAAAACATAAGTATGAGCAATATACTTGAAGTAAACAAAGTCGTAAAGCAATACGGTGATTACACTGCGCTCAACGAAGTTTCTTTAACCGTTCCAAAAGGCAGTATCTACGGACTTCTCGGTCCGAATGGCGCCGGAAAAACTTCCCTAATTCGCATCATCAACCAAATCACTATGCCCGACAGCGGTGAAATCATTCTCGATGGTGAAAAACTAAATCCGTCTCATGTGCATTCTATCGGCTATATGCCTGAAGAACGTGGTTTGTATAAAACCATGCGAGTGGGCGAGCAGTGTCTTTATTTGGCACAATTAAAAGGTTTGACAAAAGCCGAAGCCAAAAGAGAATTAGACTATTGGTTTGATCGTTTGGAAATTCAAGGTTGGTGGAACAAGAAAGTACAGGAATTGTCCAAAGGAATGGCACAGAAAGTACAATTTGTAGTAACCGTTTTGCACAAACCAAAGTTGCTTATTCTCGACGAACCTTTTTCAGGTTTTGATCCGGTGAATGCTAACTTGATTAAAGACGAAATCATTGAGCTGAACAAACAAGGAACATCCGTTATTTTTTCTACACACCGAATGGAAAGCGTGGAAGAAATGTGTGATTATATCGCCTTAATTCACAAATCCAATAAGCTCATAGAAGGGAAATTGACCGATGTGAAAAAGCAATTCAGAACTAACAATTACGAAGTCGGAATTCTATCAAATAACATCGAAGGTTTAATGTATGACTTGTCGCAAAAATTTACTTTGACACAAACCGATTTTAAATCGTTGAATGACGAATTGAAGTTAGAAATTAACTTAGGTAACGCTACACCAAATGAACTATTGAATACTTTAGTCCAACGCGGACAAGTAACCCATTTTGTGGAAAAAATTCCGAGTGTGAATGATATTTTTATTAAAACAGTAACAGAATAGATTGTTAGAAAGTTAGATTGTTAGATTTTTAGAAAAAAAATCTGCAATCCAAAAATCTAAGTAGTCTAATAATCCAAAAATCTAAGCAGTCTAAAAAAATGAGTAAACTTAATCTAATTATCAAGAGAGAATTTGTCGCCAAAGTGCGCAACAAATCATTCATTGTTATGACTTTTTTAAGTCCGTTATTGTTTGTGGGAATTGCCGTTTTTGTGGGTTATTTAAGTACGATGAAAGCCGATAAAAAAACAATCGCCATACACGACGAAAGCGGTTTGTTTATCAACGAATTCAAAAGCGATGACGAGTACAAATATGTCGATTTGTCTTTGGTAGATACCAAAATTCTAAAAGACAGCATCCTAAGTGAGCACTACGAAGGTCTATTGGTTATCCCAAAAACTACGGATAGTAAAACTCTTGAAGACAATATCCAATATATCTCCAATGATAGTCCAAGCGTTTCTTTTATTGAAGATGTAGAAGACGTCATCAGTCAAAAACTCACCAAAGAAAATTTTATCAAATCAGGTTTAGATACAGTAGCCATTGAGAAATCGGAAGCCAATGTTTCTATCAGCTTGTCAAAAGCTTCGGGCGAAACGGCTTTAAAAGGGTTAAACGAAATCAAAATTGCAATTGGCGGCGCATTTGGTTATTTAATTATGATGTTTATTATCATTTACGGCAATATGGTGATGCGAAGTGTTATCGAAGAAAAAGTATCTCGAATTATCGAGGTGATTATTTCCTCGGTAAAACCATTCCAATTGATGATGGGGAAAATCATCGGAACCTCGTTGGCCGGAATTTTACAATTTATGATTTGGGCTATCCTCGGATTGACCGCCATGTTTGTCATGTCCTCTATTTTCGGAATACAAATGGGCGCAACTTCGGGTGTTAATGCTCAGGCAATTGAAGCAGCTCAAAAAGGAGGTTCATTAGCTATGTATATGAAAGAACTTTGGAATTTACCTATTGCTACCATACTAATATCCTTTATATTTTATTTCATCGGCGGTTACTTTTTATACAGTTCGTTTTATGCTTCAATTGGTGCTGCTGTCGACAATGAAACCGATTCGCAACAATTTTTATTGCCTATCATTATGCCTTTGGTTTTGGGTGTTTATATCGGTTTCTTTACCGTAATCAATGATCCGCACGGAACGGTTGCAACAGTTTTTTCAATGATTCCGTTAACCTCACCTATTGTTATGATGATGCGTATACCGTTTGGTGTTCCGCTATGGCAAATAGCCGTTTCGTTGTTTTTATTGTTTGCTACTTTCTTACTTGTCGTTTGGTTTGCGGCCAAAATTTATCGCGTAGGGATTTTGATGTATGGCAAAAAACCAACTTGGAAAGAACTTTACAAATGGTCAAAGTACTAAAGATGAAAAATGCACTTTTATTGCTGTTACTGCTTTTTAGCTTTTCGGGTCAAGCCCAAAAGGAAGCCGTGCAAAAAACCATCGAAACTTTTTTTGAAGGCTTTCATGCCAAGGATACTGTAAAAATCAAATCGACTTGTAGTGAAAAATTGATGCTACAATCGATTAAAGAAAATGCGAAAGGCAATAAACTGACGGATGAAAAGGTTAACGAGTTTTATAAATCCATAGCTACTATTCCGGCAGAAATAAAGTTTGAAGAACGAATTTTAAGTTACTCCATTCAAGTCGATGGTACGATGGCTCACGCTTGGACGCCTTATGAATTCTACATCAACGGTAAGTTGAGTCACCAAGGCGTGAATGCTTTTACCTTGTTTTTGGACGGAGCAATATGGAAGATTGTTCATCTGATTGATACAAGACGAAAGTAAATAACTTAATTTTGCCTCCTAATTGCATTCCATTTGAAAAATATACTCATCATTGACGACGAAGAAAAATTGCGTGGTCTTTTAGCTCGAATAGTAAAATCGGAAGGTTTTGAGGTTATTGAAGCCGGTGATTTAAAATCGGGTTTTAAGAAATTAGAATTTAACGATATTGATGTTGTATTGTGTGATGTAAAATTACCTGACGGAAATGGTGTTGATTTTCTCGAAAAAATTAAAGCTAATTTCCCTTTAGTTGAAGTGATTTTGTTAACCGCTTTCGGAAAAATTGCCGATGGTGTTCAAGCCATGAAAAACGGTGCTTTCGATTATATCGTAAAAGGCGACGACAATGATAAAATCATTCCGCTTCTTCACAAAGCCATCGAAAAATCGCAACTCCAGAAAAAAGTCAAACAACTCGAAAAACGCATCTCCGACAAATATTCGTTTGACACCATCATAGGAAAATCAAAGGCTTTGGAACAAGTAATTGATTTGGCTAAAAAAGTAGCCAAAACCGATTCAACCGTTTTATTAACTGGTGAAACCGGAACCGGAAAAGAAGTTTTTGCACAAGCGATTCATGAAAATAGTAATCGAGTAGGAAAATCATTTGTAGCTTTAAATTGCAGTACATTCAGCAAAGAAATTCTGGAAAGTGAATTATTCGGACACAAACAAGGTGCTTTTACCGGCGCTTTAAAAGACAAAAAAGGTTTCATCGAAGAAGCCAATGGCGGTACTTTATTTCTGGATGAAATAGGGGAAATGCCTATCGATTTGCAAGCCAAATTGCTTCGTGTTTTAGAAACCAACGAATATATTCCGGTTGGCGATACGAGTTCAAAAAAATCAAATTTCCGTCTGATTGCGGCGACCAACAGAGATTTGAAAACCGAAAGTGAAAACCATAATTTCCGTTCGGATTTGTATTTTCGATTGAATATTTTCGAAATTAACATTCCGCCATTGCGCGAACGTATCAAAGACATTTCGCCTTTGACAAGTTATTTTGTCAAACAATTTTCGGCTAAAACCAATAAGGCAGCATTGCAAATCGCACCAGATTTTCTTCAAAAATTGGAAAGTTATCATTGGCCTGGAAATGTGCGAGAGCTGAAAAACATCATCGAACGCTCCGTAATTTTAGCCGATGATGTCTTAACTCCAGCTGTTTTACCTTATGAAATCCAACATCAGCAAGACAATTCCAATAAAACCCTGTCGGCTTTCTCAATGCAAAGTATTGAGAAATTACACATTCAAAAAGTACTCAATTACACCAAAGGCAACAAAGCAGAAACCGCAAGATTATTAGAAATAGGAATTGCTACCTTGTATCGAAAATTGGACGAATATAATATTCAGTAGTTTTACTGCAAATTCACAAATTCCTTCGAGTATTTTAATTTCTTTCCAAAACGATAAAAGCCTATCAATTTGATAGGTTTTTTTATGCTCTATTTTTGGTACATCAATTACAAATCCAACAGATACAATTACTTACAGCGTTTTTATTTTATTGGAACAACTTTTGGCATTAGGCGGATGAACATAAAAAATTCATTCACATGAAAAATCAGGTTACCACCATTTACAAACAAGCCGAACGTTTTGCTGAAATAACAAAATCAGCCATCGTTTCAGGAAATATTGAACGAGCCAAAAAATGTTTGGCTTTGGCCGAACGGTTATTTACTACAGGAAGTTCCGAAACCAAAAACGCCATTTCTAATGTTTACGTTTTCTCGGTTTCTACTTTCATGGAATTGCGTCATTGCAGTATTTCCAATCTTTTTCCGCAATCGCTTAAAGCGGAATATTTGAAACAAATAAACACTTCCGGAGTATGATGACCATTATTCTTTCTGCAAGCGGATTAATACTTTTCGCTCTGTTTTTTAAAATGATTCAAATCTTTGAAAAAATCTAAATTATGATACCACTTTTCATCATCGCCATAGCGGTTTTTATTTACATCTGCTATGTTTTAATTAAACCCGAAAAATTCTAAATATGAACTCAGAAATACTCGGAATTATCGTTATGTACGGATTGGTTATGCTGTTAGCCATTCCGCTTGGTCGTTATATCGGCAAAATTTTCAATTACGAAAGTACTTGGTTGGACAAAATTTTTAATCCAATCGACAAATTGTTTTTCAAAATAGGAGGTATTGATCCCAATAAAGAAATGAACTGGAAACAGCATTTAGTGGCACTTTTGTCTATCAATGCAGTTTGGTTTGTAATCTCTATGTTGGTTTTAACCAATATGGTTTGGCTCCCTTTAAACCCGGATGGAAATCCTTCCATGAGTGGTGATTTAGCCTTCAATACTACTGTGAGTTTTATTACCAACACCAACCTACAACATTATTCCGGTGAAAGTGGTTTGTCTTATTTAGGCCAATTGACCTTGATGCTTTGGCAATTCATAAGCGCCGGTTGTGGAATGGCTATTTGCGCTGCTGTTTTTATGGCGATGAAAGAAAAAACGGCTACAACTTTAGGCAATTTCTATAGTTTTTTCGTTCGTTCTTGTACAAGAGTTTTATTGCCATTATCATTTGTAGTGGCTGTAATCTTGGTGATGAATGGTACGCCAATGACTTTTGAAGGAAAAGATACCATCACCACTTTAGAAGGAAATGAACAAAATGTAAGTCGTGGCCCTGTGGCTGCTTTTGTCGCACCTAAACAATTGGGCACTAATGGAGGAGGATTTTACGGTCCGAATTCATCAAATCCTATGGAAAATCCAAATTACTTGACCAATATGGTGGAAAATGCTTCCATTATTTTAATTCCAATTGCGATGGTTTTCGCCTTAGGATTTATTCTAAAACGTAAAAAACTATCGTGGACAATTTACAGCGTAATGACATTAGGTTTTTTAATGTTATTGATTCCGGCAGTAATTAGTGAAATGAATGGAAATCCGGCTATTTCTCATATGGGAATAACCCAAGATATGGGAAGTATGGAAGGAAAAGAAGTGCGTTTTGGCTCGGCTGCTTCCGCCAACTGGGCAACTTATACTACAGCAACTTCCAATGGTTCTGTAAACGCTATGCACGATAGTATGACGCCAATAACCGGAATGACAACACTACTCGGAATGATGATTAACTGTTTTTATGGCGGTGTGGGCGTTGGGTTTTTAAATTTCTACATCTTTATAATCCTAGGTGTTTTCATCAGCGGATTGATGGTGGGAAGAACGCCCGAATTCCTCGGTAAGAAAATCGAAGCCAAAGAAATGAAAATTGCTATGATTATCGCTTTGTTGCATCCTTTTTTAATTTTGGTTGGAACCGCTTTTGCCAGTCATTTGTATGCCAATGATCCCGAAGCTTTATCAGGTTGGTTGGCCAATCCGGGTTATCATGGATTTAGTGAAATGCTTTACGAATTCACATCTTCTTCAGCCAATAACGGTAGCGGATTTGAAGGTTTAGGTGATAATACGCCGTTTTGGAATATTGCCACCGGAATTGTGATGTTATTGGCGCGTTACTTACCCATCATCGGACCAGTCGCCATTGCCGGAATGTTAGCCCAAAAACAATACATCCCGGAAAGTAACGGAACCTTGAAAACAGATACTTCCACTTTCGGATTAATGGTTTTTGCAGTGATTTTTATCGTAGCCGCTTTATCGTTTTTCCCAGCTTTAACTTTAGGTCCAATCGCTGAACATTTTTCGGCTCAATAATTAAAATATCATGAGTACATCTCAAAATAAATTGTTTCAAAAAGAGTTGGTTGCCGAAGCTTTCAAACAGTCCTTCGTCAAACTCAATCCTAAAATCATGTTCAAAAATCCGGTAATGTTTACCGTCGAAATAGGAACAGCCATTATGCTTTTTGTATGTCTTTGGATTTTATTGGGAGAAGATTCGCAAGGGAGTTTTGCCTACAACTTCACTGTTTTTATCGTACTATTTCTAACCTTGCTTTTTGCCAATTTTGCCGAAGCCATAGCCGAAGCACGAGGAAAAGCACAAGCCGATAGTTTGCGAAAAACACGTGAGGAAACGCCGGCCAAATTAGAAAACGGAACTTATGTTTCGTCAGCCCAACTAAAAAAAGGCGACATCTTTGTTTGCGAAGCGGGAGATATTATTGCCACTGATGGCGAAATCATTGAAGGTTTGGCAACAATTGACGAGAGTGCCATTACAGGCGAAAGTGCTCCGGTCATTAGAGAAGCCGGTGGCGATAAATCGTCAGTAACCGGAGGAACAAAAGTGTTGTCAGATAAAATAAAAGTGATGGTTACTTCTGAACCTGGCGAAAGTTTTCTGGACAAAATGATTGCATTGGTGGAAGGTGCAAGCCGTCAAAAAACGCCCAACGAAATTGCTTTGACGATTTTGTTAGCCGGATTTACGTTAGTATTCATTATAGTAACGGTAACCTTAGCGCCATTTGCAAAATATGCGAATGCACCCATAACCATTGCCTCATTTATCGCGCTTTTTGTGTGTTTGATTCCAACAACCATTGGTGGATTACTATCAGCAATCGGAATTGCAGGAATGGACAGAGCTTTAAGAGCCAACGTGATTACCAAATCCGGAAAAGCGGTCGAAACTGCCGGCGATATTGATGTTTTGCTTCTGGATAAAACCGGAACCATCACCATTGGAAACCGAAAAGCAACGGCTTTTTATCCAGCCAAAGGCATTTCGCAAGAAGATTTTATCCAATCGGCGGTGTTGAGTTCGCTGGCGGATGATACTCCGGAAGGGAAAAGTATAGTGGAATTGGCTGGGCAAGACGTCGCCAATAAGTTATCTATCGAAGGCGCCACTTTAATCAAATTTACTGCCGAAACCAGAACTTCCGGTGTGGTTTTGAAAGACGGAACCAACATCAGAAAAGGTGCTCAAGATGCCGCAAAAAATATTGCCCTTCAAGCAGGGAATTCTTTTCCGGAAGATACGGCACAACAAGTGATTACCATTTCGTCTAATGGTGGAACGCCTTTAGTGGTCATTAAAAATAGCCAAGTTCAAGGTGTAATTGAATTGCAAGACATTATCAAAACCGGAATGAAAGAGCGTTTTGAACGCCTACGCAAAATGGGTATCAAAACCGTGATGGTTACCGGAGATAATCCGTTGACAGCCAAATTTATTGCGGAGAAAGCCGGAGTTGATGATTTTATCGCCGAAGCGAAGCCCGAAGATAAAATGAATTACATTAAAAAAGAGCAAGCCGAAGGAAGATTGGTTGCGATGATGGGAGACGGAACCAATGACGCTCCGGCTTTAGCGCAAGCCAATGTTGGTGTAGCCATGAACAGCGGAACACAAGCTGCCAAAGAAGCCGGAAATATGGTCGATTTAGACAACGACCCAACGAAGCTAATAGAAATTGTAGAAATTGGAAAACAACTATTAATGACAAGAGGAACGCTAACGACTTTCTCAATTGCGAATGACGTAGCGAAATATTTTGCGATTATTCCGGCATTATTTATTACAGCCATTCCGGCGTTGCAAGGTTTGAATATCATGGGATTACACAGTCCGGAAAGCGCCATTTTATCGGCGGTGATTTTTAATGCGATTGTCATTCCGTTCTTGATTCCGTTAGCATTAAGAGGCGTAGCGTACAAACCCATTGGTGCTTCGGCCTTGTTGCGTAGAAACTTATTTATCTACGGAATTGGCGGTGTAATCATTCCGTTTATTGGAATTAAGTTGATTGATTTACTAGTGTCGGTCTTTGTTTAGGGAGATGATAGACAAATAGATAATAGACGGATAGAAAGTAAAATTTAATAAAAACACATAATAATAGAACAATAATTATGAAAGAAAATATAATACCAGCAATTAGATTAACACTGTTTTGTGCCGTGTTTTTCTCCGGAATTTACACGTTGAGTATTCTTGGAATTGCACAGTTGGCTCCTAATCAGGGAAAAGGTGAAATCGTCACCGTGAACGGAAAAAATCACCATATCAATGTGGCGCAAAAATTTACCCAAAACAAGTACTTTTGGTCTAGACCATCAGCGGTAGATTATAATGCAGCCGGTTCCGGAGGAAGCAATAAAGGAACAAATAATCTGGATTATTTAGCCGAAGTTGAAACCAGAATTGATACCTTTTTATTGAAAAATCCATCAGTACAACGTAGTGAAGTTCCTTCAGAATTGGTGACAGCTTCAGGAAGCGGATTGGATCCGAATATTTCGGTTCAAGGGGCGAAAGTTCAAGCAGACCGCATTGCAAAAACACGTAATATTGACAAACAAAAAGTGTTACATTTAATTGTCGAAAATACTGAAAAACCTCTTTTGGGAATGTTAGGGACAGAAAAAATAAATGTGTTGCGATTGAATATTGAATTAGATAAATTGAAATAAAAGTTCCTAAAAAACGAAAACCCCTAGCCCGGATAGTCCCGAAGTTTCGGGAGAAATCCTTTTACTTTTTCTTTAAAAAGTAAAAGATTGCAACGGATAGCCGGATTAGCATCAAATAAAAATTATACAAAATGAAAAAAATAATAATTACTACATTAGTAGCCTTCGGATTTACAACAGTTAACGCTCAAGAAGCAACAAAGGAAAAAAGCCCATTAACGTTTTCGGGGTATATTGAAACGTATTACAGTTATGATTTTGGGAATCCGGACAACCATTTGCGTCCCGGATTTGTGTACAGCCACAACAAACACAATGAGTTGAATTTGAATTTAGGATTGGCCAAAGTGAATTATGCCAAAGACAATGTGCGAGGAAATTTCGCGATTATGGCCGGAACGTATGCCGAATATAACTTGGCTGCTGAGCAAGATTTGTTGAAAAATGTGTTTGAAGCCAACGTTGGTGTGAAAATATCTTCGAAACATAATTTATGGATTGATGCCGGAATTATGCCATCACACATTGGTTTTGAAAGTGCAATAGGAAAAGATTGCCAGAATTTGACCCGAAGTATTTTGGCTGATAATTCACCTTATTATGAAGCCGGAGCCAAAATTGGTTATACTTCGCCTTCTGAAAAATGGTATTTGGCAGCGATGTATTTGAATGGTTGGCAACGCATACAAAAGATTGACGGTAATCAAACACCGGCTTTTGGAACGCAAATCACGTATAAACCAAGCGGAAAAACGACTTTAAATTGGAGTACGTATGTTGGAAACGAACAACCGGATAACGACAGAAAGTGGCGCTATTTTAACAACATTTATGGTCAATTTAAATTTTCAGACAAAACGAATTTAACTGCGGGATTTGATATTGGAGCGCAACAAACTGTGAATGGAAGCAGTGATTATGACGTTTGGTATTCGCCGGTAGTGATTTTGCAACACAAGCCAACAGCTAAAACTCAGATTGCGGTACGTGGTGAATATTACCAAGACAAGCAAGGTGTCATTATTGCAACCGGAACTGAAAACGGATTTAAGACCTACGGATTTTCTGCAAACTTTGATTATTTAGTTTCCGATAATGTGATGTTCAGAATTGAAGCTAGAAATTTATCGAGCAAAGACGAAGTGTTTTTGAAAGATGGAAATCCGACAGATAACAATACTTTTTTAACGACTTCGTTGGCGATTTCGTTTTAAATATATGGTCTCGCAAAGACGCAGTGATGCAAAGATTTTGATAGTATAACTTGCGACTTCGCGTCTTTGCGAGAAATTTAAAAAGATTGCTTCGTACCTCGCAATGACTATGGAACAAGAAAAACAAAATAACGCCCAGCATTTCCTCGATTTAATTCAGAAATCGCGCAAAGGAAAGTTTAAAGTCTACATTGGCATGAGTGCCGGTGTAGGCAAAACTTTTCGTATGCTGCAAGAAGCGCATACTTTGGTGAAAAATGGAATTGATGTCAAAATTGGCTACATCGAAACCCATTTTCGAAAAGAAACACACGAATTATTAGAGGGTTTACCTATCATTCCGCGCAGAAGTATTTTCTATAAAGGAAAGCATTTGGAGGAAATGGATGTGCAAGCCATTATCAATTTGCGTCCTGAAGTAGTCATTGTTGATGAACTCGCACACACCAATATTGAAGGCAGCAAAAATGAAAAACGTTGGCAAGATGTTTTGGAAATTCTGGAAGCCGGAATCAATGTGATTTCTGCTGTAAATATTCAGCATATTGAGAGTTTGAATGAAGATGTAAAGCGCATCACCGGTGTTGATGTCCAAGAACGCGTTCCCGATAACGTATTGCGACAAGCTGATGAAGTGGTGAACATCGATTTGACTTCTGAGGATTTAATTACGCGTTTGAAAGAAGGCAAAATTTACACGCAAGATAAAATCCAAATGGCGCTAACCAATTTTTTTAAAGCCGATCAAATTCTGCAATTGCGTGAATTGGCTTTGAAAGAAGTAGCGAGCCAAGTGGTTCGAAAAGTTGAAAATGAAGTGCCGAAAAACGTTGCATTAAGACATGAAAAAGTATTGGCATGCATTAGTAGCAATGATAAAACAGCTAAAATTGTCATCAGGAAAGCAGCAAGATTGGCGAGTTATTACAACGGAAGCTGGTATGTTTTGTATGTGGAAACGCCAAAGGAAAGTCCGAATAAAATTGCACTCGACAAACAGCGTCATTTGATTAATAACTTCAAATTGGCCACACAATTAGGAGCCGAAGTGATTAAGATTGAAAGTTCCAATATCACCGATGCGATGTTAAAAATTGTGGAGCAAAAAGACATTACTACCGTTTGTATTGGCAAACCCCATTTCAATTTATTTAAAGTAATTTTGTCCACTACTATTTTTAGAAGACTATTGAATAGTTTGTCTAAATCGAAAGTGGATTTAGTGATTTTATCATGAAAATTTACAGAAGATTTGCAGATTTAATCCTGTTGTGCAGTTAAACCTTTTTCAAAAAATATAATTCGCGAATTCGCGGTAAAATAATGTCATGAAGATTAAAACCAAATTAAATCTCGGTGTCGGATTGTTATTTACCCTAATAATTATCCTTTCCATGTTGAGTGCTTATTATATTTTTATGATTAAGAAAGACACTCAAAACATTCTCAATGCCAACTATATTACTTTGGAATATTCCAGAAATATGCTCTCTTCGTTGGATGAAATAGCTGTTGATGAACCTAAAGCCATTCTTCTTTTTGAAACCAATTTAAAAAAGCAATTAACCAATATTACTGAAGTTGGTGAAGATAAAGTGACCTATAACCTGCAAAAAAACTTTCTTTTATTAGAGAAAAACAGAACAGATGAAAAGATAAAAGCATTGATTCGGCAAGACATCTTTGAGATTATGAAGCTCAATATGAATGCTATAAAAGTCAAAAGTGATATTGCGCAACAAACGGCAGAAACGGCCAATTTATGGATTGCGATTGTCGGGACATTTTGTTTTTTGATAGCCTTTAATTTGTTGGTCAATCTACCCAATAATATTGCCAATCCAATAAAGGAATTGACTGCCAGTATCAAAGAAATTGCCAATAAAAATTATAGTGAGCGAGTGCATTTTACCAATCACAACGAGTTTGGAGATTTGGCGAAATCATTCAATACCATGGCTGAAAAGCTAGAAGAGTACTCGAACAGTAATTTGCACAAATTGACCTTCGAAAAGAAACGATTGGAAACCTTAATTAATAATATGCACGATCCGATAATTGGTTTGGATCATCACGGAATTATTTTGTTTGTAAACGATGAAGCTTTAAAGATTATTGGTTTAAAACAGGAAGAAGTCATTGGACAATTGGCTACAACCTTAGCTTTGAAGAATGATTTGATAAAGTCTTTAATCGTCAATGAATTGGAAAGTTCAAAAGCACATCCAATGAAGATTTTTGCCGATGGGAAAGAGAGTTATTTTGAAAAGGAAACTGTAAATATTACCATAAAACCAACCGGAGAAGAGCAATTAATAGATATTGGAAACGTAATTATATTGCGAAACATTACCATTTTTAAAGAATTAGATTTTGCCAAAACCAATTTTATTGCAACTGTTTCTCATGAGTTGAAAACACCCATTTCTTCCATCAAAATGAGTTTGCAATTACTTGAAAATAATGCTACAGGAAGTATAAATGATGACCAAAAACAATTGATAGACAGTATAAAAGAGGATAGTCAGCGCTTGTTGAAAATAACTGGTGAACTATTAGAATTGTCCCAACTGGAAACAGGAAATATTCAGTTGAGCATCGATAAAAGTAGTCCGTATGAGATTATAAATTATGCTATTGAAGCCGTTCGTGTACAAGCAGACCAAAAGCAAATAAAATTATTGATTGAAGCAGAAACGGACTTACCGAAAGTTAAAGCTGATAGTGAAAAAACGTCTTGGGTTTTGATTAATTTCTTAACGAATGCTATTCGGTATTCTTCCGAAAATAGTACTGTAATTGTAAAATTGAAACAAGAAAACAATCAGATTATATTTCAAGTTACCGACAAAGGAAAAGGAATTGATAAGCGTTACCAAATGAAAGTGTTTGACAAGTATTTTCAAATTCCCGGCAGTTATAAATCGGGAACCGGATTGGGTTTGGCGATTTCCAAAGAATTTATAGAAGCTCAAAACGGAACTATTGGATTGGAAAGCCAACTCGGATTGGGTAGCACTTTTTACTTCAAACTGAATTGTCATTAAAAACTTTCGCTTAAAACATTCACTTTAAATTCTTCGGGAGGATTGAATTTTGAATGAATTACTTGGTTGAAATCGGAAATATAATTTTTGTGACGTGGTGTTTTCATTAGTAAGTTTACCCCTGATTTAATATAACGGCGTACCATTTTTCTGGGAAAAACGTCCGACAATACTACTATTGGAATTTTATGCCATTGTTTGGATTCTTTAATAATGTCAAGGACTTCTTTTCCGTTAATAACAGGCATTTGATAGGCCAAAAATATAATATCCGGAAGTTGGGTTGAAAATTCCAAATTGTGTATGAGTTCATGTCCGTCACTAAAGTTTTGTACACTGTGACGAAGGCCTTCAAAAGTATTTTTAAATACTAAGGCATTTTCAGTTTCAGGATCAACATAATAGATTGATTGTGATAGCTTCATAACATAGTAATTCTAATAAACGAAACTACTATTATCTGCCTAAGATACCATTATACTATTGTTGAAAAAAATTGCATAATTCATTCATTTAAATGAATGAATTATTTAGCAATCTGCCATGTTTACAGCCACAGCTAAACCGCCTTCAGAAGTTTCTTTGTACTTGGAGTTCATGTCTTTAGCCGTTTGCCACATCGTATCGATTACTTTGTCTAAAGGAACTTTGGCGTTTTTAGCATCAGTTTCCATAGCCAATTCTGCAGCGTTTATAGCTTTTATAGCACCCATGGTATTTCTTTCGATGCACGGAATTTGCACCAATCCGCCAATTGGATCACAGGTTAAGCCCAAGTGATGTTCCATGGCGATTTCGGCAGCCATTAAAACTTGATCCGGTGTTCCGCCCATGACTTCGCACAAAGCTCCGGCCGCCATAGCGGAAGAAACGCCTATTTCGGCTTGACAACCTCCCATTGCAGCGGAGATGGTTGAACCTTTTTTGAAGATACTACCGATTTCTCCGGCCACCATTAAAAATTGTTTGATTTGCTTTTCGTCGGCTTGGTGGTTTTCGATGACTAAGTAGTACATTAATACGGCAGGAATAACTCCTGCGCTACCGTTTGTTGGTGCTGTAACTACTCTACCTAAGGCGGCGTTCACCTCGTTGACTGCTAAAGCAAAACAACTTACCCATTTGAGGATTTGGCGAAATTTTACTTCGGTTTTTCTAATACATTCAAGCCATTCTTGTGGCGAATTGTAATTGGATAATCCAATCAAACCTTGATGCATGTCAAAAGCACGACGGCGTACGTTCAAACCGCCGGGAAGAATTCCTTCAGAGTGACAACCAATAAACATGCATTCGAGCATAGTGTTCCAAATGCGCATGAGTTCGCTATGGACTTCTGCTTCGGGACGCATAGAGATTTCATTGGCATAGACAATCTCGGAAATCAATTTGTTTTCTTTTATCGTGTATTGTAATAATTCTTCCGCATTTTGAATTGGAAAGGGAAACGCACACTTGATTTGGTGTTTCTTTTGGGCATTAACGCGCTCTTCTTTAACCACAAATCCGCCACCGATAGAGTAGAAGGTAGAAATGATTTCTTGACCGTCATTGGTAGTGGCTGTAAAAGTCATTCCATTGGCATGAAACGGCAGAAAGTTCTTGTTGAAAACAATATCTGTTTCAGGGTTGAAAGTGATTACTAAAGCGTTTGCCAAATTGATTTGGTGTGTTTTAGCAATTGATTGAATGATACTATCGATATTTTGCACCGGAATATATTCCGGATCTTGACCGCTTAATCCGAGCATTACAGCATAATCAGTCGCGTGACCTTTACCCGTTAGGGATAACGAACCGTATAAATCTACTTTTACATGAGTGATTTTATCTAATTGATTGTCCTCTTTTAACTCGTTTAAAAAACGTTCTGCGGCTCGCCATGGGCCAAGTGTGTGAGAACTAGATGGTCCGACACCAATTTTAAGCATATCAAATACCGAAATGCATTCTTCCATTACTATATCGATTTAGTTGAGACAAAGATATTGAAATTAGTGTACAGTTGACAGGGTTTAGGTTTTGGATTTTCTGGTTTTTTCAAGACAAATGAATTGGTATGACAGTTATTGTTTGTAAAAAAAATAAACTTTGAAAAACAAAGTGCTTTGAATTAAAATTATTTGTAATTTAGCTTAAAATCAATTGTACGTTATGGAATTATTTGTGGAACAACATTCGGTAGTGAGAAAAATTTGGGGAAAGAGTGATACGATACTTTTCATTTTTGCCGGCGCGGCGGCAGAATTTGCTTTGAATAAAGCAGTTGATTGGCTTTATTTTACGGGTAAGTTGCCTTCGGATCCTTTAGGTCGATTGTTTTCTACGGTAAGATATGCCAAAATGATAGTGTTTTCGCCTATGGTCGAAGCGAATAAAGCCATTGATACGATGCGGAAAATACATTCTGCTGTAGAAGAAAATCGTGGTGCTACCATACCTGATTGGGCTTACCGAGATGTATTATTTATGTTGATACATTATTCGATTTCGGCCCACGAGTTGCTCGAAGAAAAGCTAACCGACGCAGAAAAGGAAGAGGTGTATAATGTTTTTTACCGCGTTGGTCTCAGAATGGGATTGAAAGAACTGCCATCGAATTATATCGAATGGCTTCCGGTAAGAGAAGCCCATTTAATCGCTGACTTGCAAAAAAGTGAGTTTACAGCTGATCTTTTTAAACAATATAAAAAACACCTTGGTGTCATGCGTTTTAAAGTGTTGATTGAAGGTCAAAAATTAGTGTGTCCGGATAGAGTCAAAACCTTATTAGACTTTAGTGATTTTTCATTGCTGACGCCTATAGTGCCCGTGTATAAAGTGAGCAGATTGATGAAAATGGATTGGCTACTCAAAGGCATCTTACTTCCAGCTGACTATAAAGACCAAATCAATGAGTTGGAGGTGTACAAAGGTTAAAAACAGGAAATATTAATATTAAAATCAATTAGTTGAAAGTGAATTTATTGTTATAACTAATATATAAAAAAGATTAGAGAAGATATTGTAAATCAAATTTTACTTACCTTTAAAGGATAATTCATAATCAAACAATTAACTATATAAAAAATGGCAACAACAAATGTAAAAGCTTATGGTACGGGTGCTTCGGATGCTCCTTTGGCCGAAATGACTATCGAACGCAGAGACGTTTTAGCTAAAGATATTGAAATCGAAATTATGTATTGCGGCGTGTGCCATTCTGATTTGCATTTTGCAAAGAACGATTGGGGAATGACTACTTATCCGGTTGTGCCCGGACACGAAATCGTGGGTAAAATAACTCGAGTAGGAAGTGGAGTAACCAACCTTAAAGTAGGCGATTTTGCTGCCGTAGGTTGCTTAGTAGACTCTTGCAGAACTTGTAGTAGTTGCGAAAAAGACTTAGAACAATACTGCTTAAACGGTTGGACAGGAACTTATGGCGGATTTGATAAGCATTTAAATCAACCCACTCATGGTGGTTATTCTCAAAAAATTGTAGTCGATGAACATTTTGTATTAAAAGTGCCGGCTAATTTAGATTTGGCTGCTGTGGCGCCGCTTCTTTGTGCCGGAATTACCACATGGTCACCATTACGCCATTGGAATGTAGGCAAAGGCACTAAAGTTGCCGTAGTAGGTCTTGGCGGATTAGGTCACATGGCTATCAAATTGGCGAAAGGTTTAGGGGCCGAAGTAACCCTTTTCTCCAGAACGCCTGATAAAGAAAAAGATGCTAAAGACTTAGGCGCTGATGCCGTAATCATTTCTACAGATGAAGCTCAAATGGATTCGGTAGCCGGAAAATTTGATGTGATCATTGATACGGTTCCTTATGTACATGACGTGAATCCTTATATCGGGACTTTAGGAATTAGTGGAACGTTGGTTTTGGTCGGTTATTTGGGCGGATTAGAGCCAATTTTGAATACGGTTCCAATGATTATGGGAAGAAAATCAGTTGCCGCTTCTTTAATTGGCGGAATCGCTGAAACACAAGAAATGCTTGATTTTTGTGGTAAGCACAACATTGTTTCGGAAATAGAAATCATCAAAATGCAAGATATTAATGAGGCTTATGAAAGAATGCTAAAAAGCGATGTGCGTTACCGTTTTGTAATTGATATGGCTTCTTTGAAAGAATAGGTATAAAAGGATAATAAATAGAAAAAGCAGCGACAGCTGCTTTTTTTGTTTTTAACCCGGAATTATTTCCACCAGCATTTCTTTTCCGGCTTTGTCATAATAAGCACAAGTCATTTTGTCCATACAAACTACCCATTTTTCAACACCGGATTTGGCAGCGTCATTGCAAAAAGTCATATAATCAGTTTTACCTTGTTGGTGTGCTTTTAAGTCGGCTGTGAATTGGTCGATGTTATTTTCATCGGCTAAAATTAAAGCTTCATACTTTGCCGTTGAAGAAGTTTTATAATCGGCTTTGCCAAAATAATCGGTATGTCCGTCGATAACAAAGGCTTCATAATGGGTTACACCCAATTGAATAAGGTCTTGAACATAATTGGGAAAATCGGCACCCGATTTTACTTTGGAATGCGCGACTTTGATTTGCTCTATAGTAAACATGCTTTTGATTTTAGATTAAGCTAAAATACAAAAAAAGACCATCGCAAGAATAGGCAAGAAGTTGGTATATCGGTCAGTTTGGTTTATCTCAGGTTGTTCAGTTCTTCTTCCTCTTCGCTCAATTCAGAAGGATTGGCATTGAAATATTTGGTCACCTTTTTTTTGTCTTTTTGATTTTGACGAACCAAGTAGGCAACTAATCCTAAAGCAACGATTGCTACGATTACGATTACAATCCAATTGATTTCCATGATTTTCAGTTTTATATAAAGATAAAATATTTTTTACTTTTAAAAGTATACTGTGGATTATGAAATTGTTAAAAAGTTATTTAGGCTGTAATTTGTTTTTTCGGTTTCGAATGAATTTTGATAACTCTTCAGTAGCTTTATTTAACGATTCTGCTGAGGTGAAAATAATATTAATCATTTCTTTGAGTTCGTCAGCTTCAATGGTGTCATCTTCATTAATTAAAGTGGAAATGGCTAAGATATTGGCTACCGAACTTCTAACTCTATGTGAGATGGTGAACATCATTTCTTCCAAATCACTTTTTAGGGCTATCGATACCTTTTCCTTATCGACGATACTCTTGTCTACCTTTTTGTTCGCAATTTTTAAATCATTATGACATTTTTCCAATGCTTTTTGATTTTCATTAACCCCTTCGCGTACTTCTTTGAGTTGTTCTGCTGTATTTTTTTTGGCCATTATGAAAGAGTTAAATGGAGTTTTTAATGATGGTTATCGTCACTTTAAAAGGTTCATTAGCAATAAAACAGAACAGGGTGTTTTCCGGAATTATTATGCTTTCGCCTAACTTGAGTTTTATGTCTTTTTTACCCATAGTCAAATCGGCATTGCCATCAATTACTTGTATATAGGTATCATATTCCGTGGTCTTTTCGCAAAATATTTCCCCTTCATCAAATGAAACCGCAGTCAAGCTATTGTTTTCATTCTCTATGATGGTTTTACGCGCTATGCTATGCGGAACATATTCAACGATTTCAATAATGATATGGGCAATTGATTTAGGAACTTCTTTTTCATTTCTTAAAAGCTTGGCGGTATGAACAACGGTTTGCATGTGATTTTTAAGTAAAGGTCTAGCATTCCATTTGTTAGTCCGTTGTAAAATTCTTGGGATTGTTTTTATAATTCCTACATTAATGTAGAAAGAGCATTATAACAATCCTGAACCTAATCCAATTGAAAGAAGGATTAGTAATATGGCTACTGTGATTTTTACAAAATGCAAGGTGACCTTTTTCAATAATTTGTTACCAATGTAAGCACCAACAATTGCTGATAGAGTCGCACAAATCACCAAGGTCATGTTATCGGTTAATTCGGCTTTGTCAAATCGTGTGGTGTAAACACTCAAACGAGTAACGTCAACAAAAGTAGAAACCACAACAGTCGTAGCGATAAAAGATTCTTTAGACAATCCGGCTTTGATAAGAAAAGCACTGCGCAATGCACCTTGAACCCCAGTCAATCCGCCAAAGAAACCACTTAAGAGGCCACCAAGCGGTAACTTTTCTTTGCCAAATTCCAATTTGCTGAAATAGGGTATAAGGTCAAGACAAGCAAAAATGATTAACAACACTGCCAAGATGAACTTCACCGGAAAGACTTCAAAGGTTCTGTTAAAAAGACTATAGGTAAAAAGTGGTGCTATATCTGAAATGTTTGACAACAACCACGAACCTAAAGCCGCCGCTATTATTGCAGGAATTCCAAAACGCAAAACAACATTTTTGTCGGCTTTTTTGCCAACTAAAATCAATTTGAAGACATTATTAAAAAAATGAACTACGCCTGTTAATCCGATGGCAATATTAACCGGGAAGAAAATCATGAATACAGGCGTTAAGATGGTTCCCAATCCAAATCCGGAAAAGAAGGTCAGAATAGCAGCAATAAACGCAACAACACAAATGATAAAGATTTCCATGATAAATTAAAGGCTTTTATATATCGCTATAAAATGAAGTATTGTTCCCAATAAAACAAAGCCGTGCCAAATAGTATGAAAATACAGTTTATAACTTTTGACATAAAAATAAACGCCAATAGTATAACTCAATCCACCGGACAATATCCACCAAAAGACTTCCAACGGAACGGTGTCGATTAAAGGCTTTATCACAAAAACAATCATCCAGCCCATTATCAAATAAAGAACAACTGACAACCATTCAAACCTGTTGATGAAAAAGATTTTGAAAAACATGCCCAAGAAAACCACTGTCCACATCGTGGTAAGAAAGATAAAAGCTGTTTCTGAAGGCAGGTATTTTATCATCAATGGCGTATAAGTGCCGGCAATGAGAAAATAAATACTGATGTGATCGGCTATTTTAAGTAAGTTTTTCGACTTCTCTTTTTGAACAAAATGATAAAAAGTAGAACAACTATACACTAAAAACATCCCGATGGCAAAAGCCGCCACCGAATAGAAAGTGCTTAAATCGTTACTGTCATAAGTAATAGCCAAAACAATCGGCATGGCGATAATACAAAACAGCACACCCAAACCATGCGAAATGGCGTTGGCCAATTCTTCTTTGCGGGTTTGATTACGGTGTTTCATTGTAGTTATAATGTGTTGCGTAAAAATAGTCAAAATGCAAAAGGATTTCAAGACCATTGTAATAAATTATCATTTTCTGCGTCAAACCTTTATTGTTTAAAATTTACCATCATGAAAAAGTCTCTACTATTACTTTTATGGCTGATCAGCCCTTTTGTTTCGGCGCAATCGCAAAGAGAAATGTTCAACAACAGTGTCAAAGCTTATGAAGCGAAAGATTACGTTACTTTTTTAAAGTTGACTAAAACACTCGACAGTCTTAGACCTTTTCATCCAACGTTTACTTACAATCTCGCTTCTGCTTATGCTTTGAACGGCAAAACCGATGCTTCTTTGGCAGTTTTAAAGCGATTGGTTTTAATGAACAATACCACCGAATTCGAGAAAGACACCGATTTCAGTTCGATACAAAACACCGAAGGTTTTAAGGCTGTTCTGGCCTTAAAATCTAATCAGAATACTTTGATTGCCCATTCTAATAAAGCGGTCACCTTGTCTGAAACGACTTTGCATCCTGAAGGTGTTACTTATTTGGCGAAAGCCAAAACGTGGTTAGCGTCTAGTATTCACAAAAGAAAGATTGTTTCTTTTGATCGTAAAACCGGAGTTTGTAAAGATTGGTTGGCAGAAGCCAATATGTTAGCTGTTTTTGCCATGAAAGCCGATGCCAAAGAGCAATACTTATGGGTAGCGACTTCGGCTATACCGGAAATGGAGAATTTCTCAAAAGAATTTGAGGGCAAAGCTGAAATCCTGAAAGTAGATATCAAAACCAAGCAAATCGTAAGGCGTTTTACGGTAGAAGGCCATCACGTTTTCGGGGATTTATTGGTGACTAAAAACAATGTGGTGTATGTTTCAGACAGTGCCAAACCAATGCTTTACAAGATTGAAAACGAGGAAATGAAACCATGGGTATCTTTTGAAAAAGATGGGTTTAATCTGCAAGGTATAACGATGAATAATCAAGAAGACCAACTTTTCGTTGCCGATTATTTGAAAGGAATTGCGGTGGTTGATGTGAAAACTTTATCTAAAACTTGGTTACAACTTCCCGAAGGAACTATTGGTAAAGGCATTGACGGCTTGGTGTTTTACAAGAACAAATTGATAGCCGTGCAAAATGGCGTAGCACCGATAAGACTAACACAGTTGAACTTGAATAGTGCTCAAAACGGAATCGAAAGTTTCCGCATTCTCGATAACAATCGTCCTGAATTTGACGAACCGGCTTTGGCTACCATGGTGGGAAACAAGTTGTATTTCTTCGCCAATTCACCTTGGAAAGCGTATGATAAAAATGCAGTTTTGGATGTGAGTAAGGTTAAGAATCCGGAGTTGTATTATTGGGCGTTTTAAACTTCATCGACTTTCCAATCCCGACAAAAACAAAAGCCAATACCAAAAAGGCAAAGACCAAAGCTCCACTATTGACTAGGACTTTCTCTAAACCCAATTCGGTGACATTGACAAACGGATAAGGATAAAACCCTGAAAGATATCCTCTGAAAAGAATAAAGACTAAGTATGAAAAGGGATAAAGCAACCAACTTGGAATTGATTTCCAAGCAACGCTCATTTTGTTTTCATAGATAAACCAAAACACCACGACGTAAATCGGAATGATGGTGTGAAGCATTTCATCTACCAGTCTTTGCATGCCTGTGGGTTCCCAAATACCGCGCAATACAAATTGATATACCACGCTGACAATCGTAATGTAGAGCGTTATAGCAGTAAGAAAGCCGGGTTTTACAAATCGGGCGAGGAGTGAAGTTGGCTTTTTGTACCACAGCACCGAAAAGTATAAAGCCACCAAACTATTGGTTAGTATGGTAAAGAAACTAAAAAACCGTATCGTGGTTTCGGTTAATGATTCGACTCTGTTTTGCATCATCAAGACAAACTGCATGATAACTGCAAACCAACCTAAAGCGGCACCTATAAAAATAGCTTTATCTTTTAGAGAATCGGACATCAAAACCAATTATTTAGGACAATCGGTTTTACTTAAGGGCATGGTTGAGGTGAATGTCAGCTGAGAAGCATCTTTGAATTTTGTGCCGTCTTCATTCATTTCGCCATAACCTTCAATGAGTTGGTTGTCTTTCAGTTGAAAAGCCACTTGGCGTGTGCTTTCTGTTCCTTCTGATTGAAAAGTATAGTCAAGTAATAGTATGTCTTTGGTCCATTTTCCTTTTATTGCGCCGGTGTTTTTGTCTTTTTCTGCAATAGCATACTCCATAGTGCCTGTTACCTCTTCGCCGGTAGTTTTTATTTGTAAGGAAATAGCAGTACCGTCTTTGTCATAAACATAACATGCTTCGGGGGAAACGGTGGTTGGTTTCACTGTAACCGGTTCTCCAAAAACAACCACTTCATTTTTTTTACAGCCAACGAGTAATAGTGGCAAGGCCAGGAGCAAGAAGATAGATTTTTTCATCACAGGTTATTGTTGAGGTTTAGCAATCTTTTTAAAACGCATCATCGGAACATCATCCATCAGTAACAGTAATTTATTGTCGCTGTCAATGGCAAATTTGTTTACTTTTCCCAGCATTTTAAGAAAAGCTTCTTCGCCACCGCCTTCGCAGAAGATCATGGTTTTGATGGCATCACCAAATTGGATGCTATTTTCTTTCTTAGTGTATTTGCCGCTATAGCCATTGCAACTGGTGTTGCCGCTGAATTCATTGGATATATCTTTGAACATGATATAAGGCTTCTTTTCCGGATACAAACCTTCAAACGCAATGCGTGTTCCCGAAATGTATTCGAGTTCCCAGGCATCGTCATAAAATGCAGTTTTGCCGGTGGTTGTTTTGACGTCGTTGGTTTTAGTAGCGCAACAAGCTGAAAACAATATCGAAAATAAGGTACACAATAAGACTGCTTTTTTAGTCATGGCGTTTGTATTTTAAAAATGGAAAGGATTACAACACTCAAATTTAGCAAAAAAAGCATTACCCGATAAAGACAATGGGTTAAAAGAACTAAGCGATAGTACTTTAGGCCCAAGGCAATCGTTACATTGGTTTGGGGTTGATTTCTTTGGTAGCAATGGCGGAGACCTTATTATCGGTGTCAACCGTTACATAAAGTTCGCGTTTGTATAGTTTCTTTTCGTAATCAATGTTGTAGCGAAAAGTATATTCATCGGTAATTTTGTTATGGGTAACGTCAATGAGGCTAAGCCCTTGAAACCGACCGTTTCTTAGGTTTATCTTTTTGCAAATGATGGATATCTTTTCCTTAGTAGCGTTTTGGCGAACCTTATCTGTAGCTTCTGTAGTGCTAAAGGCTTTGAAGCGCGAAGTGTTGCAGGTTTCTAACAGTCTTTTGCCTAAATCATAAGCCCGGTCTTTTTTCACTGCCGCTACTTCTACGGGTTTTACGATTTCTGTGGTTTTCTCCACGGCGGTTTTTTTACTTTTACAGGACACAAGCGTCAACGAACTGACGAAGAAAATCACTAGCAATACACGGCAAAACATAAAAGCTCTTTTCATAAGGCATTGATTTTTAGTAGGGTAAAATGGGTTTGTCAAGGTTTTACTATTGCAAATGTATGGAGGCGAAGCCGTTGTGGTGTTATATGATTTTGGTCAATATTTATAAGATTTGCCAATAGTGACATCAAAATAAATCATTTTTCCGTATATGATTTTAGTTCCCGAATTAGTATTTTTGATTCCTATAAAGTATACCACATGAAGATTGTTATATCGCCCGCCAAGTCACTTAATTTTGAGAAAGAAATTCCCGCTGTTGCCAGTACGCAACCTTTGTTTTTGAAACAAGCCGAAACGATTCAGAAAACGTTGAAGAAGAAAAAGCCCAAGCAGCTGATGGAACTTATGGACATTTCGGATAAGTTGGCAGACCTCAATTGGCAACGCAATCAAGAATGGCATACGCCGTTTACTACTGAGAATGCCAGACCGGCCATTTTTACTTTTGATGGTGATGTATATATTGGTTTGGACATTTATACTTTGCCCGAAGAGAAGTTAGCGGTGTTACAAGACAAGCTCCGCATTTTATCAGGGTTGTATGGCTTGCTCAAACCGTTAGATTTAATGCAGGCGTACCGACTGGAAATGGGAACGTCTATGGCGATTGGTAAAAGCAAAAACCTTTATGAGTTCTGGAAAAAAACCATTACCAAAGCCTTGAATGACGAATTGCAAAAAGACGAACTGTTTATCAACTTGGCGAGTAATGAATACTTTAGCGCGGTGGATACTAAGACGTTGAAAGTGCCGGTTATTACGCCGGAATTCAAAGACTATAAAGACGGCAAACTCAAGATGATTAGTTTTTTTGCCAAAAAAGCGAGAGGCATGATGGTGCGTTATATTATAGACACTAACGCGGAAACTATTGATGATTTAAAAGGATTTAACTACGAAGGCTATGCCTTTGATGCTAATTTGAGTAAAGGGAATACGTTGGTTTTTACACGATAACCTAAACTCAGGTTTACAAAACAAAAAAAGCACCTCATTACAAGGTGCTTTTCCGCATTATTGAGTGGTATCTAATTACTAAGCTACTTTCGCGGTTTTGTTTGCCACTTCTGAAAGGACAATATTTATTTCGCTGCGTTGAGTAGCAGTAACGGCTACTACGGTGCGCATTTCTACAAAGCCCGGCTTGTTAATGGTTACGGTATACATACCGCTGGCGAGGTCTTTTATTTCAAAGCCGCCAACGTCTGTTGTTTTTCTATAAATGTTGGCGTTCTCTATGATTACATTGGCTTTTGCAATAGGTAAACCTTCGGCGTCTGTCACTAGGCCGCGCAGGGAAAGTGTGCGATAGCCGGGACGAATGATTTTTCGGCTCGAGAAATAGCTTTTGTATACTTCGGGGTCGGTAAACTGTAGCATGGTCATGAGTGCATCCATTGTTTTAAGGATGCTGTCGCTGTTGGCAAACAGTTGCTGCATTTCGGCGGTGGCTTGTTTGCGTTCTACAATACCGGCCCTTGGTTTGGGGATATAAGCAACATACTCGGTGATACTGGCGCTAAGTTCATCGAGCATGTCTTGTTTTACGCCATAGGGATCAACATCGGCTAAGAGCTCCGTGCCTTTGCCGTGGATAAACCAACAGATATCGGCACACACCGTGTCAGCTCTTTTATAAAGATTACTCATCCTTTGATTCATCTCTTCGCGCAGTACAGTGTTCCCTTCGTTAATGGCATAGGCTCTAATGCGTGTGGCAACGTCAATGGCTTCTCGCGTCATGGTTAGTTTCAAATCGTCTTTTACAATTCTATACCCAATGCGGTTCGTTGTTTGGCTTTCGCTTTCGGCTCTGATGAGTCCAACCGTATCGGTAAATAGCACAAGGTTGTTTTCAAACTGTGGTAGTGTGGCTAAAGTAGCCGCTGGTACGGTTGCCAGAAAATCTTCGACAACGTAGTACATGGAGCGTTTGCGCTCTTGTAATTGATTCATAATAAACAAATTAAGTTAATACTGTGATAGATTTGGGTTCTATCTTCGGGTCAAAGTTATAGAAATATTTTCGTACGAAACAAATGAAAAATGACAGAAAATACATTTTTATTGTATTGTTAGTGTTTTGAATTATATTGTAAGAATATCGTAACAAAATTATTTTTTAACTTGTTGGTTTTAAAGTATTTTTAACAAAATGTAAGATTTGTTGTCGTGCTTTTTTGTAATAATGACGATTGTTGCGATTGTAGGAAGATATTTTTGACAAAAAAACGTCGTGAAAAGGCATAAATGGTTTAAAATGTGTGTTTTGGGGAAGGTTTTGGGCTTTTTACGAAATGCATCAGCACTTTTTGAAGAGGCTCAGGCACTTTTTGATGTTACTCAGGCACTTTTCGGGTTTTGTTAGGCACTTTTCGTGTTTCGTTACGCACTTTTCGAACTTAGACAAGCACTTTTCGATGTTTGTTAGGTACTTTTCGGGTTTTGTTCAGCACTTTTCGGGTTTTGTTAGGTACTTTTCGATGTTTGACAGGCACTTTTTGGGTTTAAAATAGCGCTGTTATGTGTTGCAAAGTTTTTGGCCACGGATAACACAGATTAGACAGATTTTCACGGATTGTAAATCTGGGCTGTTGGGTTTTGGTGGCTTTTATAAAAAAAAAAGCGAAAGAGTGACTTCTTTCGCTTAGTAGAACTGATTGCCTCATCAGAACTGTTTAGGTTCTATGAGATCCTTTCTTTCATAAAGATATAAATGTTTTGTTTACATTTGTATTATAATAAACGCAGGAACGGAAAATTAACGTTCCGTTCCTGCTACAAGTTGTATGAGGGCGCGGACGGGAAACTGTTCAAGCCCTCTACCTTTTTAAAGGTTTGATGTTTTTTAGGCACGGATTGTAAATCCTCGCTGTCGGGCAACTTACCGAAAAACTAGCCATGAGTTTTAACATATGTTATCTGGGTGATTATACTAATTTAGTTCTTCAATTTTAAATTCTTTAATAAATTCTTCGTAACTATTTTTTATCTCAATTAATTTTGTTTTACTATCATATCTATTTTTATAAACCCATTCATAAAGTTTGTCGTTTAATACAATTTCTAGATTAGTAATGTCATTTTCACCTTCACATGAAATAAATGGAGAAAGCATCTTTGGATAGGGTAAATTAATATTATAATCAAATACATATTGATATACATAACTTTCATTTGCATTATCATTTAATCTTAATTTGAGGTATTTTTCTGTACATGGAATAATACTTCTTGACGAATAAAAACTTGTTTTGGTTTTGATTAAAATCTTTTTTATTTCGGATTCATTTACAGAACTTTTTTGTTTCTTTTTTGAAAAATAAATTTCTTTTAAACTAGTTTCAACATTTTCAATTTTTACTATTGAAGACATAACTTCACTTATTTTATGTAAAAGAAAAGTAGTATAATCATACGCAGGTCTTGTTCCTCTAAAGTTGATGATAAGTTCTTTTCCTTTTAATTCATAAAGATCACCGTATTTTAAATAATCTCTATTGTCATAAACTAATTTTACTGTCTCAATACTATTAAGAAGTTTATACATTTCAATACTTTTGTCTGCAACAGCTATTTTTAGTTTCTGCCATTGATTAAATTTTTTAATGTCGAAATGTCCTAAAAAATTATAATAATTATGGTAATAATTTAAAAACATACTTCCAATACTTCTGGACTCTTCATCCTGAAATATTTCAAAAAAGTTTTCAATAATTACTTTGAAGGCACTTGTGAAAAGTTGTTCTCTTAATTTGTGATTGTATTCAGGTTTAATCTTATTTCGATTTAAGGTTAAAACCTCTGAGGCTTTGTGTTTGTGAATATTTAATTCAAAACCTAAAAACATTGTATTAAGACTATTGTCCGCTTTTTGATTTTTATAATAAGTGACAACTCTCCAACCATTTTCTTTTTTACCATGATGGATATTTAATTCCAATGAATTTTCTTCATCAAAATATTTGAATTTATTTTTATTGCTATGTGTATCAATTTCAGTTTTATTAAGATGCAACTTAATTGGAATATAGCTTTTTAATGAGAAATCAAATATTTCGTCGAATATTTTTCCTAATTCTATATCTAAAGATTCATGTGAGAAAGGATCATAATTATGAGCAATTCTGCTAGCATTTTTATGTTCACTTTTTATTGACCAACTATCTGGGATTGCCTTAGTTTTATGATTAAATGATAGTTTTGTACTAGGCTTTATTTTATGACTTGTTTTTTTCTTTTGTACTAGAATCCCTCCATCTTTAATGGAGTTTGGACTATTAAGTTCTATAATTTGAAATTCTTCATTAAAAAAACTTTTAGTTTCTATGTTTACTTGCTCTGTAAGCATAAATATACTTTGAAAACCAATTCCAAAAGTTCCAGAAGGACGAAGCCATATTGGCATTGTATCAATAATATTTAATTTTTTACGATTTTTTGATGAACTTCCTGTATTCATCAAATAGTTTAAATCGTATGTTGATAAACCGATTCCTTTATCAGTAATACTGAATTCCCAAATTTTATTATCACCAATTACTTCCTTTTCGTTTATTTCTACATTAATTGCAAATTGTTTTGTAATTTTATTGAAATCAATCGTATTTGGAGATACTAAATCCAATTCATCTTTATACTCCAGCCAAATTCTCAATAATGATGCATCAACAGCATTTTGTAAAATTTCTCGAATACATTGATAAGCACCTTCGTAAATACCAGCGCCTTGTAATAATTCCAGCGCTTTATCAGTATCTACTGAAAATTTTGGTTTCTTTTTACCATCAATATAATCATAATTTAAAAGTTCTACCTTTAAATTCCCAATGGTAGGTAAATAACCGAATTCTTTAAAAGGAACAATTTTGTTCCAATTAATCATTTGTTGAGTTATTTCAGAATTTAAATAATTGAACCAATGTTGAGTAATATTTGCAGTGTCATAATCAAAACATTTAGCTTCAACTTCAATTATTTCATTATCAACTCTAAATGATTCTATTGAAAGGTGTTTTGCTTTATGATTTAATGTGTCTATAGGTATTTTACTTAATGTTCTTAACATCACCTCAGAAAACCTATTGTTATCCAAGTCTAATAAATCACCAATCCTTAAGAGACAAGAAATGAATCTTGGATGTGAATCTTCAATATCAATCCCAACTTCACAAAAAGGCAATTTCATTACATCATCAAAGTTTTTTGTATGACTTGAACATATGTCAGCCAATATTTTAAAAATTCTTTGTGGAATTACACCTCTTGGTGATGATAATTGTAACTCATCTTTAGGATTAATTATAATATCTTTTGATCTGTCTGAATGTTTTCTTCTAAAGTACTCAGCAAGGATAAATTTAATGCCATCGTGAAATTCAAGGTTTAATTCACTTGAGTTGTATTTTATTTTTCTTTCTTCAATTTTGAATTGATTTGCAAAATCATTTAAACCATTCTTTTTATCCTGTTGAATTTCAATAAAAAAATCTATAAAATCACTAGAGCCTAAAGCTTCTATGAGTTTTTCGCTAGATACCACCATACCAATGTCGTGACTATAACTAGCTTCTAAAATCAACCAAATATCAATAGCGGAAAGGTTCTCTATTTTTTCCTTGCCTAATACTCTAACTATGTTGTTAATTATTGTAATTGAATGCGATTCGTCATGAAGACTGTAATGTGGAAACAAATTAGAAACAGCATTTAACGCAGTAGGTATTACTTTTTTATCATAATTCCATTGAGCAAATAAAATTTCGCTTTGAGTTCCTTCGGTTTTCTGATAAAGTAATTTTTCTAAATATTTAATCATTTTATTTTTGTCTATATGTTGTTGAATATTCTATACGTCAAAATCATTTCAGCTATCTAATTTATATGTTGTATTATTTTATCATACATCTATTCCTAATTTAGACTTGTAAGAATTAATAGCAACATACTTTTTGAGTAAAGCATTGTATGTAAAAATATTACAAATTTTTAATGTTTGTGATTTTTGAGGTTGTAATTATCAACAACTTAGCTAACAAAAAAGCCTCTCTTTCGAAAGGCTTTTGCAAACGTAAACTATAATTATGGGTTTATTTATTAAGCAACTTTTCTAAGTAGCTTACTTTGTCTTTTTCGACTTGTAATAACCGTTCATAAAGTTTTTCTTTTTCATCATAAAGTTCTATCACTTTATCTAAAGGATTAAAGGTACAGCCATAATTAATGGCTGATGAATTATCTTTAAAGTCTGAGAATGTATTGTTAATGATATTTATCAATGATTCTTCTGTAAAATTTTTAATGGCTTCTGCACTAACTCTAAAGCTTCTGCAATTTGTTTTAGCTTTTCTTCATCAACAGTTTCGCTGTTTTCAATGGTAGAAATAGTTTGCTGGCTCACACCTATAGCCATCGCCAATACTTCTTGTTTCATTTGACGGAGTTCGCGGATGCGGCTGATGTTGCGACCAATGTGTTTGGGTTTAGTTGCTGTATTCATAGTCTAAATATATACAATCGATGTTGTTTTCTCGTTTGGTTAAGTACTAATCACGGTAGTATTTTACTGTTGTCCTATTAGTGTCTTTTGGTTTTGGCAATAGCTTTAAACAAAAATAACCCTTTTTCTCGCAAGTCAAACTTCTAACACTAAAAATCCTCAAAAAGCACTATTGATTTCACGAATTAAAAACTTTATAATTAACTATGTTAAACACTTTTTCCTAAGTGGGCTAGCAGTTAGTTTGCTTGTTGGTTGCGCCATAGTGCTACCGGCGGTTGTGGTTTTTGTTTAGAGGGTTATTTTTTATTGATGTTTTTTGCGTGTCTACTTATGATGTTGATGACATAGTGTTTAAAAATTTAAGGTGTTCTTGATTTTATTTTTTCGAATGATATTATTGCTTTATTAAAATAAAAGTTTGGCTAGGTATTGTTGGTTGTTGTATTTCTGAATCATTTATATCCCTAGCTTTTATTCCTTCCCATTCAACTGTAACTTCAATAGCTTGTTGACCTTGAATTATTGTTTTTCTAACATATAAAATACCTTGATTATTGGTTGAGTCTTCAACTATTCCTAATTTTAATGCTTTTTCATTTGATAAACATTCGTTACATCCGGGGTTTCCAAAACCTATAACTGAGTTTCCATCTATGCTGTATTTCCATCCGTTTGAATAATTAGTATTTAAATTAGAAAGTGTATTTGATTTTTCTACTCCGTTTTCAACATACTGGTATTCACCTATAAGTAAATCTTCATAGAATCTGTTATTTGCTGGCGTAGACATTACTTTCTTTTGAAATATAATTTTTAGAGAGGTTAATCCATCTGTATAAAAATAAGTTCCCTCAAATGTGTTCAATAAGTTTTGCGTATCTTTATAATAAGCTCCTGTTATTTGATCTCCGGTTTGCTGCGCAATGTCAATTACTTGAGCTTTACAGCTAGTTACGATTATGAATACGTATAATATTTTGACTATATTTTTCATGATTATATTTTTTAATTACAAGGTGTGTGTTTTACATTTAATTGATTTCCAGTTCCAAGATTACCTGTTGATTCTAGCTCTAATTTTTGCCAATTTGATAAATCGTCGTTGTCAGTTTTATATAAAGATATGCCAAACGCACCAAATTGTTGAAGAAAGCATTTTTCTAGCGTAGGTAAATTATTATCATATTTTTGACCTATTTTTTTATTTAGCCTATCTAGTATGTCTATTTCGGGGAGACCTGCATAATCTGCGTCATTCATTTTTGTAAATACTTGATTATTTAAACTATCAATATTATCAACTTTTATAGCATATTTATGTACTACCCCAGTATAATTATCTTTACAAACTAGTATTAATACAACATCTGATTTCCTACCCAGTGACGCACCATTATAGGCTTTCATTAAAACTCTGACATCGCTAAATGAAAACATATCATGACCTTTTTCAGTATGATTATGTGCGCCACCAATGTATTCATCACCGTAAGGTATTGGCACAGTTGATTCTAGCCCAGTGTTTATTAGTGTGTTGGTGTAAATATTTTCATCATCCTCAGAGGTTGGATTTGGATTCGAGTTTCTTTTAAAACTTATAGCGAATTCTTTATTAGAATTTGGAGAGGTTACCTTTTGTGTTAGGGAATCAATTAACGGTTTTATATTTCCTCTCTGCGGATTTGCAAGATTTTTTAATGAAGTGCATGGTTCTGTTAATGGACTTCCGCCGCCTCCGCTTGGACCATTGTTTGCTAAAAACAAGTCTTGTATTGCATATAATCCGACTGCTAGGCTTGGATCATCACAAGGATTAATTATAGGGGTGGTACACAAAAGACATTGATCACAGAATGTGGCAGTACAACTCCCTGTTCGAGTACAGTGATAAATGGTACTAAAACAAAGCATAGTTGGGGTAAAATTTACTTGGTTACTATCATAGATTTTAGTTAAACTTTCATAATCATAATAATCTATAATTGCTTCGTTTTTTTCTAGAATGTATATGCTAAACTCCCAAACATCATTTTCTTTACTATAAACTAAATTATATAGCTCATTTGGGTCGGGTATTTCAATTACAGGCACAATTTTAAAGGTGTATTTTTCATTTAAGTTCGGGTCTATGTATTTCATTACTAATGTGGTGTCTATAATGTAATAGCTTTGAATTTCTTCAAACTTAGCTTGAGAATTAGTTAGGTTATTTTTTAATTTAATTTGTTTTTTGAAATTTTTAATTTGTGTTTCAGAAAGAAATTCCCTGAATGTCACACTACTTTTCCCTTCTTTTTTAAGATGATTTTCATAAATCTCTTTTTCGCAACTTGATATAATGCACAAAATACAAATCATTGAAGGAATTAAGATTTTTCTAAATATGTTTTTCATAATTTTAACATGTTAATTTTAGCTTTTTTGGAAGATTGTTTCTTTTGACAGTGAGAGCTATTACGTCTTGTAGTGGCTTTCTCTTTTTAGTTTTTTTATTTCATGTTTACATATTAAAGTTTCTTCCTTTTACTGGGAAGTAAAACGATACTATTTGTACTATAATGGCTAGATATAAGAATAACGCACACCAAAAAAGTGTCTAGTTATTTATTTCTTAAGACTTGGAGTGGTATTTGTCTTAATAAAATTAATTGAAATTTGTTAATTCAAATATAATAGAAAAATGTTACCAATCACATGGTTAGCAATGTTTTTTTTACAATCGTAGTGAAGGTTACCTATAACGTGCCGCAGATTGCTACAGTTGCGAATTGTGGAACAGATTATTTACTGTTAAAGATAAAGTTTTTTAGCGAAGAAAAAACGTCAAGGTAACTAAGCAACTTAGCTATTGCGAGAAACGGCTGTTGACAGTAGTGTTTATTTTTTTACTTTAAAATTACTAATTCGAATTTGTTTGATTTTCCAAGCCCAGCTTTCTTGTGTTGTTATGGTACTAATGTATTCAATCCAATCTTGATGCTTAATACATAATAGGACACCATAGTTATTAGAAGAATAATTAACTACCTTGTACGATAAGTGTTGACCACATTCAATACACTTCGACATTTATTTTTTCTTTGTTATGTCTTGAGACGGAGTAACTTTGGGTTTTAAAGCATTTGAAGGAGTTTGAATTGTACGACCTGCTTTTACTTCAACATGTTTCATTTCTTTTTTTGAATTCTTTTCCATTTTTTATTTTTTTGGATTTGTAGAGGGTTTACTTTGAGGAGGATTATTTATTGGCCTTCCTTTTTCTTCTGTTAATGGTTTTGGTGTTTGTGGTTTTGGAGTAGGTTTGTCATTATTCATATTAGATACATTTAAAATTACAAATACAATTATAAAAGTTATTCCGCCTATTAAACTTCCTATTGAAAATAGATTTATCTGATTTACTATTTTAATTCTTTTACCAACGTTATTTAAAACGTTATCGTAATCTTCATTATCAATTTCATTAATTGTTTTTTGAGAATAGTCAATTGAGATATAATGAGAAATTAAATTTGATACCAAAGTTAAAACTAATAATATCCAGCCAATTATAATTAATGCTATGTATTCAGCAATTTTAATATCAACTATCTTATCAAAAAAAGCTATTGTAATAGCTAAACCACCACTTGCGATAATATTAATATATTTTTCAAAATCATCCTGACTTTTAGATTTAGTTTCATAAACAGAATTTCTAAATGCATTCCATTCATTTTTTAATCTTTTGTTTTCTTTTTTTTGAATTTTATCTTCTTTCCCCATAAACTAATTCTTTTTCCCTTTCTTCTCCTTACTAAACAAATCCGCAGTATACTTTTCATATAATTCAAACAGAAACTCCATGCGCTTGGCTTCGCTGGTAAAGGCTTGTTTGCTATAAGCGGTATCAACCGCTTTGTCTAACTCATTGTGGGCTTTGACTAGGGCAGGCGGCATAGTTAATGGGTCATATAAATCAGCCAATGAACTATTTGGAAAAGCCGCGCGAGCATCAAGTACAGCTTGTGCTTTTTCTTCTATGGCTTTGACTTGTTTGTCTGTAGGGTTTTCCGGCCATGGGTAGTTGTTGTAGACTATAGAGCTTGAATATCTATAATCACTCTTTAATCTACCACAAATATTTTTAATCCAACTAATATGCATTAGAGATGTTAATACTCCGAAATGAAAAAGAGTTGCATTTGGTATAATATATAGTTGGTTTGAAGCAATAATATTTGGTTCTAAAAATCCTATAGGAATATATTTCCTATTAACTGAAGATACAGTTGGAAAAGCTAAATAATTTGAATTCGGTTGTCTTATTTCAGCAAATACTGTTGGTGTTTCTGAAAGTTTCTTTGTAGTGACTCTGTCACTATTTGCCCTCCATTTTTTGACAGCATTGACTCTTTCGATTATCTTAGAGTTTTCTCTAATTTTATTTGGATTAACATTAAAGAGCCATAAACAATATCTCTTTTCAGAGTGTAGTAACTCTCTTCCTCCTATGAATGGTTTAATAAGGGTTTCTGAATTTTTATTTTCTGCAATTATTTCTTGACGGTCTTTCTCTGATAAAGTATATTTACCATCATCTAAAGCAAAACTCCCATAATTTATTTCTGGAACAACACAAATTGGATTCCTTTTGGAATCAATAAAGATATCTTTTGCTTCAACTAAATAGGGATTTATGTTTTTTACTTTAATTGCATGAGATTCACCTTTGATATCTTCATATTCATATATTGTTTTGTTTTTAGTGTCAAAATTGGCAAAACCAACAATTACACAATGAACAGCTGCATTTCCTTTGGCTTCATTGCTCCAACTAAATGTTCTATGAGCAAAATGTATTTTAACACGGTAGTAATTTAATAACAAATTCCATAAAATATTTACTTGCTCACCTTGGGTTATTGAGTTTGTTGAAACAAAAGCAACTTTGGTTTTTGTATTATGAATTAACTGAGCAGCTTTTACATACCAACAAGAAACATAATCCATTAGACCTGTTCCTTTAATTCCTTTAAAAATAATTTCTACATCATTTTTTTGACTTGCATTTTGTTCTTTTTTACCAATAAAAGGTGGATTACCAACGATATAATCAAATGAACATTTACCACTATTAGAGTTTTGCAACGAATGAACTGGATTTACGTTTACTGTTTTTGAATAAATGTTTAATACATCATAGGTTTCAATAGGTTCATTTACATTATAAATATTGGTAACATTAGCTTTAATGTTAAAATGTGTTGCATCATCTAAATTATTCCAATCAATTCTTAGCGCATTACCATGCACAATCTTAGCGGCTTTTTTTAACGGCAGTCGTACAAAGTATTGCCCAAACTCATTGCTTATCATCATGTTCATTTGATGGTCAATGAGCCACATGGCTACTTCGGCAATACGAGCAGGGAATTCTTCATACTCTATGCCATACATCATATCGACATCGAGATACATAATCTCGCGAACGTCTAAAACGCCTTGCCCAGATTTGTAGGTAGCGCGGAGGATTTCAAGTTCTAGCAAACGCAATTCTCTATAGGTAATTACTAAGAAATTTCCACAACCACAAGCCGGGTCAAGGAACTTTAAAGTGCTAATGCGTTTGTGAAACTCGGCTAGTTTGTTTTTGTTGGTTTTAATGCTTTTAAACTCTGTCCAAAGGTCATCAAGAAACAAAGGTTTGATGAGTTTTAATATGTTGGTCTCGCTGGTGTAATGCGCACCCAAGTTTCGGCGCTCTTTAGGGTTCATTACACTTTGAAACATAGATCCAAAGATGGCAGGCGATATTTTACTCCAATCAATATAGCAACAGTCAAGCAAAGCTTGTCGCATCTTAGTATCAAAACTGGCTGAGGGCAATACCTCTTCAAACAGTTTGCCATTCACATAAGGAAACTCATTGAGTTGCTCATCAAGATTTTTAAATCGTTTGTCAATAGGAGTGTTGAGTACTTGAAAGAGTTCTTGTATGCGGGCGGCAAGGTCTGAACCATCATCGGCAGTTCGTTGTTCTATATAATCTTGAAATTGTTGCTTGTTGAATATGGTGGTGTCTTCGGCAAAAAGACAAAAAAGAATTCGGACTAAGTACACTTCTAGCGGATGACCGTCATAACCTATTTCTTCTAATCGGTCATGGAGTTTGCCCATCAGCTCCGCCGCTTTGATATTGGCAGGGTCTTGTTCTTTGTAAACTTTCTTTTGGTAACCAAGTAAGTAACCAAAGCTTTGCACGTTTAGGTAAAGGTCAGCGAGTTTGAACTCGGTTGTTTTTTGTTCTTCGGTGTCATACAAGCGGAAAATATCAAAATCGCAAACCAAGATGTACTTAGGAAGTTCGTTTTGTTTTAGTCCGTGGGTATAATCTTTGGCTTGTATAAAAGCTTTGTCAAGGTTTTTGCCGCGGCTCTTCATTTCCACTAAAATGGTGCCTTTCCATAGCAGGTCAATATAACCATCGGCATCAGAAATTTTTTTGACACGGTGTTCAAATGTTCCTATTTTTTTTCGGGTAATACCAAAGACATCAAAGAACGCATCTAAAAAAGGTTTTGCATCTGCTTCTTCATTAGCAGTGTCAGCCCATTCTTTAGAAAATTTAATCGCTCGGTCTTTTATCTCATTCCAACTTAATGCCATAGTTTTATTTTGTAATCTCTCAAACTTACAAAATTAGTCAAGGGCAAACAATCCTCAAGAGTAGTGGTTTTTAGTTAAGTTATTAACATAAAATTCTTATGAAAAGGCCTTTGACCCTTCGTTGGGCTCAGGACAGGCGAGCTCAGGGTGACAGTGGAAGCAAAAGCATAATGTTAGCAGCTGTCGTGCTTTTCTGATAATGCACAACTTAAAGTTTCTATGAGATGCTTGCGGCTTTGAAAATGGCAAATAACACAAGAATAATTAAAAACCAAAATACGCTCGAAAAGAATACCACATATTGAGATTGAACTACTTCTTTTACTTGAGAACCTTCTGCAACTATTTTCTTATTACCAGTACAAAAACGCATCATGGCTCCAAAGAGTTTTTCAGGCCATAGTAATAGAGCATAAGCCAAGCGGCTTGAGTAAAACAAAAACCATGTAAAACGGTTCGAATTCTTGGTGAGCACTATTTCTTTATGGAGTACTTTCTGTTTATAGGAATTCAGGGTTTCTTTTTTGATTCCTTCCGTGATTACAGAGGTTGACCTAACGCGCATGAACATAACAATTATTCCCATGGATAAATAATCTTTCCATACTCCCGCTAGTTCAATTGACAACCAACCAAGTAAAAAATCAAACATAGGATGAAGAATAGCTCGAAATACCAAAAGAAGCTCTCTGAACCAAACAGGAATAAGAGACCAAGGTTGTTTGAGAAAAGCAAATATAATAGAATCCAGAACATTAACCATTCCGAAAGCCCCAATTATAGAACCTAGAATAATATATGAGGGTTGTTTGATGATGGGCTTGATAAACCCATTAAGTATCTCTTCCATAAACTACTATTTTATAATGTTATTTACAACTTTTCTACATTCTTGTGAGTTGTTAGGATTAGGTTATTGTTAGGTCGGACATCAATAGTTTAAAATTGCCTGTTTGTTTAAATCTAAATATTCAAAGTTAGCAATGTCCTCTACTGTAGCTGATGATGTACCTATATATATGATAACTAAATAGATGCTTAAGAGCTATATTTTCTTACTCAAATATATATAAAGCGTGCAAAACCACTACAAAACCAAACCCACAAGCAGACCAAAGGAAAAAAAAGCCGATAAAAGGTAAAATACTCCCATTCCAAACCGTTAAATACCTAATATCCTGCGCTTGCCAAAGGAGTGCGCGCTTGTCAAAACAGTCCGCACGCTTGTCAAAGTCCTTCGCGTGCTTGTCAAACCCGTCCGCGCACTTGTCAAAGTCTTTCGCGTGCCTAACAGAAGCGTCCGCGCACTTAACAAAAGCATCCGCGCGCTTGTCAAAACCTATATCCTGCGCTTGCACAAGGGCCGCGCACCTGAGTAAGGCGTCCGCGCGCCTATGTAACGTCATATCCTAACCTTACCAATGGCGTTCTCGCTCAAGCGAACCCTTAAATCCCAAATCCTAAATTAGCACTTGCTACTGATTGATAATTGTTTAAGTTTGTAAATCTTTAAAAAGAACGCCATGAAATTAAAAATTACCTTCTCATTAATACTATTCTCTGCTCTATTGGCAAAGGCTCAAGTCGGGTTTGTCGAAAATGTGGTTATAGACCCTTCGCGCTATGTGCAATCGCCTAATGGGGTAGCCTCTGCCGATTTTGATGGCGATGGCGACCAAGATGTCTTGGCCTCGTCATACTTTGGCAACCGATTAGTATGGTTAGAGAATCTTGATGGTACCGGTCATGAAGTAACGCTGCGGTCTATTTCAACAACCATTCAGGCGCCATGGGGCGTTTGTGCCGCCGATATTGATGATGATGGCGATATAGACGTGGTGGCTGCTTCCCTAGGAGGCAATAACGTGGTGTGGTATGAAAACACCGATGGCAACGGTACGTTTGTAATGAAACAGGCTTTGTTTGCCACATTGGTCAACAAAGTGATGGCGGCAGATATCGACAATGATGGCGATTTAGATTTGGTGTGGTCCTCTGCCAGCGATAGTAAGTTAAGATGGTTGAAAAACAGCGATGGCTTAGGAACTTTTAGCTCAACCGTAAATGTGGATGCCAATGCTTCCGGTGTTCCGGGTTTTTATCTGGCCGACCTTGATGGCGATGGCGCCAAGGATATAGTGTCTTCTTACGCATCATCATCGGGTTCTCACGGTGTTTCATGGTATAAAAACAACAATAATGGTTTGGGAACCTTTAGCACTCGCATAGTAATATCGACAGCAGTAAACTATGTTACTTCGGTATATGCCGGCGATTTAGATGGCGATGGTGATATGGATGTAGTATCAGCATCAGCCACTGACGATAAAATTGCGTGGTATGAAAACTTAGACGGCTTGGGTACTTTTGGGGCACAACAAGTGCTGTCTTTAACAGCAGATGGCGCCATGGTGGTTCGCATAGCGGATGCAGATGGTGATGGAGATAAGGATGTGATTTTTGGGTCTAATGACGATAAAACCATCGGTTGGTTCAAAAATGTAGATGGCACGGGCAATTTCAGTAGTGAAATCTTCATTGGGCCAAATTCCGGAGACATACGTGATATTTATTTTGCTGATATGGATGGCGATGGCGATTTAGATTTTCTGACAGCAACCAATACGGACAACAACATTACGTTGTATAAAAATACTGATGGCACAGGCGCTTTCGCTCCTGATATCCTAACCAAGCACATTGATGGTGGTCGTATTGTCGTGGCTGAAGATATTGATGGCGATGGCAATAAAGACATTATTGCGGCTTCTTACTGGGATGATAAAATATCATGGTTCAAAAATTTAGACGGTCAAGGCAATTTTCATAATTCGCAAACCATTATATCTACTACGATTAATGGTGCGACTTCGGTGTTTGTTGGCGATGTAGATGGCGATGGGTTTAAGGATGTGTTGGCTACGGCTTATTTAGATAATGCGGTGGTGTGGTATAAAAACACGGATGGATTGGGCACCTTTGCCGCGCCACAATTTATTGATACGAACTTGTATAATTCCTCTAGGGTGTACCTTTCAGATATTGACAGTGATGGAGATATGGATGTGTTTGCGTTGGGAACCACCAGAATTGCATGGTACAAGAACCTTGGGCTAGGGAGCTTTGGTCCGCAACAAACGATAGACAACATTGCTAATTTCACCATGTATGATATCGATTTTGGTGATTTGGATGGCGATGGTGATTTAGATATTTCCGTAGCGGGAAGCTATGGCATGATGCGTTTTCTGAACCTCAATGGTCAGGGAACCTTCGGCACCAGACAACTTATTGAGACCAGTAATTATAAAGCCTACTCAACTAAAATAGCCGACTTTGATGGCGATGGCGATAAGGATTTGGTATACATTGGGGATATTGGTCAAACCTCTTCCAACTCTTATTTGGGTTGGTCTAAAAATTTGAATGGTTTAGGAAGCTTTGGTCCAATTCAAATCGTAAGCACGCTTTTTTCTTATCCTAAAAGTGTCATTGTGGGCGATTTTGATAATGATGGTGATATAGATATAGCCTCATCCTCTGCCGGCAATAACTATCTGATAGCATGGTATGAAAATACAGACGGTCAAGGAGCTTTTGCCAACACACAACAGATTATTTCGCAAACAATCATCAGCCCGAACAACTTATATGCTGCTGATATTGATAACAATAACACCCTCGATATTGTCTCTATCTCTGAAGTGGATAAGATTTCATGGCATAAGAATTTAGGCGTACTGCCTGCGAATAGTATTAGTGGTTCCGTGCGTTTTGATTTGCTAAACGATGGTTGCGACGGAACCGATCCGTTGTTGAGCGGCATTTTAGTAGTTGCTACAGACAACACAACGACCAATGCTACGTTTACGCAGGAAAACGGACAGTTTCAGATTTATACAACCGGAGTAGGGAGTGTAACCACAAGAGTTGCCTCTGAAGCCGATTATTACACCCCAAGTCCGGCCACTTTTGTGTCTAACTTCACAGGGTTGGGTAATAATGACGTAGTCAATTTTTGTGTAGAACCTATTGGTGATATCGATGATTTAGCGGTGAGTTTTTATCCTATCACCCGAACAAGACCGGGATTTGATACTAACTATCGTATAGTCTATAGAAATGCAGGTCTGACGCTCTTGAGTGGTTCTGTTGTTTTTGAGTTTGATGGTACGAAATTAAGCTTCCTCAATGCAAGCGAAACAGTATCTTCTCAAACCTCTAACAGTTTGACCTTTAATTTTACCGGTATTTATCCTTTTGAATACAGAATCATCGACTTGTATTTTAATGTCTTTGCGCCACCTACGACCAATATTGGTGATGTATTAACCATTACCGCAACCATAAACCCGATAACAGGAGACAATACTGAAAACGACAATGTATTTTCCGGTAAAATAACCGCAGAAGGTGCCTATGACCCTAATGATATTACTTGTATTGAAGGTGACCAAGTGCTGATAGAAGATGCCGATGAATACCTACACTACCTGATCCGTTTTCAAAACACCGGTACTGCCGAGGCAGTTAATGTTCGTGTAGACCATGTTTTGGATAGCAAACTAGATTGGACCACGATGCAATTGGAAAGCTTGAGCCATGACGGTAACGTTACCATTCGTAACGGTAGCGAAGTGAGTTTTGTGTTTAACAACATTAATTTACCCGACAGCACTAATGATGAACCCAACTCTCATGGCTTTGTCGCTTTTAAAATTAAACCAAAGAGCAATGTAGTCTTGGGTGATGTTATCAACGCGACTGCGGGTATTTATTTTGATTTTAATCCTCCTATTATTACCAATACTGCCTCGACTGAATTTGTTCAAACGTTGTCTGTGGTAGATTTTGGTGCTAATAAGGTGTCTGTTTATCCTAATCCTACCAATGGCGTTTTGAATATTGTTTCTGAGGTTCCTATTGCGACCATTGATCTTTATAATCACTTGGGGCAATTGGTGCTTTCGGTTAAAGACGCTAACAGAATTGATATTTCTTCTTTGAATCAGGGTGTTTATCTAATGACTTTGAAGGATGTCGTCTCAGGAGCAACGTTTACCAAAATGATTGTTAAGAAGTAGTAGCGATTAAGTTTTATTGTATTTTCAACTTGCATAAGCTTAATTGAGGACTGATTTTCTGCACATCTTTATATTACCAACAAAGGGAAAGATAAGCCCATTATAAACCCTGAAAATATCTTTTTCGCGCTTTTCAAAACCATCTCGTGCCAAGAGAAACCTTATCTTAAGATGAAGGCATGGTTTTTATGTATACCGTTCAAAAAAATTGAAAGCGGTTGTTGGTGATGCGTTTTATGGTTATTGTTTTTTGAGAACAAATTCTATTCCTTGTAGATTCATGGTGAAGGAAGCGTTTGCTGGGTTGAATTTAAGTGAGGTGTTTGACACTTCAATGATGTATTCGTCTTTTCGGACAAACTTTAGGGGTTGTTTTTCTGATTTGGGTCCTGTTTTGTTTAAAAGTTCTGTGAATAAAGTATTGCCTTGTTTTGTGATTTCAACTTGCAGGGCATACATGGGGTCTGAGTTGTAAATACCGACGTATTTGTTCAGATTGTCATTGATGGCTTGTATTTCTGCTTGTAAAGTAGCTTTGTCTTGTGGGTATTGTTGGAGTTTTTGATTGATGGTGTAAACTTCGCGGTATCGGTCATCGAGCCCTTCGCTTTCCATGGCTTTTAGATAGGCACTCGCATTTTTACGTAGAGACGTGAGTAAGGTAAATTGATCTTGTTTTTCGTAAAGTTTTGAAGGCTCAAATAGTTTGTCTTGAGATACAATTCGAAGGTATAATGATTTAGCGGTAATTGAACCATATAGTTTATCAAACTCGTCGAGATGTTTAATAGTAGTTGTATAGTTTTGATTGTTAAAGGCTGTTTCAGCTTCTTCAAATTTAAGGTCGGCCATGGCGTTTTGCGCCAAAGTGATTTGGGCAGTAAGCAGGAGTAGTGTTATAAATAGTTTTTTCATGGTTGTTATTGTAAAATTCCGTTGATGTATTCTTCAAGTATACGACCTGAGTTTTTGTCTGTCCAACGGCCGGTATCAGGTTTGTCGTTATAATAAGTTCCTTCGTATTTGGTGTTGTTTTTGTTTTTTATGATGATAACTTGTCCGCTGGGTTTGCCGTCTTTGAATTGTCCTTCAATAGTTACTTTTTGGGAATCACTGTATTTTCCATACCCTCCGAGTTTATCATTTATCCAATTGCCTGTATAGTTTACTTTAGGGCCGGTTAGTACTCCATGACCTTCTTTTTTGCCCTTGCTGAAATTGCCTTGAAATTTATTTCCGTTTTGCCAGGTTACCGTGCAGTAACCTTCTTCTCTTCCGTTGGCAAAATAACCTTCCGTTCGGGAATACACAACTTTAGTGCCTAAAAAATAGCCGGTTAAAATACCTTTGCCCGATAAAAATCCGTTTTCGCATGAGCTTTCCCATGTGTAAATGACTTTTTTTTTATCGTCTTTAAAGTATTTACAGTTAGTAGTGTTTTTAACGTTTACAAAATCATCAATAGTACTGGCTTGCTCAAGTTGTATTAATGCTTCTTTATACTCTTTGAGGGTTTCAGGGTATGTAGTAAGATTTTCGTTAATGCTATATACTTCCCGAAATTTATCGTCGAGTTCTTCGCTTTCCATGGCTTTTATATAGGCAGTAGTATTTTTACGCAAGGCAGCCATTAAGGCAAACTGTTCTTCGCTTTCAAATAGGATGTCTTTATTGAGCAATTTATCTTGACAAACAATTCTAAGATAAAGTGATTTAGAGGCTAAAGTACCATAGGCTTTATCAAACTCATCAAGTTTGTCAAGAGTGACTGTGTAGTTTTGGTGGTTGAAGGCTGTTTCTGCTTCTTCAAATTTAAGATCGGCGATAGCGTTTTGAGCCATTGCACTTTGAATACTAAGAAAGAGGAAGGATAGAAATATTTTTTTCATGCGAGGTTATTGAAAAATGATGTTCTGTTATTGTTCTTGATAAGTACCATTGGTATAAATTCGGGTGACTTTACCGGAGTTTAAGTTGACGAGTTTGCCGTTATAAGGCTTTCCGTTTTGTAAAATTCCGCTGAACTCGGTGTTTGAGCTTTTGAAAAGGAATTTGCCTTCTCCGTTAGGGGCATTGTCTTTAAATAATCCGCTTGCTTTTACATTATAGTTTTCATAGACACCGTATCCTTCTAAAGAACCATTAACAAAATTTCCTTCGTACTTCGCTTGCCCTTGTTCGTAGTTATACCAAAATGCTGTACCGATGCCATTTTCTTTTCCTTCTTTCATTTTTCCAGTGTACTGATAAGACACTTCTTTGGTGCCTAAGTAGTAACCCGTTAGAATACCATCACCCGAAACAAAGCCGTTTTCGCAAACTCCTTTCCATTCATAAATCATTTTTCTATTGTTGTTTTTATAGTATTCGCAAGTTGCATTTTTAACTTTTGCGAAGTATTCTCCGGAGGCTATATTGAGATCTAGCAAGCCGACTTTATAGTCTGCTTCGGTTTTAGGAAGAAATTTTAATTCTTGGCTTATGTCATATACTTCGCGGTATCTGTCGTCTAAATCGGTCACCTGATTTACATAAGCAGCCGTGTATTTTTGGAGTGAGAAGAGTAATGCTGATTGCGCTTTGTCTTCCCAGAGTTTTTGGTCATTGAACAATTTGCGCAAAGAGATGATTCTGATGTATAATGATTTATCTGAAATGGTTCCGAGTAGTTTATCAAACTCGTCTACTTTGTTAAGGGCTAAGGAGTAGTTTTTGTTGTTGAAGGCTATTTCTGCTTCTTCGAATTTAAGATCGGCTAAGGCGCTTTCTTGTGCGAAAGTTAAGATGGATAGGAATAAAAATATTGTACTAGCTATATTTTTCATGATTTAATTTTAAAGGTATACCGAAATTTAATCTTTTTTAATTAGGCTCTCCATTAAAGAATTTGTCATTTCCATTTTTGTACCCATTTTATTTTCCCATTCTTTTGCGGTCTTTTTATTTTTTTCAACGCCAAAACCATTACGATACATTTCGGCAATTTTATATTTAGCACTTATTTTATCATATGAAAAAGCATTTTTATAATTCTCAAGGGCGTTTGTATAATCATGCTTATTAAAAAAATCATTCCCAAGTTCATAATAACAGGTTCCTATTCCTTTTTTAGCTCTTTCCTTATGTTCCGTTGAGTTGCTCTCAAGTGCTTTTTTAAACCAATTCAACGCTTCGTCATAATTTTTTTCAACACCTTCTCCATTTAAATACATTTCCCCAACATTATTTGATGCTCTCATGTCGCCAGCGTTTGCCGCTTTTGCATACCAACTTAATGCTACAGCATAATCTTTAGAAACGCCGCTACCACTATAGTAAAGTGCACCAATATTATTGTAAGGCGTTTTACCTTTATCTAGTGCTTTTTTATACCAATACATAGCTTTTTCAAAATCCTGAGTTACTCCTTGGCCTGAATGATATTGCATTGCAATCGCTTCCATTGCGTCAGCATTACCCTTATAGGTTGCCTTTAAATACCATTTATAAGCTTCTGGTTTATTAATTTCAGCACCTTCGCCATAATAGTACATTGCCCCTACGTAATAATTTGCTTCCGAATCGCCATTCTCAGCGGCTTTTAAAAACCATTCTAATGATTCTCTTTGGCTTTTAACTAGAATGCCATCAATTCCTCTATTTAAAATACGAGCTATAATCCTCATTGCAGGCGTGTATCCAGCATTGGCAGCTTTATAGTAGTACTCAATTGCTTCCTTTTCGTTTTTTTGAGTGTACTGAATTAAACCAATATGATGTTTTGCAGCAAGGTTTCCGTTTAGCTCTGCTTTTTTAAACCAGTTAATGGCTTCGTCATAGGCTTTCCTGTCATACGCGTTCACACCTTTTAAATATTCAGAAGCTTCTTTCCATTTTTTTACTTCTAAAGCTTTACTCACTCTTTCAGATATCGCATAAACCTCTCTATACCTATCGTCTAATTCGCCGTCCTGAAACGCTTTTAAATAAGCATTCGTATTTTTACTGAGATTTATAAGAATTGGAGATTTAATATCATAATAATCGTGTATGATGTCCTGCGAAACAATTCTCAAATACAAAGACTTTGAAGTAACCGAGCCAAAAACCTTATCAAACTCATCTAGTTTTTTAATTGTGGTTTCATAATCTTGTTTGTTGAAGGCTATTTCGACTTCTTCAAATTTAAGGTCTGCCAGAGCACCGCCTTGAGCGAAAGTTACTAGATTGCAACAAACTAAAAAAAATATAATTAATTGTTTCATGATTACTCTATTTTAATGGTTTTACCGTATTTGCTTTTTTTCTTTTCTTCTTCTGCTTTTTCGATGTTTCTTTTTGGTACTTCTGTTGGTTTAGAAGTGTTTATTTTTGCCGGAGCTAAATTTTGGTCGTTTATAATAATGGATTTTCCATATTTGGAGTCGGGTTTTTTATTGGTTTCCGAGTTTGCATTGTCTTTTTTAGTGCTTGGCTTTCCTTTGTAGCTAATATTGTAAATGGCTACACCATTATCTTGCAGCAAAGAAATAAAAGACTGACGGAGCTTCTCGGCTTCATCGGCGGTGTAATAATAACCATGTAGTGTTTCGGTGTATTTGGTTAGGAATTCAATTTCTTTTTTGACGGTTGAGGTATAAGCTCTGGTTCCATCATTAAAAGTGCCTATTTCGAATACGTTAGACACATAAACCGCGGCACCATATTCTTGGTTTAAATTAGCGTTATCAAAGGCATAGATAAAGTAAAAGAGCTTAGGAGCTTTTTCCCTGGAAGATAGTGGGATTTCTTTGGGTTGGTATTTATTGATAATGATACTTCGGTTGCTGATTTTTCTTAGCCTTTCATCTCTTTCAATTCTTTCGTTTTCTGCTCTTATGCGTTTTTTTTCTTCTTCACGTTCTTCCCGTTCTTCTCGTTCTTGTCGAGATTTGACCCAGGCATCAGCTATTCCCATTATTCCGTCACCGGCTGTTTGTTCTGCTGTTTTATTGGCAGTAGAGGGAGACAGGCCTAAAATTCTGTTGCTTTCTTGTCTGTTTCGTTCTAATAAATCATTAAGGTCTGCTTGGGTTACTCCGTTGTTTGAGGTGTTTTGGGTAGATGTAGCAGTGTTGTTACTAGTATAATTATTTTGACTTGTATTGTTTGAAGTTCTGGAGGTGTTAGCATATTGTCTTTTTTGCCAGGCGGCCAGTTCTTGTACTGATGCATTGGCTCCGGGTCTTGGGTCGCTGTTGGCTGTGGTGGTGGTGTTAGTGTTTTGATGATTGTTAGTGGTGCTTTCTTGCGCTGCTTGTGTATTGATGGGTTTTGCGGAGAAATTAATATTTCTAGCATTTTCTAAGGAGAAATAAGTAGTAGTGGCCGGATCAGCTTCGCCAATATGGGCATAAGCATAATTACTTTTGTTAGGTGCTACTTCGCCGGATGTTTGGAGTGTTTTCGTTATCTCACCTTTGTTTCCTCTTAAGGTTACCTCAGTAGAAAAGGTTATGTTATAAGTAATATTGTGATTGTTATACACTCTTACTTCTAGATAAGAACCAACTTTTTTAGCTTCCATGGTTATAGCAGCATGGTCCGTATCAATGCTTAAAGTTTCTTTTTCTGTCTTGGTTTGCGCAAAAATGAAGTTACCGGATAATAAGATTCCAATAAACAAAAGTGACAGTTTTAATAGATTTCTTGATTTCATTATTTTATGACTGTATTTGAGTTGATTGTGTACTTGAATTCTGCTTTTTTTTAAAAATTATCTATTTTTCAAATATATAAAAAGAGAGTTATTTCATCAAAAAATTAACTTAAAATGAATGTTGTTAGGAGAGTTGTGGGAAGGAGATTGGAAGTGATGGGAAAGAGGCTCACTTTGGTGTTAGAGGATTTTGAGTGAAAAAGCTTGTTGAAATTACAAAAATACTTTTCGGGTGAAGATTAAAACCTTTCCGGGGATGAAGTAGTAGGATGTTATTCAATTCTAGAGATAGTTAAACTTCTAGGTAGTAGTTTTTTTGGTTTAGGAAGACAGAATGGGTTATTACTTGAAACTGTGGTTAGCGGTAGTTTTCTATTTTGCATTCATTTGGCCTAAGAAGAATTTAATAACTTCCAGATTCATATTTGAGGTAGTCCAGTGTCCCACATTTTCATATGTTTTAAAGGTGACATTGATGTTAGACTTCAAATAGAAATCTTGACAGGCTACATATCTTTTTTGTACGGTTGCCCCGATGTTGTCATTGATTATTTTTCGTTCTTTTTTGCTGTATGCATCATCAAATTGCACCGCATCGTTATCATCTAATGCACCCATGTAGATCATTTGAGGAATTGATTGGTAGGTTTTAAAGTCAAATTTTTGCTGGACTATTTTTTCATAATCATTCGTTCCCAGCGGATAGTTGAGTTTATTGCCGTTGATTTCATTTTGCGGAAGCATTAGTTCTCCGTTAAACCCACCGATGGCTAATGCTTGTATTTTGTTAGGATGTAAAAATGAAAAACGATTGGTAAAAGTCGCAGAAGCTGAAAAACCGCTCATAAAAAATTTATCTTCTACTTCAATTTGCAATGCCTTTAAAACTTTTTTGGAATCATTTATCATTTCCAACAACTGCAAGTCGAGTCGTTTCAAATTGGTTGATTGTTCTAGTATAACATCTCTGTCTAAGGCGTGGGTATAAGTCAATGGTTTTGATGCCGGTCTTGGAAAAATGGGGACGAGTAAAGGTATTCTTAACTCAGTAGAGATATTATTCCCTACGGAACTTACAGAGGCTAAGTCGATAGCATGTTTTTTATGAATTTCAATGCTGTCTGTTAATTTACCCGTGTTGTTAGGTTCTACAAGTAGGAATGTCTTTTTGTTCAGTTTAGTTCCTTTCGGAATAAATAGAATATAATCGTTGTAAAATCCTTTATCGGGCTGTTTTTCAATAATAATTATACTGTCTTTCTTGATGTAGTCTGTCTGAGAATTTTGTGCAAACAAAATAGTGCCGAAAAGCGAAAAAAACAACGCTATGATTATATGTCGCATTTTAAGTGTCATTTTTGTTGTGAGTTAAGTTTGGGTTTAAGGTTGTTGATGGATGAAAGGTTGGAACAGTTGCTTGCGAACGGCTGTTAGGTGTAGTTTTATTATCAGTATCAATTGTTCTTTTTACTGTTCTGAAATTTCTTTTAATTTTTCCAATGCTTTTGGATAAGTGTTATTGAAGTACTCCAAATAGTCATCAATACTATCCATCTCCACAGTAATTGTTGTAATGCCATTATGTTCGTGAAAGCTGTAATTTTCGTGTCCGCCTGCCCATTTTTCTACTTGTTCACCTGTGGTTACTTCGGTATCTCCGTCCAAAAATCCGTAATGCCGAATGGAAATAAAATGGGCAGGCTTGTGTTCTACAATTTCAGAAACCATTCCTCCTTTTTTACCATTTTCATCTGTCCCCACAAAAAGTATTTTGCTTCCTTTGTTCCAGCTACCCTCGTAACTGGAAGTAGGGTTAAAAGTTGCTGTCCAATATTCGTAAGTGGCTTTGTTCTTTAAGCCCAGCATCGTTTCATATACTTTTTGAGCTGATGCGTTTATTTCTTTTTTAAATTGTAATTTTTGCATGGCTTCCTTTATTTTTAAAAAGTTTAAATCAGTTCGATATTTCCATATTTATTAACTTATGTTGTTTTCCGCAGTCTGCCAAATGCCTGCAAGGTCTTTCTGTAAAGTGATGTTTAAATAGCTTACAGATATATCTACCTTTTCATTATCAATATGCAGGCAAGAAGCTTACTTTCTCCCATATCAAATATATAAAAAAGAGTACAAAATCACTACAAAACCCAACCTACAAGCAAACCAAAAGAAAAAAAGCCCCTTAAAAAAGAGGCTTTACATTATCGCATATAATAATATTCTTGATATTCTAAACTGGTTTCCCGGCTAATCTTTCGTTGGTCTCGTGCTAGTTCGCGCATGGCTTCAACGCCTTTCTTAGCGCATCGCTTTACTTTCGTTAGGCGAGAGGTGAAGTCTTGGAGTCGTTGCGCATCTTCCGGGCTTAACTTGGTTTGCAGTTCTTCTACAAAATAAGAGAACTCACTTACTACTTCTTGGTTCTCGTCATACTCAGTAGTTAGGTCTTCTAACAGGTCCTCAATTTCTTTGCTGATCTCTTTGTGGTGGCTTTCGCTTTTTTGGTGAAGTTCCTCAATGAGTTTCTTTTCTCGGTTGTTAAATAGTCCCATGATAATTTGGTTTTGTTGGTTGTTTTTGACAGTATTAAATCAAATTTAGCAAATTGTTTTCAGAAACAATACAAATTGTTAATAACTAAGTGATTAGCTTAATAAGTAGGGCGGTGGTAGTTTCAAATAAGCCATTATAAGTAAAATCTATGCTGACTATTTAAAAAATTGTTTTTCAGAGCTATATGATTATTTATCTAAAGTATATTTCGGATGAAATTTTCAATATTGTTAATTCCGTTTTCCGAGATATATTGTATAAAACTGCTTCCGATAATGGCGCCTTTTTGATGCTTAATAGCTTGTTCAGACGTCCTTTTATTGCTAATTCCGAATCCGATAATTTGAGGATTTTTCAACTTCATAGCCGCAATTCTCTCAAAATACGCGAGCTGATTTTTGTCAAAACTATCTCTGCTTCCCGTTACACTCGCACTGCTGACCATGTAGATAAACGAATTCGAATTGGCATCGATCAATCGAATTCTTTCCTCAGAAGTTTGTGGTGTAATCAAGAAAATCATTGCAATGCCATAGGCGTCAAACAGTTCTTTGTATTCTGAAAGGTAGATTTCAAGCGGTAAATCAGGGATGATTAAACCATCGATACCGGTTTCTTGACAGTTTTTCAAGAAATGTTCTACGCCAAATTGTAGCATGGGATTAAAATAACCCATAATGATCAGCGGGATATCAATCGTGCTTCGGATGTCTTTTAATTGCTCAAAAAGAATAGTTGTTGTCATGCCATTTTTTAATGCTTGCGTAGAGCTTGCTTGTATGGTAGGACCATCGGCTAAAGAATCGCTGAAAGGCAGTCCGATTTCTATCATGTCAACGTTGTTTTTAGCTAATTTCTCTATTAAACTTTTAGTATCGTTTAACATAGGAAATCCTGCTGTAAAATAGATAGATAGTATTTTTTTTTCGTTTGATAATTTATGTTGGATACGATTCATTTCTACAATTTAAAATAGTTAATATAAGTATTCAAGTCTTTGTCGCCACGACCGGATAAATTGATAACCACCACATCATTTGGTAGGAATTTTTTATGCTTCAAAACGGCAAAAGCATGAGCGCTTTCTATCGCCGGAATGATGCCTTCGGTTTGGGCTAATTCGATTCCGGCTTGCATCGCTTCATCGTCAGTAATGGCAATAAATTCTGCTCTTTGGGTTTGGTGCAAATTAGCGTGCATCGGGCCAACGCCGGGATAATCCAATCCCGCTGAAATAGAGTAGGGTTCGGTGATTTGGCCATCATTCGTTTGCATCAACAAAGTCTTGCTTCCGTGAATAATGCCTATTTTGCCCAAGACTGAAGTAGCGGCACTTTCGCCGGAATCAACACCTTTTCCGGCAGCTTCCACGGCAATCAACTTTACGCTTTTTTCATCTAAAAAGTGATAGAAAGCCCCGGCAGCATTGCTTCCGCCTCCAATACAGGCGATGATGTAATCAGGGTTTTTACGGTTTTCTTTTTCGAGTAACTGACTTTTAATCTCTTCTGAAATCACGCTTTGGAACCGCGCGACCATGTCGGGATAAGGATGTGGGCCAACTACAGAACCGATAATATAAAACGTATCTTCGGGATTGCTAATCCAATCGCGAATGGCTTCATTGGTAGCGTCTTTCAGGGTTTTAGACCCGGAACTCGCCGGACGAACTTCGGCGCCGAGCATTTTCATGCGCGCCACATTCGGTGCTTGGCGTTCGATATCGACTTCTCCCATATACACAATACATCGCAAGTCCATTAACGCACAAACCGTTGCCGTGGCAACGCCGTGTTGGCCCGCGCCGGTTTCGGCTATAATTCGGGTTTTGCCCAATCGCTTGGCTAAAATGATTTGTCCTATCGTGTTGTTGATTTTGTGTGCGCCGGTGTGACACAAGTCTTCGCGTTTAAGGTAGATTTTAGCGCCGAATTGTCCCGAAAGTCGCTCAGCATAGTATAACGGAGTAGGGCGACCGACATAATCCTTTAGAAGTGCTTTAAATTCGTCTTGAAAAGAAGGTTCGGATGAGATTTTTAAATACTGCCGGCGCAATTTTTCCACATTTGGGTAGAGCATTTCGGGGATAAAAGCACCGCCAAATTCGCCGTAGAAGCCTTTTTCGTTGACACTGTATCTTGATTTCATGGTTGTTGTTTTAAATTTTGAATGAATGTTTTTAGAGCTATCGATTCTTTTAATCCGGGTTCAATCTCGAATCGACTGTTGAGGTCGATGGCTAGGCATTTCTTAGCATAGTCTTTTTGGAAGAATGTTTTTAAATCGCTTAGGCTTTCTTGACCAATGCCGCCACTGAGAAAGTAAGGCTTGTTTAAATAATACCTTTCCAAAATACGCCAATCGAATGCGGTTCCGTTGCCTCCGTATAACTTGCCTTTGGTGTCGAATAAAAAGTAGTTGCAGTAATTGTAATAAATGCTTAAACTATTAAAATTAAATTGGTTGTCTACATTAAACGATTTTATCACTTTAAGCTTTCTTTGTTGTAATAGATGGCAAAGTTCCGGACTTTCTTCACCGTGTAATTGTACTAAATCCAAATTGTTCTGGTGAACTTTTTCCATAATATATTCCAAAGTAGCATTGACGAAAACGCCTACTTTTTGGATCGCCTTTTTCAATTCAGGGATTTCATTTTCAAAGTTTCTCGGCGATTTATCGTAGAAAATAAAGCCTAAATAGTCAGGTTGTACTGCTGCTATTTCCATAATGTTTTCAGGAAACTTCATGCCGCATATTTTGATTTTTGTTTCCATTACGCTTTCAATTGATTGATGAATTGTTCCAAAGCCGCACCGGGATCATCCGTTTTCATAAAGTTTTCTCCGATTAGAAAGCCTTGAAATCCGTAGCTTTTTAGCAATCGTATGTCATCAGTTGTTGTCAAACCACTTTCAGAAATCTTAACAAAGTCATTTGGGATTTGGGTAACCAAATCAATGCTGGTCTGCAAACTCACTTCGAATGTCTTGAGATTTCTATTATTCACGCCAATGATATCAAGACTCGGCATAATGCTTTTCTCCAATTCCTCCAGATTGTGTACCTCCAATAGTACTTCCAAAGCAATAGAATGAGCAAACTCTGATAATGATTTGATTTCGGCTTTGGTCAAAACAGAGGCAATCAGTAAAATAGCATCGGCACCATTGGCTTTGGCTTCTAAAATTTGGTACTCATCGATGATGAATTCTTTGCGCAATAGCGGTGTGTTTACTGAGGCCTTCGCCAAAAGTAAATCGTCTAAAGATCCACCAAAGTACTGACTGTCTGTCAAAACCGAAATCCCACTTGCGCCGGCGTTTTCATAGCCTTTTACCACTTCTTCCACAGACAAATTGTGATTGATTGTCGCTTTCGAAGGTGAACGGCGTTTGTGTTCGGCGATAATTCCAAAAGGTAAGTTAATGATTGATTTGCTTAACGAATTGGTTTTAGCATTGAATAAAGCCGTATTCTCCAATTGATTGGTAGAAATCACACTTTTCTTTAAAGCTACTTCTCTTTTTTTGCTTGTTATGATTTGTTCTAGTAGGTTCATGATGCTTGACTGATTTGTTGGAGTTTTTGCAATTTCTCTAAGGCTTTTCCGGACTGTAAACTTTCTTTAGCTTTTGCGAAAGCGTTTAAAAGACTGGTGTTTTCAACCGTTGCTATCGCCAGAGCGGCATTAGCACAAACCACATTTTGCTGGGCTTCGGTACCGTTTCCTGAGATGATTTGCATAAAGATATGGGCTGATTTTTCGATGGTAGTTCCGCCTTTGATGTCTTCGAAAGCTAGTTTGGATAAGTTGAAATCATTAGCATTGACCATACTTTCCGTAGATTTGGTAATGATTTTAGCTTCAGCGGTTAACGAAATCTCATCATAGCCGTCTAAAGCATGCAGAATTGAATAGTTAACCGCAGTGTTTTGGTACAAATAAGCATACATGCGTGCGAGTTCCAAACTAAAAACGCCCACCAATTGGTTTTTGGGAAATGATGGATTCACCATGGGTCCGAGCATGTTAAAGAAGGTTTTGACGCCTAATTCTTTTCGAATCGGCCCAACGTTTTTCATCGCCGGATGGAATAACGGTGCGTGTAGGATTGCGATATTCGCCTCTTCTAAGCATTTGGTTAAAAAGCTGCTCTCGTTACTGAATTTTACGCCCAAGGTTTCCATAACATTACTTGATCCCGAAATAGACGAAACGCCGTAGTTACCGTGTTTGGCAACCTGAATTCCGGCACCGGCTGTGACAAATGACGCTAAAGTTGAGATGTTGAAGGTATCTTTCCCATCGCCGCCGGTTCCGCACAAATCGATGGTATTGTAGGCAGAAAAGTCAATGGCGATGCAAAGCTCTAATAGTGCTTCGCGAAAGCCGGAAAGCTCTTCGATGGTGATGTTTCGCATCATATAAACCGTTAGGAATGACGCAATTTGACTCGGATTGTATTGCCCTGAAGAGATGTTAACCAAAACGGTTTTGGCTTCTGCTGCAGTTAGGGTTTCGTGATTGATTAATCGGTTTAAGATGGTTTTCATGATACTTAGTTTTAGTGAACTGCCGACAATCGACAGCGTAAAAGTTTACCGTCGACGTTGAGCAGACAGCAAACTAAGCGATAAGCCAGTTTTTTAAAATGGTTTTTCCGTGAGGCGTGAGCACGCTTTCGGGGTGGAATTGCACGCCTTTTACGTCAAAGGTTTTATGGCGCAAAGACATAATTTCGCCATTATCATCTGTAGAAGTGATTTCTAAAACTTCCGGAAAATCATTGGTATTGACCACCCAAGAATGATAGCGCCCGACTTCAAATTCGGCAGGTAAATCATTAAATAGTGATTCGTCAGTAACCGTTTGGTTTACTTTGGTCGCTACGCCGTGATAGACCTTGTCTAGATTCGTCAGGCTTCCGCCAAAAACTTCTCCGATGGCTTGTTGACCTAAACAAACGCCTAGAATACTTTTGCTTGAAGCATATTTAGCGATGATTAGCTTCAATAATCCGGCTTCGTTGGGAATTCCGGGACCAGGTGACAGCAAGATTTTATCGAATGATTCGAGTTCTTCCAGTTCTAACTCGTCGTTGCGGAAAACAGTTACTTTTCCGTCCAAATCTTCGAGATAATGAACCAAATTGTAGGTGAAACTGTCGTAGTTGTCGATAACGGCTATTTTCATGTTGTAAAGTTAAATGGTTTCTGCTAATTCCAGCGCTTTGTTTAGTGCGCCCAATTTATTATAAACTTCCTGCATTTCGTTTTCTTCGGTTGAACTTTCTACGATTCCGGCACCGGCTTGGTAATGCAGTTGGTGGTTTTTACTCAAAAAAGTCCGAATCATGATTGCGTGATTGAAGTTGCCTTCAAAGTCCATAAAACCTATCGCGCCACCGTAAAAAGTTCGGTTGGTAGTCTCAATACTTTCGATCAATTGCATCGCTTTGTGTTTTGGAGCACCGCTTAAAGTACCAGCCGGAAAGGTATTAGCAACCAGTTTCATAGAACTTCCGGTTAATTTTCCGGTGACTTTAGAAACGAGGTGAATGACGTGTGAAAAGAATTGCACTTCTTTGTATTTCTCAACTTTGACTTCGGTACAATTTCGGCTTAAATCATTTCGGGCTAAATCGACTAACATGACATGTTCGCTGTTTTCTTTGGCGTCTTCGGATAGTTTTTTGGCCAAATTAGCGTCTTGCTCGTCATTGCCGGTTCGCTTGAAAGTTCCGGCAATCGGGTGGATTTCGGCGTGGTTGTTTTTGATAACGAGTTGCGCTTCGGGCGAAGACCCAAAAATCTTGAAGTTTCCATAGTCAAAAAAGAACAAATAGGGCGAGGGATTGATATTGCGAAGTGCTCTGTAAACATTGAATTCGTCGCCTTTAAACGCTTGCGAAAATCGTCTTGATAAAACCAATTGGAACACATCGCCGCGATGACAGTGTTTTTTGGCTAAAGCCACATTGGTTTTGAATTCTACATCGGTTAAATTAGAAATAGCTTCGCCTTCTTTAGTAAAAGAGTAACTCGCGAAGGTTTTGGTTTGCAGTAATTGTTCGATTTCCTTGATGTTATTGGTGTTGTCAATGCTATGGCAAAAGATATACGCTTCGTTTTTGAAATGGTTGATGGCAATAATGTTTTGGTATACGGCGTAATACAATTCGGGAATGGATAAGTCATGGGCTTTCTTGGTAATCTCAATTTTCTCGAAATACTGTACCGCATCGTAACTGATATAACCAAACAAACCGTTGTTGATGAACTTAAAGTTGTTCTTTTCGGGTTGAAATTGAGAAGCAAAATCTTCAATCACTTTTGGAAGATTAGTATTAATAGAAATAGCTGTTTCTTCTGAAATTCCGTCGGGAAAGGTTTTTGTCATACTATTATTTTCCAGTTTGATGGAAGCGATTGGATTGCAACAGATGTAGGAGAAACTGTTGTCGGCTGTGTGATAATCACTACTTTCTAGCAAAATGCTGTTTGGGAATTTGTCTCTGATTTTCAAATAAATACTCACCGGAGTAATCGTATCGGCAAGGATTTGTTTGAAGTTGGTATGGAGTTGATAAATTTTCATAGTTCAATTTTTAGCATAAAAAAAAGGCTTGTCGTGAATGACAAGCCTTTTCGGATATTTAGATTTTAAAATATACTCATAGTAGACTATTTCACGACGTTCGACGTAAACTATTCCACCACCAAGTATTGTTTAAAATGTTGTTCATTTTCTTTTTTTGTATGAAACAAATGTAGGTAAGTGTTTTTAGATTTCAAACATAAAAATAAAAAAACCTCGAAAATTTTTCCGAGGTTTTGATTTCATAGCAATGATTCCCAGTTTAGAATTGTAAGCTGATAGCCAATTCGAAATCGTCATAAATAGCTTTGTCACCTACGTCAAAGAAACTTTTTGAACCATATTTGATGTCATATTTAGTTCTGTCAATAGTTAACTTGGTTGAAGCTGTGTTTCCTTTTACAGTCAAATCAAATGTTACAGGGTTTGTAATGCCTTTGATTGTTAAATCGGCAGTAACGGTGTACAAACCGTTTCCTTTGTCAGCGATTGTAGTAAATTTTAAAGTAGCTGTTTTGAATTTTTCAGTACCAAAAAAATCATCTGCTTTTAAGTGACCGTCTAATTTTTGTTTCCATTCTCCGCTTAAATCGGTTGTATTTATAGAAGTCATATCAACAGTGAAGTTTCCACCGGTTACTTTTTTGCCTTTGAAAATCAACATACCTTCTTGAAAGTTGATAGTTCCGCTGTGTTCACCGGTTACTTTTTTACCAACCCAGTTGATAGTACTTTTAGAAGCATCAATCTTCTTGTTTTGAGCTGTAGCTGCTGTCGTCCCGAAAGCTACTAATAAGGCAATCGCAATTGTTTTTAAGTTTTTCATTTGTAAATTAATTTTAGTTATAGATTATAAATTGATAAATAATTCTTCGTTTGATTTACGCACTTTGGCGTAGTTTTGAGTGTCATCTTCAGAATGACGGTAGCCGATGGTTGCTACTAATGATGCGTTTAGACCTAATTTTTCGAGTCCTAAAATTTCATTGAACTTTTCCGGTTCAAAACCTTCCATTGGGGTAACATCAATCCCTAATTCTGCTGCCGCATTCAATAAATTAGTTAAGGCGATGTAAGTTTGCTTAGCCGTCCAAACATTTCTGTTTTCTATCGGAAGTGTAGTGATTTTTGATTTCATGAAATCACCGTAACCTTTTAAGGAGGCTGATGGTAGACCTCGGGTAACGGCTATATTATTGATGTGAGCGTCAATTTGAGCATCACCAAAATCAGTAATGTTAGCAAACACTAACAGGTGAGAAGCTTCTACAATTTGAGATTGTCCCCAAGCTACGGGTTGTAATTTTGCTCTTACTTCAGGGTTTTCCACAAAAATTACTTTGTACGGTTGCAATCCATAAGAAGAAGCGCTCAAGCGAACAGCTTCTTTTAGAATTTCTAAATCTTCGTTTGATACTTTTTTGGTAGCATCAAATTTTTTGGTGGCGTAACGCCAATTAGCGTTTTTTATAAAGTTATTCATAGCTGTTATTTAATTTTTCTGTATTTTTCTAACAAGGTATTCAGTTGTTCTAATTCTTCTTGGGTTAAATTGGCGGCAAATAGTTGTTCATGTTCTTTTACTTTTGGATCTAATTCGGTTAAAACGGTTAAACCTTTTTGGGTAATTGAAACTTCAATTTTTCTTCGATTATCCGGGCAAACTTCACGAGTGACAAAATCTTTTAGTAATAATTTATCAATCAATCGGGTAGTGTTGCTGTTTTTGGCAATCATGCGTTCTTGAATGACACACATGTTGGCCGGATTTCCTTTTTGACCGCGTAAAATTCTCAAAACATTATATTGTTCGCCAGATAAATCATAAGGTTTTAAAATCTCGTTGAATTTATCGCTGATCACATTTTGAGTGTACATGATATTTAGAATGACTTTTTTGGCATCATCTAAGGCAACGGTCGATTTTATAACTTCCTCAATTCTCATAATTACAATTGTAATATTTGTAGGTACAAATGTAAAGTATTTTATATTTGTATATACAAGTGTTTCGTTATTTTTTTGTTAAAATTTAAAGTAAGGGAGTAGATTAGGGTTTTTACATTGAATTTTAAGTCATTAAATAAAGTATATTTGTTAATCAAAAAAGAATCACATGAATTTATCACAACAAGACTGGAAAGCACAATTAGACAGAGATCAGAATGCCGTAATTTTAGACGTAAGAACACCTGATGAATGCAGCGAAGGGTTTATTCCCAAAGCGATTAATATAGATATTTATAAAGGTCAAGGATTTATTTATGCTGTAGATGAATTAGATAAATCTAAAAATTACTATGTGTATTGCAAAGCCGGAGCCAGAAGTGCTCAAGCTTGTCAGATTATGAACCAAATGGGTTTTGAAAACACTTTTAACCTCGATGGCGGTTTTATGAATTGGAAAGGCGATGTGGCTTTTTCTACAGAAGGTTAATCATGAATATTCCAGCGTCAAATAAACCTCGTGTCGTCATTATTGGTGGCGGTTTTGCCGGTATTGCATTGGCTAAAAAGCTCAGAAATAAAAATGTCCAAGTCGTTTTGTTGGACAAACACAATTACCATACATTCCAACCTTTACTGTACCAAGTGGCGACAGGTGGTTTAGAAGCAGGTTCTATTGCTTATCCGATTCGGAAAGTGATTCAGGAATATGATGATTTTTACTTTCGACTAACTTCTGTCAAAGAAATTGATACCAAAGAACAAAAAGTAATTTCCGAAATAGGCGATTTACATTATGATTACTTGGTAATTGCCACCGGTTCTAAAACCAATTATTTTGGCAACAAAGAAATCGAACGCAATTCGATGTCGATGAAAACCATTCCGCAATCCTTGAACATTCGCAGTTTAATTTTAGAGAATTTTGAACAAGCGGTTTTATTGAAAGACGAAACGGAAAAAAACTTATTAATCAATTTTGTTTTAGTCGGAGCCGGACCAACAGGTGTAGAACTTGCCGGAGCTTTAGCAGAGATGAAAAAAGCCATACTCCAAAAAGATTATCCCGATTTGGACATTTCCAAAATGGAAATCAACTTAATTCAAAGTGACGACCGAGTGCTGAACACGATGAGTGAAAAATCCTCTGTTGAAGCGGAAAAATTCCTTACAGCATTAGGCGTTAAAGTTTGGAAAAACATTCGTGTCACCAATTATGACGGAAGAACAGTTTCTACCAACACCGATTTAGCTTTTGAAACGGCAACAGTGATTTGGACAGCCGGAGTGCAAGGTGCTGCCATTCGTGGTTTGGATGCCAAATCTTTAGTGGAAAGAGTAGAACGCATTCGGGTAAACGAATTCAATCAAGTAAAAGGTTATGACAATATTTTTGCCATAGGCGATATCGCTTCTATGGAAACCAAGGAATATCCTCAAGGCCATCCAATGATGGCACAACCGGCAATGCAGCAAGGAAAATTGTTGGGCGATAATTTGGTGCAATTGATTGCTGGCAGAATCATGAAACCGTTTGAATACAACGATAAAGGCTCAATGGCGACAATTGGTAGAAATTTGGCCGTAGTCGATTTACCTAACTATCATTTCAGCGGCGTGTTTGCTTGGTTTGTTTGGATGTTTGTGCATTTATTTTCTCTAATCGGATTCAAAAACAAAGCGGTAGTTTTCACCAATTGGGTTTACAATTACATTCGTTTTGATCGTGAAGGCCGATTGATTGTGCGTCCTTATAAAAAAAGAAGTTTTACAACGTTTACCAGTGATGAAATATAGCCGATGAAAAAAGTGTCATTTTTGTTGATGATTTGCGTTTTGATTTGCTTCGCCAGTTCGCTCACGCTCGTGTCTTGTAAGTCAACTTATCTCGATGCCAAAAAGTCACCTATTTTATTAGACATTACCAAAGAAACCAACGACAATGCTTTTGTCAACTTAAAGAATTACAGCAACGATTTTGTTTTTGAGATGAAATATGCGACTTCGGACAATTTTCTAAAAGAAAAGGTTTATCCGTGTGGCGAATGTTTTTTACGGGTAAAAACCGTTAAATCTTTATTGGAAGCCAACAAAACTTTTTTAGCCAAAGGTTTTAAAATAAAATTATACGATTGTTATCGTCCGATTGCAATTCAAAAAAAGATGTGGCAAATTGTTCCCAATCCGACCTATGTGGCCAATCCGAAAAAGGGTTCGATTCACAACAAAGGCGGTGCGGTTGACATCACTTTAGTCGATTCACTTGGAATTGAATTGAATATGGGAACTCTTTTTGATTTTTTTGGTGAAGAAGCCAGTCACAATTACCTAAATCTTTCCGAAGAAATTTTGGCCAATCGTAAGTTTTTAAAGGAAATCATGCTCCAACACAACTTCAAATCTTTCGATTCAGAATGGTGGCATTACAATTTGAATAACAGTTCGGACGATAAAGTGTCTAATCAAAAATGGCGTTGCGAAGATTAATTTTCAACACACTTTAAGAAGTTTATGAAGTAACCTTCCGGTTCATAAACTTTTTTATCCAGTTCGGAAACAAACGCAGTTCGGTAGGGATAATCTATGGTTTCTCCCGCATATTTTATTCTCATAAAAGTAACCGGTGATGTTTTCAACGCTTCAAAATTTTCTTTAGAAAACACAAAATTACCGGTGGTGATTCGGTTGTTGCTATTGTTTTCATCGCGCAACAAATTACCACAAGTATCTTTTCCGGCATACAATAACGTCACGATTTTACCATTGTTGAGCTGTAAATAGATTTTGGAACCAGCGTCAAAACAAATGGCTTTGATAAAGTCTTGACTGCGTTGTAAAATTTGTATTTCAAGCCCAAGAATCCCATTGTCATTGGATAGAGAAAAGAAAATATCGGTTGAGTTGCCGGCAAAACTTCTTTCAAAAATAATGTATTGTTTGGTTGATTTATAGGTGCCTAAACTATCTTTAATATCATTGTCAATTTCACAAGGTTTTTGGGCAAATGCCGTAATATTTAAAAGTAAAAATAAAGCTAAAATCAGATTGTTCATGGGTTTATGATAATTTGCTGCAAAGTAAAACTATTTTATTATTATTCACATCAGTTGTGAAAAAACAATACAAATTTCCACCATCTTTGATTTTCCATTTTTTGCGAATGTTTTCGACCGAATCAGGAAAGTTTCTCGTGGTGATATTGGCTTTTTGATTTTCCAGGAATGGTTTCATTTCGTTTTTATTGTAACCAATGACTTGCTGAATTTCAAAACGGCGACCGGGAAAATCAATTAAGGCTTCCGAAGTATACAAGTGCGAATGATGGTGCAACTTGTCAAGTTTAAACTGACTCGAAACCACGTCAAATCCGCCAGATTTCATGATGGCCGCATTGGGTTCGTATAAAAATTTTTGGGGTAAACCAAAATGGGCTTGGTTTTCTGCATCGAGCTCAAATCTTAACTCTTGAGTTTCATTTTTCAGAAGATTAGCCGTAACCATTTTGATGGTTTTGGTATAATCTTTCTCTAAAACCCAAAGCAATTCTTTGACTTCATTTTCCAAAGCAACGATATGAATCGCTTTTACATTTTTTAATTCCGACAATCCGGCGGTTATGTCCAATAAAGGCGCCGTTTTAATCATGATATTGGGGGCAAAGCCAAAATAAAAATCGAGATTTTCTGGCACATTCGGAAGGCAATCTGTAAGCATAAACACCTTGCCTTTGGCATCATTTCTTCTCGACGGATCGATGTAAATCCAATCCGGTTTTTCGTTCCTGCTTTTTAGAATTTCATAACTATCGCCTGAAAAGCATTCAATATTGGACGCTTTCAGTTGTTCAAAATTGTGTTTTACAATGTCAGACAAGGCTTCGTTGATTTCACAATGAACAACTTGTTTCACTTTTTGGGCAAAATAAAAATCATCTACGCCAAAACCACCGCTCAAATCGATTAGACTTTTGCCGGAAACCAATTGTGATTTGTATTCAGCTGTTCTTTCGGAAGAAGTTTGTTCTACAGAAATCTTAGAAGGATAAAGGATATTTGCAGTGTTGAACCAAGTTGGTAATTTGGTTTTTGCCTTTTGTTTTGCCGCAATTTGATTTAAAATGGAAGTCCAATCTGTATTAGGAAATTTATTCTTTTGAAGCGCTAATTGATTGATATCGGCTTCAATATTGTTATGGATAAAACTTTGAATTTCTTCAGTCAATATGGATTGATCCATACTAAATGTTTTTGGTTAACAATTTGATGATTTTGTTTTCGGGAAAAAATTCTTTGCCAAAAACCTTTAGTATAGTGTAAAAAGGTATGGCAACAATCATCCCAACTATTCCAAAAAGGAAGCCTGTAATCAATACGACGAGAAAAATTTCCAAAGGATGTGAACTGACACTTTGAGAGAAAATCATCGGGGAAGAAACATTGTTGTCGATTAATTGGACTATCCAAAAACCAATCATTACATAAAGCGTCAAAGGCAGAATTTGGCTTTGAAAATCACCGCCTAAGTTGCCCAACATGGTTAAAATTGCGGCAACAACTGAAGCAATCAGCGGTCCGATGTAAGGAACAATATTCAGAATAGCGCATAAAAAAGCGATAAGCAAGGCATTATCTACTCCAAAAATCAGCAATACAATTAAGTATAAAATGAATACGATTAACAATTGTAACAGCAGTCCAATGAAATAGCGTGATAACAAATGATTGATTTTGTGTAATGAATTTAAGATTTTGTCTTCTTGCGCATCCGGCATTAAATCTTTGGCACTCATGATGAATACCAAACGGTCTTTAAGAAAGAAAAAAGTAATGAATAGGACCGAGGCCAATCCGATTCCGAAATTGCTAATGGTGGTGATGATGCTGTTGAACAAATTAGGAATGAAATTGAAATTCAACTTAGAACTGATGTTCGCTTCTTTAAAAAGGCGAGAGGAATCAATACCATGGCTGTCAAGAAAAATGGCTATTTTATTGATTAATTCAAGAGTGCTTTTTTCAATCGCGGTAGTATTTAAAAGCGATAAATTTTCACCTTGTGCTAAAATTAGTGGAATAAACATTGAGATTAAGCCAAAAATAAGCAGGACGAAAATGGTTAAGGTAGCAATCGTAGCAAAGATGTGGTTGAATTTTAGTCTTCTTTTGAAAAAGTCGAGTATCGGATTTCCAATTAGGGTTAAAATAAAAGCAACGACTAAATAAATAATTACGGACTGAATTTGGTATAAAAAATACAGTGCCAAAGCGGCTAAAACTATAATTCCAACAGCTTTTATAATTCCAATGGCAATAGTTTTTGAAGTCATCATGGTTTAATGATTAAAAATGTAATTTAAAATATTAGCGCCCATTTTCAGTGCTTTTTCACGTACTTCTTTAGGATTGTTGTGAACTTCAGGATCTTCCCAACCATCACCTAAGTCGCATTCATAAGTATACAACAACACCAAGCGATTGTCTATAAAAATACCAAAAGCTTGCGGGCGTTTGTTATCGTGCTCGTGGATTTTGGGTAAACCTGTAGCAAAAACATTAGGCTTTTGAAAAATGGCATGATTGGCCGGAATTTCAATTAAATCGTTATTAGGGAAAATGCGTTTGATTTCTCTGCGAATGTATTGGTCCATACCATAATTGTCATCAGCATGCAAAAATCCACCGGAGAGCAAGTAGTTTCTCAAGTTTACAATCTCGGCATCGCTGAAAACAACATTACCATGACCTGTCATGTGTACAAATGGATAACCAAAAATATCAGGACTTCCGGGTTCAACGGTTGCCGGTTTGGCTTTGATGTTAGTATTGATTGTTTGATTAGAGTATTTAATCAAATTAGGTAATGAAGTAGGATTGGCATACCAATCGCCGCCGCCATTATATTTTAAAAGGGCTATTTCTTGGGAAAAACCAGTTGAAGTAATAACGAGAAAAAGAAAAAAAAGTCTTTTCATAAACTAAAAATCATTATTTATCAATTATCAATTATCAATTATCAATTATCAATTATCAATTATCAATTATCAATTATCAATTATTTTCATTCTTAAATACCACCGAATGACAAGCTACAATAGCAGCAGTCTCAGTTCTCAACCTTGTTTGACCCAAAGATACAGGAATATAATGATGCTCAAGTGCCAATTCTATTTCTTTAACAGAAAAATCGCCTTCTGGACCAATGAGTATGGTTACATCTTCGTTGGTTTTCAATTCATTTTTCAATGATTTTTTATCGGTTTCTTCGCAATGGGCGATGAATTTCTGGCTGTTGTTTTCCTTTTTTAGAAACTCCTTAAAAGGGACTAGTTCGTTTAATTTGGGCAAATAATAATGCAAAGATTGTTTCATTGCACTTTCCAAAATCTTCTGAAATCTATCGGTCTTAATTATTTTTCGTTCCGAATGTTCGCAGATAATTGGTGTGATTTCTTGAATACCGATTTCAGTCGCTTTTTCTAAAAACCATTCGTAGCGTTCGTTCATTTTGGTTGGTGCCACAGCCAAATGCAATTGAAATTTAGGCTTTTCGTGTTGCTCAAACGAATTGATTTTGACTGTGCATTTATTGTCAGATGCAATTGAAATTTCTGTAGTAAATAAAAACCCAAATCCATTGGTGACCAATAAAGTATCGCCTTCTTTTTTTCGCAAGACTTTGATGATATGCTTGCTTTCTTCTTTGTCAAAAACAAAAGAAGTCGCTGTTTCGCTGATTGACGGATTATAGAATAATTGCATAGTTTAAAACTCGATTCTTGCTTTAGAAACGACAGTCGAATCGGTAAATTTGTCGTGTAAATATTTTTGGTAGCCCACAATACCTATCATGGCGGCATTGTCGGTCGTGTATTCAAATTTTGGGATAAAGGTTTTCCATCCATATTTTCCTTCGGCCGCTTTTAATGTTGTACGGATTCCGGAGTTTGCCGAAACACCGCCGCCAATCGCGATTTGATTGATTCCGGTTTCGGCGACAGCCAATTTCAATTTGTCCATCAAAATTTCGATAATCACATTTTGCACTGAAGCACAAATATCATACTTGTTTTCCTCAATGAAATTTGGGTTTGCCAATACATTTTTCTGAACAAAATACAGAATTTGCGTTTTCAAACCGGAGAAACTGAAGTCTAATCCATCCACTTTAGGTTTGGTAAAAGGGAATTTTTTAGGATCGCCTTCTTTGGCAAATTGGTCTATCAATGGTCCGCCCGGATAAGGCAAGCCTAATATTTTAGCGGTTTTGTCGAATGCTTCTCCCACAGCGTCATCGGTAGTTTCTCCTATGATTTCCATATTGAAAAAGCCATTTACTTTTACAATTTGGGTATGGCCACCCGAAATGGTCAACGCCAAAAAAGGAAATGTCGGTTTGTCAAAACCTTCTTCGTCAATAAAATGAGCCAAAATATGCGCATGCATATGGTTCACGGCAATCAACGGAATATTCAACGCCATCGACAAGGATTTTGCGAAAGAAGAACCTACCAAAAGTGAACCCATCAATCCCGGACCTTGGGTAAAAGCAATGGCTGACAGCTGTTCTTTGGTCACATTGGCTTTTTTTAAAGCGACATCAATCACGGGAACGATGTTCTGTTGGTGCGCTCTCGAGGCTAATTCAGGAACGACACCGCCATATTCTTCGTGAATACTTTGTCGGGCAACGACATTGGATAGCACCTTGTCACCACGCAAAACGGCCGCTGCGGTATCATCGCACGAACTTTCAATAGCCAGAATAAAAACTTCTTCAGTATGCATAAAAGGCACAAATTTTGATTTATATTTGACAAGCCTACAAAAAAATCGAAAAACAATTTTTTTGCAAAGGTAATTTTCTTTCCTAAGTCATACACCATTTGGAAAAAAATAAAAAAGATAGCAAATTAAAAAAAGTCAGAAAGATTGTTTTGCGCACCATTGCTGTGCTGCTATTGCTTTTGCTGTCGGTTGTTATTGCCTTGTCCTTGCCTTATGTTCAGACGAAAATCGCTACTTATGCTACCGATCAACTCAATGAAGATTATGGAACCAAAATTTATATTGATAAAGTAGCCATTACTTTTTTTGGCGGTGTTAAGCTGAAAACGGTAATCGTTTTAGACCATCACAACGATACTTTGATTTATTCTAAGCGTATTAAAACCAGTATTCTCGACTTGAATAAGTTGATTAATGGGAAGTTACTTTTTGGAGATTTGGAATTAGATCAATTTTACCTTCAAATTAAAACCTATAAGAAAGAAAAGGAAACCAACTTAGATTTGTTTATAGCGGCTTTTGATGATGGCAAAAAAAGCAGCGGTAAGTTTCTCATGACCTCAAAAAACATTTTTTTGAAAAACAGCCGATTTACGATGATTGATGAAAATCGCATTAATCCTAAAGATGTTGATTTCACTAAATTGAATGCCCACTTGCAGCATTTTAAAATCAGCGGACCGGATGTGACCGTCAATATCGCAAAGATGAATTTTCATGACCATCGCGGTGCTAAGATTGATAATTTGTTGGCTAATTTTACTTACACCAAGAAAAATATTAGGTTAGAAAAGCTGGAAGTCAGAACTCCTGAATCTTATTTGAAGGGAGAAGTTGTATTGAAATACAATAGAGACAATCGAGATTTTAGTGATTTTAACAACAAAGTGAAATTTGAAGTAGCCATTGACAGCGCGACTTTATCAACGAATGATATCCGTTATTTTTACAAAGAATTAGATAAAAATCAAAAGTTCTATTTGAATACAAAAATCAAAGGAACGATGAATGATTTTTATGCTACGAACATGTATTTGCGTGACCGTAAAAATTCAATTATTAAAGGTGATGTCAATTTCAAAAACCTTTTTCCTCGTGCACCGGGATCATTTTATATGAAAGGAGATTTTGATAAAATATCTTCTAATTACAATGATTTAACCAAACTGTTGCCTAATATACTCGGGAAAAAATTACCAACCTCTTTGCAGAAGTTAGGTCAATTTCACTTTGTCGGAACCGCTGAAGTAACCCAAGAATATCTTAATGCCGATTTTGTGATGAACACGGCTTTGGGTTTGGTTGAATCGGATTTACAAATGTCTGACCTCAATAACATTGACAATGCTAAGTATAACGGATATGTTATACTGGATAATTTTGATGTTGGTAGTTTGATTAATGACAATAGTATTGGGAAAGTGAGTCTTGATTTAGAGATTAGCGGAAAAGGATTTACCCAAAAATACCTGAACACTTCATTCATTGGAGATGTTTTTCAAGTGAACTATAATGGTTATAACTACACTAAAATTTTAGTAGACGGCTCTTTTAAACAACCCATTTTCAAAGGAAAAGTCAATGTGAATGACCCCAACTTGTTTATGGATTTTGACGGAACTGTCGATTTGTCCGAAAAGGAAAATATCTATGATTTTCATTCCAAAATTGACTATGCTAATTTAGTAAAACTGAATTTTATCAAAGACTCCATTTCCGTTTTTAGAGGTGATATTGTGGTAAATGCTACCGGAAGTTCGCTTGACAATCTGAGAGGAAATTTAGTGTTGACCAATTCCTCTTATCAAAACAAAAAAGACATTTATTTTTTAGATTACTTAGAACTAAATTCAAGTTTTGATGTTACAGGAGAAAGAGACATAACCATTAATGCTCCCGAAGCTATTGAAGGTTCTGTGGTTGGAAAATACAAGTTAAATCAAGTGCAAAAAATGATAGAGAATTCCTTAGGAAGTTTTTATTCCAATTATAAGTCTAATAAGGTTTTGCCTAATCAATATTTGAAATTCAATTTTGCCATTAACAGTAAAATCATTGAAATTTTTAATCCCGATATTACTTTAGGACCAAATACAAATTTAAAAGGAAATATTGCTTCTGATACCAAGAATTTTAATCTGAATTTCAATTCGCCTAAAATCACAGCTTACGAAAATACTTTTGAGAATGTATTGGTTCAAGTGGACAATAAAAATCCTTTATATGGCGCCTACGTACAAATGGATTCTATTAAAACCAAGCACTACAAGATTCGGGATTTTAGTATGATTAATACTTTTTCTAAAGATACTTTACATTTCAGAACCGAATTTAAAGGCGGCAAAAAAGGGCTTGATTTTTACAATTTGAACTTTTACCACACCATTAACAGTGAAAATAATAATGTTGTTGGTTTTGGAAAATCGGAATTGCAGTTCAAAGATTATTTGTGGTTTTTGAATGAGGAAGAAGATGACCAAAGCAACAAAATTGTCTTTGACAAAAAGATGTCCAATTTTTCATTTGAGGACTTTGTTATTTCGCATGAGAATCAAAAAATCAACTTTATAGGTTTGATAAATGGCAAGCAAAACAAAGATTTGGAACTCACATTCAACAATGTCAATTTGAATAAAGTCACACCCGATGTGGAGAAATTCAGCTTTGATGGTAATTTGAATGGAAAAGTTAATTTCAAGCAAACCAATACCATTTTTCAGCCTACGTCCATGCTGAAAATTGACAGTTTATCGGTTAACGGAATTGCTTTAGGAAATTTAAGTTTAGATATTAAAGGAGATGAAACGTTGACCAAATTCTATTTGGATTCCAATTTGGAAAATGAGAATGTTGATTCTTTTAATGCAGATGGTAGTATAGAAATTGCAGATGGTCAGACTTTGTTAGATGTTGATTTGAGTTTTGATAAGTTCAATTTAGGCGTTTTAAGTAAAATAGGAGGAGATGTTATTACCAACATTCGCGGATTTGCGACCGGTAATGCCCGAATTGACGGCAATGTAAATAGCTTGGATTACAATGGACGATTGTACATTAATGAGGCCGGATTGAAGATTCCTTACTTAAATACCGATTATCAGTTTGTCAATAATTCGATTGTTGATGTAACCGAAAACAAGTTTATCATCCGGGAAACGACTATAACTGATACCGAATTTGATACCAAAGGAAACATTAGTGGTTTTATCAAGCACAAACAATTTGGCGATTGGCAATTGGATTTGGCAATTAATACCGAACGCCTTTTGGCATTAAATACCAAAGATTCTGAAGATGCGGCCTACTACGGAATGGCTTTTATGGATGGTTCAGCTTCTATAAAAGGACCAACGGATGGTTTGATGATTACGGTGAATGCGGAATCGGCCAAAGGAACAGATATTAAAATCCCAATCAACGAAGCGGAATCTGTGGAAGAAAATAGTTTTATTCATTTTATAACTCCGGCCGAAAAAGCCAATAAAGGAAATGATAAGATTGCCCAAAATAAAAAGTACAACGGTCTGGAATTAGACTTCAATTTTGAAATTAATAAAAACGCTGATATCGAAGTGATTTTGGATAGAAATTCCGGACACGGAATGAAAGGCAAAGGTTACGGAACATTGCTTTTTAGAATTAATACTACCGGAAAATTCCAAATGTTTGGAGATTTCATCGCTTTAGAAGGGGAATATAATTTTAAATACGGTGGAATAATTGATAAAAAATTCAATGTAAAAAAAGGAAGTTCCATCAACTGGCTCGGTGATCCAATGGCAGCAACGCTCAATTTGGAAGCCGTTTACGAAACTTCAGCCAATCCTGCGGTGTTGATTGACAATCCATCGTTCAATAAGAAAGTGGATGTGGAAGTGGTTATTGCGGTTAAAGGTAATCTGGCCAATCCGGAACCTGATTTTAATATTAATTTCCCAACAGTGGCAAGTTCCCTGAAATCTGAAATCCAATACCAATTAGATGATAAAGATAAACGTCAGACACAAGCGTTGTACTTACTTTCTACCGGTAGCTTCTTGAGTCAAGAAGGTGTAAATCAAAACCAATTGTCTAACAATTTGTTTGAAAAAGCGAGTAGTCTTTTCAAAGATATTTTTTCGGGTGATGATGATAAAATCTCTATTGCACCGGAATATGTAGTGTCAGACAGAACCGGAACCGGTCAAGAAACTGACGCCAGATTTGGAGTTACCGTTTCTTCCAAAATCAATGACCGAATTACCGTAAACGGAAAAGTAGGTGTGCCGGTTGGTGGTATTTCTGAAACCGCAATCGTTGGTGATGTTGAAGTGCAATACAGAGTAAACGATGACGGAACGCTCAATTTAAGGGTATTCAATAAAGAAAACGATATAACTTATATAGGTCAAGGTATTGGCTATACACAAGGCATCGGAATGTCCTATGAAGTCGATTTTGATACCATGAAAGAACTAATCAACAAGATTTTTAAAAACGCCAAAATTGATCGCGCCAAAACCCAAAACCACGCCGATCAAGATTCAGAAATGTTTCCTGATGGTATTCGAATGAAGTCGGACAAGGACAAGAAAAAACCAACACCGGTCCAAAATAAAGAAGCTATTCCTACTGAGGATTAGCCTTTGATTTCCCCTCTCTACTAGAGCTAGCGAAAAACTTATCAACGAAAACGATTGAATTCCACCTGTTTTATTAATATATTAATAATATGGGCGAGAAACTACTTCATCTTTGCTAATTTTACATTTTAATCAGATAAAAATGTCTAAAAGCATAAAAAAAATTGGCGTACTAACTTCCGGTGGAGATTCTCCGGGAATGAATGCAGCCATCCGTTCTGTTGTAAGAACTTGTGCCTATCACCAAATTGAGTGTATAGGGATTTACAGAGGTTATCAAGGAATGATTGAAGGCGATTTTAAAGAAATGGGTCCGCGTAGTGTAAACAATATTGTAAACAAAGGCGGGACTATTTTAAAATCAGCGCGTTCAAAAGAATTCATGACGGTTGAAGGCCGACAAAAAGCCCATCAAAATCTTGTAAACGCCGGCGTTGACGCTTTGGTGGTTATCGGCGGTGACGGTTCTTTTACCGGTGCCGAAGTTTTTAATAATGAATTTGACTTTCCGGTGATGGGAATTCCGGGTACGATTGACAACGATATTTTCGGAACTAGTCATACTTTAGGCTATGATACCGCTTTGAATACTGTAGTGGAAGTAATCGATAAAATTCGTGATACTGCGAGTTCTCATAACCGACTTTTCTTTGTCGAAGTAATGGGAAGAGATGCCGGTCACATCGCGCTAAATGCCGGAATCGGAGCAGGAGCAGAAGAGATTTTGATTCCAGAAGAAGATTTAGGATTAGAACGTTTGTTGGATTCTTTAAAGAAAAGTAAGGCCTCAGGGAAATCATCGAGTATAGTCGTGATTGCTGAAGGTGATAAAATAGGAAAGAACGTATTCGAACTAAAAGATTACGTAGAAGCCAATTTGCCGGAATATGACGTAAGAGTTTCGGTGTTGGGTCACATGCAACGCGGTGGCGCACCATCTTGTTTCGACCGAGTTTTGGCGTCAAGATTGGGCGTAAAAGCAGTCGAATCTTTACTCGAAGGCAAAACCAATTTTATGGTTGGTTTGTTAGCCGATAAAGTAGCGTTAACCCCTTTGGAACAAGCCATCAAAGGACATTGTGAAATCGATAGAGAGTTGTTGAGAGTGTCCGATATTATGTCCACTTAGAAGCTGTAAGCCTTTAGCATTGAACTTTAGGCCAATAATCATTCAAAAAATAATTAATTAAATAATCGGCATAAAGCCTAAAGCTTATTGCCTAAAGCAAAAAAGAAAAATGTCAAAAGTAAAATTAGGTATTAACGGTTTCGGAAGAATTGGAAGAATAGTTTTCAGAGAAACTTTTAATAGAGATAATGTAGAAGTAGTAGCCATCAACGATTTATTAGATGTAGATCATTTGGCTTATTTATTAAAATACGATTCAGTTCACGGTCGTTTTGCCGGAAAAGTAGAAGTTAAAGAAGGAAAATTATACGTAAACGATAAATTCATCAGAGTTACAGCAGAAAGAGATCCAAAACTAATCAAATGGGATGACGCAGCCATTGACGTTGATGTTGTAGCAGAATGTACAGGAATCTTTACCACAATCGATACGGCCAAAGCACACATTGATGGTGGTGCCAAAAAAGTAATCATTTCAGCGCCTTCAGCTGATGCGCCAATGTTTGTGATGGGTGTCAATCACCTTGAAGCTAAAGCAACAGATACTGTAGTGTCTAATGCTTCTTGTACAACGAACTGTTTAGCGCCATTGGCTAAAGTAATCAACGATAATTTCGGAATTGTGGAAGGTTTGATGACAACTGTTCATGCCACTACTTCGACTCAAATGACTGCTGACGGACCATCCAGAAAAGACTGGAGAGGCGGACGTGCTGCCAGCGTAAATATCATTCCTTCCTCAACAGGTGCTGCAAAAGCTGTTGGAAAAGTGATTCCGGCTTTGAATGGAAAATTAACCGGTATGTCTTTCCGTGTGCCTACGGTTGACGTTTCTGTGGTAGATTTAACCGTGAAAGTAGCCAAAGAAACTTCGTATGAAGAAATCATGGCGGTATTGAAAAAAGCGTCTGAAAATGAACTAAAAGGGATTTTAGGATATACTGAAGATGACGTAGTTTCTCAAGACTTTGTTTCTGATCCAAGAACTTCGATTATTGATGCTAAAGCCGGAATTGGTTTGAACTCAACGTTCTTCAAATTGGTTTCTTGGTACGATAACGAATACGGTTATTCAAGTAAATTAATCGATTTATCAGTGCACATCGCAGGCTTAAAATAATTAAATGACAAAATCCCGCTATCTTTGCTGATGGCGGGATTTTTTATACCTAAACTAAACCAAGATAATAAAAGAATTAAGTTTTATAATTTGAATTCAACTTCAGATTCGTAATCCCTAATTCGTAATTCCTAATTAATTATGAAATTATTAGTTGACAGTGGCTCGACCAAAGCCGATTGGATTGCAATTGATGACAACGGAAAAGTGCTTTTCACGACCCAAACTTTAGGCCTCAACCCTGAAGTATTAGACAAAGAAGAAGTGATTGCCCGTCTCGATGATAAGTTTGATATCGAACACAATAAGGATAAAGCCACGCATTTGTTCTTTTATGGCGCCGGTTGCGGTACCGACAGGATGAAAAACTTCCTAACCAAAGTGTTTGAAGAATATTTTAAAAATGCTGTAGTTTCGGTTCATGAAGATACTTACGCTGCAGTTTATGCTACGACGCCCAAAGACGAGCAAGCAATTGTTTGTATTTTAGGAACGGGTTCTAACTGTAGTTTTTTTGATGGGAAAGTGTTGCACCAAAAAGTACAGTCCTTAGGCTATATTGCTATGGATGACGGTTCCGGAAACCGTTTTGGCAGGCATTTACTTCGCGGGTATTATTTTAATAGTATGCCGACAGATTTGGCCAAAGAATTTGAAGAAGAATACAATTTAGATGCAGATTATATCAAATCTAATTTATACAAAGAAGCCAATCCAAACGCGTATTTAGCGACTTTCGCTAAGTTTATTATCAAGCACAAAGACAATCCTTTTTGCAAAAAAATCATCAAAAAGGAATTGAAATCTTTTGTCAAAAACTACATCATGCAGTTTGACAATTGCAAAGACGTTCCGGTGCATTTCGTGGGTTCAATAGCATTTTATTTGAAAGACGAGTTGGAACAAACTTTAGCCAAATACGACATCAAAATAGGCAACGTACTCCGAAGACCAATAGACGGTTTGATTGCGTATCACATCTTAAATAAATAATATTAAAAGCCTCAGAATAATTCATTTTGAGGTTTTTTTTGCGTCCTCTGCGTAAAACCCAGTGACCTTTGCGGTTAAAATTCTAAATTGCACCAAAATACAATCTCTATGGAAATAGCTATTATAGCACATGATGGAAAAAAAGCCGATATGGTTCAGTTCATCAATAAGAACAAAGACCTATTGCAAAAAGAAAACATCAAACTCATAGCTACCGGAACAACCGGTGGAAAAGTAGAAGCCGTGGGCATCAAAGTAAAGCGAATGCTTTCGGGACCAATGGGCGGCGATGCTCAAATTGCGGCACGTGTAGCCGAAGGCAAAACCAAAATGGTCTTATTCTTCAAAGACCCCAACTCGAGCCATCCGCACGAACCGGATATCAACATGCTGATTAGAATTTGCGATGTACACAATATACCTTTAGCCACAAACGAAGCGACAGCGCAATTGTTATTGTTGGGATTGGATGAGGTGAAGTGAAGGTAATTGCGTAAAACGGATATTAGCAACAGTAATTATTTTACTATATATTTAGTTTTGTTGAGATTCCCAATACTTTCAAACATAGTCATTTCAATTCCTTTTTTCAAATCTCTGCTTGCCGTTGCAGATGACAAATCTTTAAATATGTTCATGTAGTCTTTTCGGTTAAACTCTTTTATGCCTAGGTTTAAAAAATATTCCAAACGATCAATATCTTTTAAAACCCTATTATTGTAATTGAGTAAGCTTTCCAGTGACTTATCAATAACACCCAGCATATATTCAATAAAGACAGTTGACTTTCCGGACTTGTCACTTAAAGCTAAAGATTTATAATATTCATCCTGAGTTTTGCTGATTAAATTCTCGAAGGGTAAAAATTCAAAAACCGGATATTCAGCCATTAGAATCAAAGTTTGCCAAAGTCTTCCCATTCTTCCATTTCCATCTAAAAATGGGTGAATAAATTCCATTTCGTAATGAAACACACAGCTTTTTATTAAGGTCAATTCTTCTGAATCTTTCAGATACTCAAACAAATCTTTCATTAGATATGGAATATTTTCAAAAGGTGGTGCGATGTGTTCAATCTTTGTTCCTTTAATTATTCCAACACCTTGCGTCCTATATTTTCCGGCACTTTCAATTAATCCATTCATTAATTTGAGATGCGCTTTTAAAAAGCTCTTGTCGGAAGAGAATTTATAGCTTTCTAATCTTTCATACACTTTGATAGCATTTAAAACTTCTAAAACATCTTTTTCTGGTCCAATCACTCTTTTGTTTTCAATTAATGCTGTGATTTGTTCTTCCGTTAATGTATTGCCTTCAATTTTCAAAGAGGAATGAATTGTTTTAATTCTATTCTGTTTGCGAAGTTGTGGAGATTGCTTACTAAGATAATTAGCATTAACAGCTCCAATTTTCTCTGAAATCGAACTTATTAGTTTTAAAATTTTCGGAGTAATGTCGTAAGGCGGTTTCATTGATAATATCATTTGATAGTATCAAAGATAGGTTTTTTCCGTGAGCGTTCAAAATTATTGTTGCCAACGTCGTGGATTGTAATCACGATCTCGGTACGGAGATTAATTATGGATGCTTCGGAGCCAAGGAGAATTCGGGAAAAGCCCAAGCGAGCAGTTGCTGCAAACGGCTGTTAGCAGCATGTTTTTACCAAATTTTCCACCACTTTTTGTTTAACACGATTTGTGGAGTTTCATTAAAATCGAATGTTTCAAGGTTTAGAGTGAAATTGCTCTTATCAAGACCTTTTGTAGATTGACAAAACTCATTTAGTACACCTCTTAAAATTCCATCACCTAACTCTACATTAGTAATTCCATCGAAACATAAGTGCTCAAAATGGTTAATTTTATCAATATCTTCTACCACTGAGATAGAACACTCGCCAATCAAAACAAAAAGATTTTTATATTCAAAAACCTCTTTATAGTCAAGTCCAAATTCAATGATTGGTTTTACATTTTCAATATCGATAATGTAACAAATTCCAAAAGCAATAATTAGAATGTTTGTACTATCTTTTATTTCAGAAGCAAACCTTAATTGAGAATTTCCTCTTTCAAAATTACCAACCCATTCACTATTATCTTTTCTAATGAACTTTACTGCCAATCCTTCTGAAAATTGTTTGTAACCATTTTCGGGAATTGAAATGTACATATCTCCATGTGCAGGTAAACCGTCTAGTATTTCAAATTTTCTTTTCAAGTATTACGTGTTTAAACTTGCCCCTAACTTATCAATAAGTACTAAACCCAAATAAGTTTTTCTCAAATATATAAAAATTCTATACTTATCATTCCTTTATTGTTTTTCGGGAGTCCGATATTCGTTTGCGACAGTCAGAAGATAAAAAATGGATGTCCGCAATGCGTTTGTGGTCTTCCGAAGTTCATTTGTTGGAGTCCGAAGCATTTCTGCCACAGTTCGAAACTTATTTGTGAGAGTCCGAAGCTTTCTTGCTCGAGTCCGAAGCTCGTTTGATGGCTGCGAAGGCTTGAAAATGATGAAAAGTTGGTTTTTTGGGTCAAAAAAAATCCTTCATCGTTTGCACAATAAAGGATTCGTCTATTTTGAATCTGTTGCTTTCTGCCTTCTGCCTTCTATTTAATCGCTGTCATCGAAATCTCCACATTCACGCCTTTGGGTAAACCGGCTACTTGAACCGTTTCTCTCGCCGGAGCAGTAGCTTCATTAAAGTAACTGCCGTAAACCGAATTGATTCGGGCAAAATCACCCATGTCCATAATAAAAATGGTTGTTTTTACCACATGGTCAAAAGTCATATCAGCCGCTGCTAAGACCGCTTTCATGTTCTCCATCACTTGTTTGGTTTCGGTTTCGATATCGTCTAAAACCAATTCCATCGTAGTCGGATTCAAGGCAATTTGTCCTGAAGTGTATAAAGTATTGCCCACTAAAACCGCTTGGTTGTAAGGTCCAATAGGCGCCGGCGCTTTGTCTGTAAAAATGATTTTTTTCATGATGTTATTGTATCTGCGTTCTGAAATCTATCTCAAAGTTCTATCCGGAAGCGAACGTTTATCCCATTTGATATCGCTCAACACACCCGATTTGATTCCGATAAAGAATCCCCAATAGGCACTGTCACCAAAAGGAACCCAGTTGAAATCCATACGCCAACTCAGCAAATCTCTTTCAAATCTGAATTGGGTAAAAGTCACACCTCTTTGTACAAAGTCGTAACCCGTAGATACCCCAATTTTCCATTTAGGCGTCAAATCGGTATTCATCGAAATCATTACCGAATTTCCGGTGATTTCTTGTTCTCGGTTGTTATTAGAATAGGTTAGGGAATAGGCTAAAGTCATGTCCCAAGGCAATTCATATTTAAAAAACTCTGTTGGTGGTTTTTCTTCGCCATCATCTTCCTCAAATTGGCTCTGGCGTCGGTCACTCAAATCGGTATTGGTTCCAAATAAGTCATCTTCGCGACCACCATTTCGTTTCCCTTGTTCGTTTTTCTTCTCTTTATCACCATTCATGTCTTTGCTCGAAAAAGAGTAGTTCAAAGTCATATTGGCACTCGTCATTCTGAACAAACTTCCGCCATTGTCAATATTCCAAGTATCGATTCTTTGTCCTGAATTGTTAATGGCATACGGATCAAGCGTTGCGGCAAAATTGATATTCATCTTCTGATTCAGTATCTGTGTTCCACCACTAACACGCATTGGTGACCAGCGCAAGGAATCGGCTGTGATATCATAACTGGTTGAGAAATTCAGGTTGTTTAGCAACATGACTTTCTTGGGTTCTGTTGCGGTTGAATCTTTATCGGTTACTTTAGCTTCAAAAGTATTACTCAGGTTAAAGCCAACGTTGTTTGACATATTTTTCCCCGGTGCACCAAAAATACCGCCATCAAAACGGGTGTACTCTTTTAGCATTGTGCCGCTGCCATTCGGATCATAGGTGTCATAATATTTCTCAAAACTCGGCGTGTAACTGTAAGAAACGTTGGGTCTCATGACATGGCGAATCGCTTGAATTTTTTTATTTTCGCCAAAATTAAAAGTTCCGTAAATCGTAGTTCCTAGACCTGCAGAAAACGAATAGGTTCTAAAAGCATCAAACCCTTGAATGTCTGTGTCAACTACTTCATTTGTATTGGCGTCATATTCTTTTCTGATGGTTTTTAAATACCAAACCTCATTATAATTCACCGAAGTAGAAGCACTAAAGTATTTGAAAATTTTAAAGTTGGTACTCAACGGAATACTGTGTTGGAAACCTACTTTAGCATCGCGGAACATTTCAGATTTGAAGAAAAGTGAATCAGTGGTTTCAATTCTGTTTTCACCTCTTAGGTTATATTGTAGATTGATGTTTTTGAAAAATCCTTTTTTGATACCTTCTTTTGGCGCAAACGGGAAAATCCTATCGACACTCAATTGCAAAGTAGGCAAAGTCATATTGATTTGTTCCGTATTGGTATTTTGCGAATGGGTTGCAGTCAATGAGAGGTTGACTTGCGGAACGGAATTGAAGGTCTTAGAATACGAAATCGAAGAACTCAAAGTATTATTCAACCCTGAACTCACGTTCATCTGATTTAAAGATTGGCGGAAATACTGACTACTTCCTAAGTTTACCGAAGCAGAAAATCTTGAGTTCGGATTCGACTTTCCGTCTTTAGAGTGTGACCATTGAATGTTATAATTGTTGGCTCTAGAATAGTCGGGATAACCTCTTTCGCTTTGGATTAAATTTTCAAATCGAATGTTCACATTTCCGAGGAACTTATATTTTTTGGCATAAGACGATTCAAATCGAAAACCATAACTACCGTTGGTATAATAATCGCCTAAAATCGCTAAGTCGTAATTCTCACTCAAGGCAAAATAATAACCGCCATTTTGTAGCGAAAAACCACGAGTATTACTGTCGTTATAGGTTGGAATAATCAAACCCGAACGCGCTTTGTCAGACATTGGGAAAAAGGCAAACGGTAACGCAATTGGCGTTGGCACATCGGCAATTACCATATTGGTGATGCCCACCACAACTTTTTTCCCGGGAACCAGTTTTACTCGGTCGGTCTGGAAATAATACTCAGGATTGTCAATGTCTTTGGCGGTGGTAAAACGAGCACCTTTCATAAAGTAGACAGAGTCGTTTTCCTTTTTGGTAATCGCAGCTTTGATGTTCATTTCACCTTGCTGACTTCTTGAATTCCAGACCAAAGCTTTTTTGGTTTTTAAATTAAAGCGAATAGAATCCGGTTCAACCTCATTAGCACCTTGTTTAAAAACCGGTCTTTGGGAAAGATTGCCTAGCGAATCTTTGATTCTTCCGGCGTAAACTTCATCTTTTTGGTAATCAATGACAATGATACCCGATTTCAATTCGATATCTTGATAATAAACTTCGGCTTTGTTGTAAAGCGTGATTGTTTTTTTCTTTTGGTCTAACTTCTCATAATCGAGTGCTTTCCTTCTGATTTTACCATCTAATAGCGCTTTCTTAGGTTTTATACTGTCTTTTTTAGTTGAATCAATCACTTTGGTCAAGTCTTTTAATTCAATTTTAGTGCTATCTGTCTGGTTTTTAGCCGGGAAAGGATTGCTTTTTGGAGGTAAATCTTGTGAATATGTTTTCGCGTTTCCCAATGTTAGGAAAATTGTTAAAAAAACGATATTAAATAAGTTTCTTTGCAAAGGTTTAATGCTATTTTTGTAGAAATATGGCTTGGTTTTTGACGTGGCAAACTTAAACAATATTTTCGGTCAAAAATAGGTAAATATTACATTTATGACCGCCGGGTTTTAATTAAAATTAACTTTTACAAATGAAATTAAATAATAAGAACATTCTTTTCTCGATGGTTTCGATGTTGTTCGTTTGTAGTTTGGCATGGTCACAAACCAATAAAGCATTCACAGTGATACTAGATGCCGGTCATGGCGGAAAAGATCCCGGCAATTCTTACCATGGTTTTGTAGAAAAAGAAATCGCACTTAAAACCACTTTGAAAGTGGGTAAACTGTTAGAAAACGATAAGAATATCAAGATAATTTACACGCGTACAACAGATGTTTTTATAGAGCTTGTGAATAGACCCAAAGTGGCTAACAAAGCCAACGCCAACCTTTTTGTTTCAATCCATTGTAATTCGGTGGCCAATCAGACGCCTGCAGGAACAGAAACTTTTGTGATGGGTTTGTCTCGCAGTGGTATGAACTTAGAAGTAGCCAAAAGCGAAAACTCTGTTATTTTATTAGAAGACAATTACAAAGAAACCTATCAAGGATTTGACCCGAAAAAACCAGAGTCGTTGATTGGCTTGACGATGATGCAAGAAGAAAACTTGAATAGCAGCATCGATTTAGCAACGAAGATTCAGGATAATTTCACCCATAATTTAGAACGCAAATCTAGAGGTGTGAAACAGCAACCTTTATGGGTTTTGGATGCGGCTTACATGCCAAGTGTTTTAATTGAATTGGGTTTTTTGTCTAATAAAGAAGAAGGTGAGTTTTTAAATTCAGATGAAGGCCAAAATAAAATGGCGAGACAAATCGCAGACGCTATCATAAAGTATAAAAAAGAGTACTTAAATGAAGCCTACAATAATAATGAGAATGCAAAGTATTTGGATATGCCCGATGTAAAGGAAGTAAAAGAAACAATTGCAATTAAGACAGAAGAAAATTCAACTGCTGATTCAAAAGAAGGATTGTATAAAATCCAATTGTTTGCGACTTCCAAAAAAAGAGACATCACTTCGTCCGATTTTAAAGGGCTGAAAAATATTTCATTTACCTTTGAAAATAGTTTATATAAGTATTTTTACGGAAGTTGCTCCGGTCTAGAGGAAGCCAAAAAGTTAAATGAAATTGCCAAAAGAAATGGCTTTGCTGATGCGTTTATTGTTACCACTGTAAACGGAAAAACGGCAGCCATAAAATAATTTATTAGATATTTTGAAATTGATAAAACCAATGAAAGGAATTACGTTAGTAGGTACGATTTTATTATTTATTTCCAATTTGGCCTTTGCCCAATCGGGTCAATTTAAAGTAGCACTTGATGCCGGTCACGGCGATCATGATTTTGGTGCGGTTTACAACGGACATATAGAAAAGAAAATTGCTTTGGCAGTAGTGCTTAAAGTCGGGAAGATTTTAGAAAGCAAATCCGGGATAGAAGTGATTTACACGAGAAAGAATGACACTTTTGTCGATTTGATTGAGCGCGCCAATATCGCCAACAGAGCTGATGCTAATATTTTTGTTTCCATTCATTGTAATGCCAACAAAAATTCGGCCGCCTGTGGTTCTGAAACCTATGTAATGGGTATGTCGAAAAATGCTTCCAATCTTGAAGCAGCAAAGAAAGAGAATGAAGTAATCACGATGGAGAAAGATTACCAACAAAAGTATAAGGGTTATGATCCAAAATCTCCTGAGAGCATGATTGGCTTGACTATAATGCAGGAAGAATATTTGGAAAACAGTATTGCTTTAGCCGGAAAAATCCAGAGCCATTTTATAGACGATGTCAGCAGTAAAAGCCGGGGAGTTAAACAAGCGCCATTTATGGTATTGCACAAAGCTTACATGCCAAGAGTATTGATAGAAATGGGCTTTATTTCCAATCCGGCAGAAGGCGCAAGATTAGATTCTGAAGCAGGACAAAATGAATATGCTGAAGCCATAGCCAATGCCATTATCAATTACAAAAAAGAGTTTTACGGTTCAGGTGATGCTGAGGATGTTAAACCTTCTCAAAAAATCGAAACGGTAAAAATTGATTCACAGGCAACGACAAAACCGGTCGTGAAAAATCCGGAAATCAAAAAGGTAGAGCCAAAACCTGAAGTTGTTGTAAATTCCGGCGTAGCCACATTCAAAGTGCAACTATCAGCCAGTGGTACCAAATTAGAAACGGTACCAAGTAATTTCAAAGGGTTAAACAATATCTCGGTTTCAAGCGAAGGTTCTTTATACAAATACATGTATGGAGAAACCACTAGTTATGACGAAGCTAAAAGATTATTGGCCGAAGCCAAAGCCAAAGGTTTTACATCAGCTTTTGTAATCGCCTTCAAAAACGGAAAAAAAGTTTCAGTGCAAGAAGCATTAAAGCAATAATAATAAGTAGTTTTAGTATTTTATTTTAACTTTGCCAAAAAACAATTAGCATTGAAAATCACTAGAGAAATCAAGACGGCAATTTTAGTTATTGCTTCTATTTTATTGTTCATTTGGGGTTATAGTTTCTTAAAAGGAAGAGACTTGTTGTCAAGCTACCATAAATATTATGTGAAATATAGTAATGTTGACGGATTGGCGACTTCTTCACCGGTTGTTATTAACGGATTAGTCGTTGGTAAAGTAAATTCTATCGAATTACAGAAAGACTGGACTTCCTTGGTAGAATTGCAAATCAACGGCGATTTTAAAATCCCTAAAAACAGTGTGGCAGAATTGTATTCTCCCGGACCAATCGGCGGAAAACAAATCGCTATTTTACCCAATACAGAAACCTCAGAAATAGCCGTTTCCGGTGATTTTTTCAAGTCGGCCAACAAATTGGGTTTGACAGAGGAAGTTTCGAATCAAATCAAACCCATTAAAGAAAAACTCGATAAAGTGTTGCAAAACGCCAACACCATGTTGGTCAGCGTAAACCAAGTATTGGATGAAAAAACCAAACAGAATTTAAGGAGCAGTTTAGAAAACCTAAATGCAACTTTGGCTGAATTCAAACAAGCTTCGACCAGTGTGAATCAAATGTTGGCAGAAAACAAGACTAAAATTGCTTCAACGGTATCCAATTTTGACAAAACATCCGCTAATTTAAAAACCATGTCTGATTCTTTGGCGAAAGCCAATATAGGACAAACAGTTAAAAACCTTGAGAAAACATTAGCCAGTGTTGATAAAATCATGGCTGATATGGAAGCAGGAAAAGGAACTTTAGGCAAATTAGCCAAAGATGAAGCTTTGTATAATAATTTCGCCAAAAGCTCTAAAGAACTCGAATTGCTTTTACAAGATTTGCGTTTGAACCCAACAAGATATGTAAATGTTTCTTTGTTTGGAAAGAAAAACAAACCGTACAAAGCACCAGTAAACGACACCATCAATAAAAAGTAAAATCTAAGCCATGATGTATATTGACAACATACTTTTTGCTATCATTCTCATTGCGGGAATTGGTTTTTTTGCCAAAAACGTAAAAAAACTAACACGCAATATCAACTTGGGACATGATGTCAATCGCACCGATAATCCTTCAGACCGTTGGAGAAATATGGCAATGATTGCTTTAGGGCAATCCAAAATGGTGAAAAGACCAATCGCGGGATTTTTGCACATCATTGTTTATGTTGGTTTCGTAATTATCAACTTAGAAGTTTTAGAAATTATCATCGACGGTTTGTTTGGAACACACCGAGTTTTCTCCTTCTTAGGTGGATTCTATGGTGTTTTAATTGGTTCGTTTGAAGTGTTAGCCGTATTGGTTTTAGTAGCAGTCGTGGCGTTTTGGATTCGTAGAAATGTAATCAAATTAAAAAGATTCACGAGTTCCGATTTGAAAGGCGCCCCAAAGAAAGATGCCGATACAATCCTTTATTTCGAAATCGTGTTGATGTCGTTGTTTTTAATCATGAATGCTACCGATTTGTCATTTCAAGCGACAAATTCAGGGAATATCATTTCACAATACATTAATCCATGGTTTAGTTCTTTATCAATTGTTCAAGTGGAAATAATTGAAAGAGCCGCTTGGTGGTTGCATATTATTGGAATCTTGATTTTCTTGAACTATTTATATTATTCTAAACATTTGCACATTCTTTTAGCATTTCCAAATACGTATTTCGCCGATTTAAATGCCAAAGGCAAATTCGACAATTTAGAAAGTGTTACCAAAGAAGTGAAACTAATGATGGATCCAAATGCTGATCCTTTTGCCGCGCAACCGTTGGATGAAAACGCGGTGCCGAGTAAGTTTGGTGCTTCCGATGTGCAAGATTTGAATTGGGTGCAACTTTTGAATGCTTATACTTGTACCGAATGCGGTCGTTGTACTTCATCTTGTCCGGCGAATCAAACCGGAAAGAAATTGTCGCCCCGTAAAATCATGATGGATACGCGTGACCGTTTGGAAGAAGTAGGGAAAAATATCGATGCTAATAAAGGGGTTTTTGTACCCGATAACAAATCGTTGTTAAATGATTACATCACTCCCGAAGAACTTTGGGCGTGTACATCTTGTAACGCTTGCGTAGAAGAATGTCCGGTTAATATCAGCCCGTTATCCATCATCATGGATATGAGAAGGTATTTAGTAATGGAGCAAAGTGCAGCGCCGCAATCATTAAACGCGATGATGACTAATATCGAAAACAACGGTGCGCCTTGGCAATACAACCAACAAGACCGATTAAACTGGAAAGACGAAGTATAAACAAATATTGATGCGTTTATCGCGTCTGAATTAGGATGTAATTTATTGCATCCATTATAACCCTGATAAATTCTCATAATTGTGAGGCTTGAGGATTTGTCGAATGAATTTGAAACATTATTAAAAGTAAAAAAATGAAAGCGGAAGACATTGACAAAAACTTGCAAAGCATCACTGAAAACGGACAGCATTTAAGTCCTATTTTACCTGAAGGAATTAAGAATTACCTAATTGATATCGACGGAACCGTTTGTGACGATATCCCAAATGAAGAGCCTGAAAGAATGCTGACAGCAGAGGTTTATCCGGATGCTTTAGTCACTTTAAACAAATGGTTCGATGAAGGACATATTATATTTTTCTTTACATCGCGTACAGAAGCACACAGAGAATATACTGAGATTTGGTTAAAAAAACACGGTTTCAAATACCACGGAATCTTGTTCGGAAAACCACGCGGCGGAAACTACCACTGGATTGACAATCACTTGGTAAAAGCCACCCGATACAGAGGAAAATTCACCGATTTAGTAGACAAAGAAGTAACCATTCAAGTGTTCGACGACGAGCACCATGAGTAAATGATTCGGTTATTTGTGGATTTGGTTATTTAAAATGTTTAACCGAATAACCAAATAACCGAACAAACAAATAAACATAAAAAAATGTCAGAAGTATTAAACGTGCCAACAATGGCAGAAATGATGGCTCAAGGCAAACAACCCGAAGTGTTATTTTGGGTAGGTTGCGCCGGCAGTTTTGATGACAGAGCAAAAAAGATTACCAAAGCATTTGTGCGTATTTTAAACCGTGCTAATGTTGAGTTTGCCGTTTTGGGAACCGAAGAAAGTTGTACAGGCGATCCGGCTAAACGCGCCGGAAATGAGTTTTTGTTCCAAATGCAAGCCATGATGAACATCGAGGTTTTGAATGCTTACGAAGCAAAAAAAATCGTAACGGCTTGCCCGCATTGTTTTAATACTTTAAAAAACGAATATCCTGAATTGGGCGGAACTTACGAAGTGATTCACCATACTGAGTTTCTGAAATCATTATTAGATTCCGGTAGATTAACCATCGAAGGCGGACAATTTAAAGGCAAACGCATCACATTTCATGATCCTTGTTATTTAGGTCGTGCCAATAATATCTATGAAGCGCCAAGGGATTTAATCCAAAAATTGGATGCTGAATTGGTCGAAATGAAGCGTTCTCGTGCCAATGGTTTGTGTTGTGGTGCCGGTGGTGCCCAAATGTTCAAAGATGCCGAACCCGGAAACAAAGAGGTCAACATCGAAAGAACGGAAGACGCTTTAGAAACCCAACCGGAAATCATTGCAGCAGGTTGTCCGTTTTGTAACACAATGATGACTGATGGTGTCAAAGCCAAAGAAAAAGAAGCCAATGTCAAAGTAATGGACATCGCTGAATTAATTGCTAACGCTCAAGATTTATAATTCGTAATTCATAATTTATAATTCACAATTCCCATGTACGTTCCATTTGAAAATTTACCCGAAGATTCCAAAATTTGGATTTACCAATCCAATCGCAAATTTTCAGACGACGAGATGACCGAAATCGAGAATGATATCAAAGCATTTGTCGAAAATTGGTCTGCTCACGGAACCGGTTTGGAAGCTTCTTATTTATTAAAATACAACCGATTTGTCATTTTTGCCGTAAATCAAGAAGTGCAACAAGCGACAGGTTGTTCCATTGATTCATCGGTAGCTTTTATCCAAAGTTTAGAACAAAAATATGGAGTAGATTTACTTGATAAAATGAACGTAACGTTCAAAAACGGTGAACACATCGCCCACAAATCGCTGATTGATTTCAAACGAATGGCCAAAGAGAAAGCAGTAACTGCCAATACTATTGTTTTCAATAATTTAGTCAATTCTATTGAAGAATTCAACGACAATTGGGAAGTTCCGGCTGGCGAAAGTTGGCACAGTCGTTTCTTTTAAACTTTATTTAATGAAATATTTTTTGTTCAGAATAGGCTTATTCGCGGCACTGTTATTTTTGGTAACCAATTGTTCTTCCACCAAAAGTAATAAGACCAATGTGCCTTTGGTTAAGACCGAAACAGCGATTCCGGATCAAGATAGTGTTTCCTATGTTCAAACCGAACGAAAAAACTTTTTCCCTGAAACCGAAGCTGAAACTAAATGGGTTGACAGTATCTACAATCAATTTACTTTTGAAGAAAAAGTGGGACAATTGTTTATGGTGGCCGCTTATTCTAACAAAGATGCAGCGCATGTAGCCGAAATCGAAAAGTTGGTGCGCGATTATAGAATCGGTGGTTTGATTTTCTTTCAAGGCGGACCAAAACGCCAGTCTCGACTCAGCAACCAATACCAATCCTTAGCCAAAGTGCCTTTGTTCATCGGAATTGATGCCGAATGGGGAATGAGCATGCGTTTGGATTCTACTTTTCGTTATCCTTTCAATATGACATTAGGCGCTATTCGAGATTTGAAATTGGTAGAGAAAGTTGGTGTGGCCATGGGCAAAGAAAGTAAAAGAATGGGTGTGCATTTCAATTTCGCACCGGTTTTAGACATCAATACTAATCCTAAAAATCCTATTATAGGTTATCGTTCTTTTGGCGAAAACAAAGTCAATGTAACCGAACATGCCATCGCTTTAATGAAAGGCGTACAAGGACAAGGTATTTTTTCGACCGGAAAACATTTTCCCGGTCATGGCGATACTTCAACCGATTCGCATCACGCTTTGCCGGTAGTCAATGCAACTTTGGAACACATTAAAAAAGTAGAGTTGTATCCTTATAAGAGAATGTTTGATGAAGGTTTGGTTTCAGTTATGGTAGCGCATTTGAATGTGCCAAGTTTGGAGCCGAGAGAGAATTATCCAACCTCTATTTCACAGCCTGTAGTTACTGATTTACTCAAAAAAGAATTGGCTTTTGATGGTTTGATTTTTACCGATGCCTTGAATATGAAAGGCGCCAGTAATTTCAAAAAACCGGGAGATATCGACTTAGAAGCTTTTTTAGCCGGAAATGATGTTCTCCTTTTTGCCGAAAACGTACCGCTGGCTGTAGAGAAAATCTGCGTAGCTTACCAAGATAGTATTATCTCTGAAAGTCGTTTGGCGGAATCAGTGAAGAAGATTTTACGTTACAAATTCAAAGCTGGTTTAAGCAAATACGAACCGGTAGAAGGAATCAACTTAGCCAAAGATTTGAATCCGAAATCGAATGAAAGTTTGCAATACGAACTGTATGAAAATGCCGTTACCGTAGTGAAAAATGATGGTGTATTGCCGATTAGAAATCTAAACCAAAAGATTGCTTACGTGAAACTAGGTGATGATACCAACAGCTCTTTTGTTTCTACGTTGAAAAAATATACTGAAGTTACCGAAGTCGCTGATGCTAATTTAGATTCGTTGATGACCAAACTAACCGATTATGAAATGGTAATCATTGGTTACCACAAATCGGATAAATCTTGGTGGCGTTCGCCTGAATTGACGGTTCCTGAATTACAATTGATCGACTCTATTGCTGCCAAAAAGAAAGTGATTATCGATTGTTTTGCCAAACCTTATTCGCTTTCCAGAATTGTAAATTTTGAGGAAATCGAAGGCGTAATTGTTTCTTATCAGAATGGGGATATTGCTCAAGAAGTTTCAGCCGAGTTGATTTTTGGTGCTATAGCTGCTAAAGGAATGTTACCGGTTTCCATCAATAGCACTTTCAAAGCCGGCGATGGTTTTGCCACAGACAAATTGGATCGTTTGGGTTTCAGTACACCGGAAAATGTTGGCATGAGTTCAGAAAAATTGAACCAAATCGAAAAGATAGCCAACAAAGCCATAGACGGTAAAATGACACCTGGAGTGCAGGTTTTGGTAGCTCGTAAAGGCAAAGTCATTTACCAAAAATCTTTTGGTCACCATACTTATGAAAACAAAACCAGAGTCAAGAATACCGATTTGTATGATGTGGCTTCTTTGACCAAAATGGTAGCGACATTGCCTAACGTCATGCAACTATACGACCATCAAAGAGTAACTTTAGAAACAAAGCTTGACGAAATGTTGCCTGAGTTTAAAGGTTCCAATAAGCAACACATGACTTTCAAAGAGTTGATGTCACACTACGGCAGAATGCAAGCGTGGATTCCGTTCTATAAAGCTACAGTTGATGCCGATAAAAAACCAATGGAAAAATACTATCGAAAAATATATACTGCCGGATTTACCGAAAGAGTTTCCGATAGTTTGTACCTACGTGATGATTACCATGACAGCATCATGAAACAAATCATCAACAGCCCATTAATGGACAAAAAGGAATACAAATACAGTGATTTTACATTTATCATCCTCAAAAAATATTTAGAGAAAGCCACCGGAAAATCTTTAGACCGATTGACTTACGACAATTTCTACAAGACTTTAGGAATGAATAACACTTTATACAATCCTTTGCAGAAGTTTGACAAAAGTGTGATTGCGCCAACTGAAATCGATTCTTATTTCCGTCACGATACCATTCAAGGCTATGTTCACGATATGGAAGCGGCGATGGAAAATGGAGTAGGCGGACATGCCGGGATTTTCTCGAATTCGTTGGATGTGGCCAAAATGATGCAAATGTACCTTCAAAAAGGAAGTTACGGTAACGTTCAATATTTCTCTACGCAAACTTTTGACACCTTTAATACTTGTCATTATTGTGCCGAAGGCAACCGTCGTGGTTTAGGATTTGACAAACCGCAGATTAATGGCGCCGGACCAACTTGTGGTTGTGTTTCGATGTCGAGTTTTGGCCATACCGGTTTTACGGGAACCATTGCTTGGGCTGATCCTGAAACAGAAATCGTTTACATCTTCTTATCCAACAGAACTTTCCCGGATTCAAATTTGCCCAACACACTTTCAAAAGAAAACATCCGAGAAGACATTCAGAAAGTGATTCAGGAAGCGATTATGGAGAAATAATAGTAGGCTGAAACCGCCAAAATTCTTCCTACAAAATACCAAAATCGAAAAGGCCGACTGTTAATTTGGAAAAAGCCATTTTTACCTTTGGGAACACTAGTAAATACAAGGCTTCAGGAAGTACCTGATGAGTTGTTCAATTCATCAGCATCATTTGTCCAACTCATCAGGCTCAGTTGATCAATTCATCAGCATCATTTTGACGACTGATGCAGATGGTTTTAATTTTTGTAGGAATATGAGAATTTTATTTGGGAGAATAAGCTAAATCCGAAGAAAGGAAATTGATGTAAACGGTTGTTAACTTCGGTTTTTATTTTCGCTCAAAATACATAGTTCCGAATTCAAGTTTAAAAATAAGATTCTCATCATTCAGAAATTCAATTTCAGCATCCTCATCAAAACCTTCGTCCGACAAATCTCTTTTTTGACTTAATGTTTTTCCATCGTCAGCAATTTTGTAACTGCCATTAATGGGTTCAGAGCTCTTTTTAGCATTGGTTGTAATGAATTTTCCATTAGCATTAAAACACACCACAGTGTTTTGAGTTTGCAGAATCAGCTCTTCTGAAAAATCATATTTGCCATTAAATTCTATTTTTTTAAAAGTCCAACAACCCAATATCTTTTCTGCACTAGTTTTTTGGGCTACAGCGTTAGTAGTGGTGAAAGCAAAAAGGAGGAAGACCAATATTTTTAGATATTTCATTTTTAAATGTATAAGTTATGAAAATGGTAGCTTAATTAGGTAGTATATCCATTCCATTTCCTTAGCTAATATACTAAAAATACCACAAGCAGTCAAAGCAGCGTTTTTATTTGAAAATCATTTTAACAGTCCTTAGGGATAAAGCGCTTTATTTTTCCTTAATTTCGTGATACGAAAAACACAGTATGAAAATAGCAATAGTTTGTTATCCTACATTTGGAGGTTCCGGTGTCGTTGCCACAGAACTCGGACTGGAATTGGCCCATCGCGGTCACGAAATCCATTTTATAACCTACAGACAACCGGTGCGTTTGGCGCTTTTAAATCCAAATGTGCATTACCACGAAGTAAACGTTCCTGAATATCCGTTGTTTCATTACCAACCTTATGAATTGGCGCTGTCCAGTAAGTTGGTTGATATGGTGAAATTATACAAAATCGAATTGTTACACGTGCATTATGCCATTCCACATGCGTATGCCGGTTATATGGCCAAGCAAATGTTGAAAAGTGAAGGCATCAAGATTCCCATGGTGACCACATTGCACGGAACCGATATTACTTTGGTAGGCAATCATCCGGTATATAAAACGGCAGTCGCTTTCAGTATCAATAAATCGGACATAGTGACTTCGGTTTCCCAAAGTTTGAAAGACGATACGCATAAACATTTCAATATAAAAAAGGAAATTCACGTGATTCCCAATTTTATTGAGTTGGATAAAATACGCAACGAGAGTTTAATCTCTTGTCAGCGCTCGGTCATGGCGAAAAAGGAAGAGCGAATCGTGACACACATCAGTAACTTCCGAAGGGTAAAACGCATTCCGGATATCATTAAGATTTTTTATAAAATCCAACAAAAAATACCGGCCAAGCTAATGATGGTGGGCGATGGTCCTGAAAAAGCCAAAGCGGAGCAATTGTGTGAAGAATTGGGTATTCAAGACAAAGTGATTTTCTTTGGCAACAGTAACGAAATTGACCAAATTTTATCTTTTTCCGATTTGTTTTTACTACCGTCAGAAACTGAGAGTTTTGGTTTGGCTGCTTTGGAAGCAATGGCATGGAGCGTTCCGGTAATATCGAGCAATTCCGGTGGTTTGCCTGAAGTGAATTTTGATGGTGTTTCAGGTTACCTGAGTAATGTTGGCGATGTAGACCATATGGCCGAAAATGCTTTGAAAATATTGGCTAACGACGAAACTTTAAGTCAGTTTAGAGCCAATGCTTTAGATGTAGCCAAACAATTTGATATCAAAAAAATACTTCCGTTATATGAAAATCTGTACCTTCAAGCCATAAATGACACCAAATGAGAAAAGTAATTCCGGCCCTTTTAGTATTGTTTTTAGCTTCTTGTTCTTCTACGAAAGCACCGGTAAGCAAACAATTGTATGAAGTATTAACCACTAATGACGATGGCGGTGCTAACATCAAATTTTATGAAATTTTGACTGAGCCAAAGGAAATCATGATGTTATTAGGAGATGAAACTTTGCGTAAAAAAATAAGCAAGGACGATACGACCAACAGTAATTTTATTATTCTGAACTCGGGACCAACAAAGGAAAGTTACAACAGAATTAAAGTGGAAAAAGTAATTGAAACCGCTACTAATATTGAAGTCTATGTCAAAGACACTCAAAAGAGCACTGAACCGGATTTAGCCGACGAGAATATTTCTTTTCCTTATACGATTATCAAGATCAATTCGAAGAAACCAATAGTGATTAAATAAAAAATCCCACCGATTAAGGTGGGATTTTTTATATTACGTAATATGGATTACCATTTGTAACGAATACCTAAAGCGATGTCCGGACCAAAACTATCTTCTCTGTAATCGTCAGAGTTGAAATAAATCTCAGGTCTGAAATCTAAAGATATTTGAATTGGCGCTTCTTTGAAGTTGTATTCTATACCAATATCTCCGGCAGCCAAAAGGATTGTTCCGCTATCGCTAAAACCACCTTGGTCATAACTCCAGCTTCCGATACCACCACCTACACCGGCGTACCAATTAAAACCACCATCAATATTCCAAACCCATTGGTACAAACCAACCAATTTGAAAGCATCAACATTTTTACTGTTTCTCCAGCCTAAGTCTAATTCCAAACGATTATTGCTTCCTAAACCTCTTTGGTATGATATCTCACCACCAAAACCATCATTGTCTCCTAAACGCAATCCTAATGCATTCTTTGAAATGTCTTGAGCTTGTGTGCTGAATGCTAATCCTACTAGCATCAAGGCACTTAGAAATAATTTTTTCATAATTCTTGAATTAATTTTTGTTTTTGTTAAAGAATAAAATCGAAATTGTAGTAACAATTCTACTAAAACAAAGGTAGGTGTTTAATTTGTTAAGGGTTTACATAATATCTGTTAAAAGTTATAGAATTTCGATTTTCCTAAATATCAAATAATCTCATATCAAATTTCGGTAAATAATTTCAAAAAACTATATTTGTTTAAAACATTGAATAATGGCCGGAAACAGTTACGGAACACTTTTCAGATTAACTACTTTTGGAGAGTCTCACGGTGAAGCACTTGGCGGAGTTATTGATGGTTGTCCTCCCGGAATGACAATTGATATGGAGGCAATCCAACTCGAAATGCAACGCAGAAAACCGGGTCAGTCCACTATAGTGACCCAAAGAAAAGAAGAAGATGAAGTGCAATTTCTTTCCGGAATTTTTGAAGGTAAAACGACAGGAACACCCATAGGTTTTATCGTTCCCAACACCAACCAAAAATCAGACGATTACTCACACATTAAAGATAGTTACCGACCAAGTCATGCCGATTATGTTTATGAGAAAAAATACGGCATTCGAGATTATCGCGGTGGTGGAAGAAGTTCGGCCAGGGAAACTGCTTGTCGTGTTGTAGCCGGCGCTATTGCTAAACAGGTTTTAAGTGCTATAAAAATCAATGCTTTTGTATCTTCTGTAGGTGATATTTTTATTGACAAACCTTATCAGGATTTAGATTTTTCTTTAACAGAAAGCAATGCCGTTCGTTGTCCGGATTTGGCGACAGCGGAGCAAATGGAAAATTACATCAAAGAAATCCGTAAAGAAGGCGACACTGTTGGTGGCACCATTACTTGTGTGATTCAAAATGTGCCCATAGGTTTGGGTGAACCCGTGTTTGATAAGCTTCATGCCGAATTAGGCAAAGCCATGTTATCTATTAATGCGGTGAAAGGGTTTGAATTTGGCAGCGGATTTTGTGGTGCGAGAATGAAAGGCAGTGAACACAATGATTTATACAACGAAGATGGTACAACGAGAACCAATCTTTCCGGCGGAATCCAAGGCGGAATTTCTAACGGTATGGATATTTATTTTAGAGTGGCTTTTAAACCGGTGGCGACTTTAATCCAAAAACAAGAAGTGCTAACCAATCAAAATAGTATAGTAGAACAACAAGGCAAAGGCCGACATGATCCTTGTGTGGTACCAAGAGCCGTCCCGATAGTCGAGGCTATGGCTGCCTTAGTGTTAGCCGATTTTTATTTGATAAACAAAACATACCTATAAATAGTATTCAGTATTCAGTAATTTGTTGGCAGTTAGATTAAACTGAAAATAGAGACTGAAGACTGAGACTCAAACCTGAATAAAATGAATACAATCCATACTCAAAAGAAGTCTTTTTTCTCCAATCTTACTGTTCAAATTCTGATTGCCATGCTTCTTGGAGCAATTCTAGGTATTTATATTCACAATAATTTTGACACAGAATTCGCCAAAAATTTCAGTGATAAAATAAAAATGTTGGCCACCATTTTTATTCGTTTGGTTCAAATGATTATTGCGCCGTTAGTGATTACAACTTTAGTTGTTGGAATTGCGAAACTGGGTGATATAAAATCGGTTGGGCGAATAGGAGGAAAGGCCATGGGCTGGTTTTTTACGGCTTCCTTTATATCTTTATTAATAGGATTGTTTTGGGTTAATATTTTACAGCCCGGCGTTGGCTTAAATTTATCCGGTGTGGATGTTTCAACAGCAACTGAAGTGACGGATAAAACCAAAAGTTTTTCGACTCAGAATTTTGTAGAACACATTATTCCTAAAAGTGTATTTGAGGCATTGGCCACTAATGAAATTCTTCAAATTGTGATTTTCTCTATTTTCTTTGGATTGGCAGCGGCATCTATTGGTGATCATGCTAAACCGGTTGTTAAAGTTTTGGACGTCATTTCACATATTATTCTTAAAATGGTAAATTATGTGATGAAGTTTGCGCCATTAGGTGTTTTTGGCGCTATTGCCGGTGTTTTTGCTATTAGAGATTTACAAGAATTGTTGATTACTTATGCTAAATTCTTCGGTTCATTTATGGTCGGGATTTCATCGCTTTGGGTGGTGCTTTTGCTGATAGGTTATTTGTTCTTAAAAGGACATATGACCACTTTATTAAAACGAATTACCGGTCCGATAATCATAGCTTTTGGGACAACCAGTAGTGAAGCTGTTTTTCCAAAATTAACGGAAGAGTTAGAACGATTAGGCGTTAAAGATAAAATCGTATCATTCATGTTGCCGTTAGGATATTCTTTCAACCTTGATGGAAGCATGATGTACATGACTTTTGCCAGTATTTTTATTGCACAAGCTTATGGTGTTCATCTCGATTTACCAACCCAAATGACAATGCTATTAGTTTTGATGCTTACCAGTAAAGGAATTGCAGGTGTTCCCAGAGCGAGTTTAGTGGTGGTTGCTGCTACTTGCGGAATGTTCGATATTCCAATAGAAGGAATTGCATTAATACTTCCAATTGATCATTTTTGTGACATGTTCAGAAGTGCAACAAACGTTTTAGGAAATGCTCTCGCCACGACTGTAGTAGGGAAATGGGAAAAAGATAGTTAAAGTTTATTTCTTTTAGGAAATACTTTATACATTTGGACTTTTAAAACTAAAAAATAATAATTATGAAAAAACTTTTACTTTCTTTATTAATTGCATCGTCTTCATTTGTAAGTGCACAGGTGCTTCAAAGTGATGATTTTGAAGGATTGAATCTTGGTGATATAGGAACAAATTTAACAGGAGTTACACCTGGACAAGGTGGTTGGTTTACGGCTAATGGTGCAGGAGGAACAAATGGAAGCAACAGTAATTATCAAATTATAAGTCTTGATGGTGATCCAAATGGACAATCATTACAATTAACTGGATCAAATGCTGCAACTGGAACTCGCTTTATGTGGAAAGACGGATTAATTGATAGTTGGGCAGGACGAACACAGGATAATGATATTATTGAAGTTGAATTTGATTTTAATCCATTAGGTGCATCAACAAGTCTCAATGGGTTTAGAGTTTATATTTATAGTGATGATACACCAGCACTGGTATTGGCAGGAATTGGAATAGCTAGTAATGCAGTGGTTAATACTGTTAATTACTCAAATATGGTTCAAGGTTTTGGACATTGGACATCAACTCCCGGAACAGGTACTTATTCTTTTGGATTAGGAGCTACGGCTGCAACTCAAATAGTTTTAACAGAGAATACATGGGTAAGATTAGGTTTTAGTTTTAATACAGTAACTGGTGAAATTAAATGGAAAGGACCAGATTTTAATGTAACATTTAATGGTAATGTAAATTTCCCAGTTATAACTGCAGGTAAACAACCTGGAGAAATGGATTTTGTTGTTGCCGCCGGTACAGGAAATGTAGTTGCTGATGAGGCTTTGTTTGATAATTTTGTGATGAGAGCTTCTTCTACAGATACATTATTAGGAACTGATGAAGTTGTTAGCCGTGCTAATGCATTTTCAGTTTATCCAAACCCTGCTAATGATTTCGTGAAAGTTTCTTCTTATGATTATTCAATCAATAAAGTTGAAATGACTGATATCAATGGAAGAGTTGTTAAAACAATCTCAAACAATAGCAATGAGATTCAAATTGATTTATCTGATTTGTCTCAAGGAGTTTATGTTATGAGAATAACTTCAAGCGAAGGAGTTTCTGCTACTAAGAAAATTGTAAAACAATAATTTTACACTTCTAAATAAAAAAAACGACTAAGGAGACTTAGTCGTTTTTTTTATTCTTACTATTCATCATAAAGAAGACAGCTGCAATGATACCAATGATGACTAAGGCGAAAACACCAATCATGATAAAAGCACCATTGTCCCAAGAGTAAAGCGAAAAATTTAATGAAGTCATGATTTATCGAATTTAGGTTTGTCAAATTTAAATTGATAAATCAACAAAAATTATGATAAATATCATCCTAAGAATTTGGCCTTGAGTTCCGGAGTAGGAATCATGCAAGCTTCTTGTTTACCATACCATTTGTAACGGTTTCGGGCAACATAATCGTAAACAGTATTTGAAATAAATTTGGGAAAGATAGTCAGTATTTGAAGCAAGCTGTAAACTCCACCAAATTCATTTATGATTTTCAAAGCCGCTTCCGATTTATAGTAGTAAGCTTTCGTGGGTTCATACATGATAATACTATCAGTATTTGTCGTGTCTATGCCAATGTGTTTTATGATTTTTAAACCTAATTCTGATTGCAAAGGAACAAAACGGAAAACATCTTTTGGATCACGCTTAATCACATATTGTACGGACGAATTGCAAAGATTGCAAACGCCGTCAAAGAGAATAATTTTTTTGTCTATTGGTAAGTCTGCTATTTCCATGATGCTATTTTGCTTGTACAAATTCTAATTGTTCCAAACTCACTTTCGAAGTAAAGATACCATAATTTACGACCGCTTTATTTTTCTCAATTTTGTCAATAGTGCCAACGGATTTTCCGTCAACCATTCGAACACGGTCTCCGATTTTTAGAGTCACTTTCGGCTTTTCAGCTTCTTGTTTTTGGGCTTTGATTTTCTTCTCTTTCTTTGCGGTACGAATTTCTTCTACTTTGACTTTGACTTCTTCAACGACCTTTTTCTGAATAATTTCAATTTCTTTTTTCTCTTTAACGGTAGCTTTTTTGCGTTTAGAGTTTTCGATTTCTACTATTTTCAATAACTCGCCAATCAATACTTTTTTGTCTTTGTTGTTGAAATATTTCTCCGAAAGATCATCCACTTTTTGTCCCATATAAATCAAACGCTGATTCGCATCATACAATTCCTGGTAACGCTCCAATTTATCCTGAATTTTAGCATTGATGCCTTCCATTTTTTTACTTTCTTCACGGGCTTTGGTTTCTTCTTCTTTCAGATTTAACGAGGTTTTCTCTAGTTTAGAACGTTCTTTTTGTAAAGTGGCAATCGTTTTGTCAAAACGTACTTTTCCGCCTTCAATTTTCTTTTTGGCGCGATTGATTAAGCCATATGGAATACCATTTTTCAGGGCGACTTCAAAAGTAAAAGAGCTTCCGGCTTGGCCTAAGATCAACTTATACATCGGTTCCAATGATTTTTCATCGAAAAGCATATTGGCATTCGATGCAAAAGGCAATTCATTGGCCAAAATCTTCAAATTAGAATAATGCGTGGTAATAATTCCGAATGCTTCGCGATGGTAGAATTCTTCTAAGAAAATTTCTGCCAAAGCACCGCCCAATTCCGGATCGGAACCGGTTCCGAATTCGTCTATTAAGAATAAGGTTTTGGCGTTGCACTTTTTCAAGAAGTAATTCATATTCTTTAAGCGATAACTATACGTGCTCAAATGATTTTCTATCGATTGGTTGTCTCCAATGTCAGTCAGAATTCTATCAAACAAAAACGTTTCGCTGCGTTCGTGCACCGGTATCAAAATTCCGCATTGCAACATCAATTGTAGCAAACCAACGGTTTTGAGCGAAATGGTTTTTCCACCGGCATTCGGTCCTGAAATAACTATAATTCTACTGTTATTGTTTAATTCAATAGTTTGCGGAAAGGTTTTCTCCTTTTTCTCCAAATTGTTCAAAAACAAAATAGGATGGAAGGCATCTCGGAAAAATAATCTTTTCTCTTCAATAATGTTCGGCAAAATCGCATTGATTTTACGTGCATATTTGGCTTTTGCCGAAACCACATCTATATCACTCAGAAAATCTTGGTATTGTTTTAACAAGTCGATAAACGGCCGAATGTCATTGGATAGCTTCTTTAAAATCTTGGTAATTTCTTCTCGTTCTTCGTATTCCAAATTGCTCAATTCTCGTGAATAACGCAATGTCGCTTCGGGTTCGATATAAGCAATGCTTCCCGTTTTGGAACTGCCTAAAATGGAACCTTTCACCTTTCGACGGTACATCGCTAAAACGGCTAAAACGCGTCGGTTTTCAACGAAACTTTCTTTGATTTCATCCAAATAACCTAAGCCGTTGTATTGGCTTAATGCCTGACCAAAACTTTGGTTCACTTTACCGCGAACTAGATTCATGTCTCGGCGAATATTAATTAAATCAGGCGAAGCATTGTCTTTGATTTCGCCATATTTGTCAACGACTTCATCAATTTTTTGGATGATAAATTTGGTGTACTCAATTTGTGAAGCTTTCTCGTTGAGCTTTGGATAATAATCGTGGAATTTCTTTAAGAATAACAATAAGACATTTACCGTTTCCGAAAGCGTAGCCATTTTTCTGAAACTACCAACTTCCAGAAAACTATCTTCAATAGCTAAGAATTTGATGTCATGGGTAATATTCTCAAAGCCGTGATTCGGAATGGCGTTATTGTTGGTAAATGAGGATAAATATTCCGACGTTTGCAACAGCGCATTCATCAAGGTTTCCTTGTTTTTAAAAGGAACAATTTCCAATGCTTTTTGTTTGCCAATTTCAGTGTTACATCGATCTGAAATGGTTTGCAAAATTGTATTAAATTCTAAATCCTTTAGTGTTTTATCTGTAATCGATATCATTCAATCAATGTCTTTGGTTCAAAGTTACAAAGGATAGAATCCATATTGCAACAGAAAATAGTATTTTTGGTAAAATTTTATGAGATGTTAATCAAATTGCATTCTTCTTGGCATGACCAACTTTCAGACGAGTTTGAAAAACCTTATTTTAAGCAACTCACAGATTTTGTCAAAAGCGAGTATACCAATCATAAATGTTTCCCCATTGGAACTCAAATCTTTTCCGCTTTCGACCATTGTCCGTTTGATAAAGTCAAAGTGGTAATCATCGGTCAAGATCCGTATCATGGTTTAGGTCAAGCCAATGGATTGTGTTTTTCGGTTTCAGATGGGATTTCGTTTCCGCCATCGCTGATTAATATTTTTAAAGAAATTCAAGTCGATGTAGATTTGCCCATTCCCATTTCAGGCAATTTAGAACGTTGGGCAGACCAAGGCGTTTTATTGCTCAATGCCACATTAACGGTTCGTGAAAGTGAAGCCGGAAGTCATCAAAATCAGGGTTGGGAAGTCTTTACCGACGCGGTGATTCAAAAAATATCTGATACAAAAGAAAACGTAGTGTTTCTACTTTGGGGCGGATTTGCCAAAAAGAAAGGCGCTAAAATTAATCGTGACAAACACCATGTTTTAGAAACCGGACATCCATCACCATTAAGTGCCAATCGCGGATTGTGGTTTGGCAACAAACATTTCAGTAAAACCAACGTTTATTTGAAAAGTATTGGCAGAGCCGAAATTCAGTGGTGATTTAATTGACGTTGAAATAAAAATAACCACCACTGTCAAGGTTAGACACGGCGGCATTTAAATTTACAATCAGGTTTTTTGTTGAATTCTGTGAAACCAATTCTACGCTGTTGGTAGACGAACTGTTATAGCCAAAGGTTAATCGGTAATTTCCGGCGGTTAATAATGGGAAACCAACATCATATCGATAATATTCATCCACAGTGTTGTATTCGCAAATCGCATAAACGTAAGCGCCATTTTGAGCATCTCCGGCGTTGATGTCTAATTGGTTGTCATTTACCGTAACTACTTCCCAATCGGTAGCGTTTATTTTTCGTTCAATGACATAAGAAAATACAAATTGAGGAGCATTTCCGGTTGTTCTGTAAATATCCAACAAATTGGTTTCTCCCGGTTCGGGAATGTATCTTGCTAAATCGGCTTTTACATATAAATAATCACCAACATTGTAAGTCGTTTGAGGTGGAAAAGTAACGATGTTATTGCCGCCTTCTACATAAATGGTTTTGTAAAAGGTGTCATCGTTGGTATCGCAGTTGGTCATTAAGGCTGCAACAAATAGTAAAGCGAGGTATGATAATTTTTTCATGTTTTCTGTATTAAAATCGGTAGCCTAAATTAAATCCAACTCTTGAAATCACATCCGGACTTTCATCGCGGTTGGTTAGGTTGGAACCAAATCCGGCCAAAAATTCCAGGACAAAAGCGTCTTTGAGGTACATTTTATAGCCTAATCCACCGCCCAAACCAAAATCGGTGTATTCTGATTTTTTGGTAGTGTAATAACCGTTTAAATTTTCATCTTCTAAGCGTATAATTTCTTTGTAATCTCCACCATTATACGAACCGAATACTTCCGCAAAGTAGAAACTTTTTTTGCCTTTAGACAATTGGTATCTCACATACGGATTGAATTCAAATTTTGGGACATTATTTCTGTAACCATTATCAAAATCTTCATTCAACTGTTTGCTGTCGGAAAAATTGACATTGAAACCGGTAGAGAAATTGCCGCCAAAGAATCGTTCGTAACTCAAACTGGCTTTTTGCCAAACTAGCGCCGACAAAACATCGACTCTGAATTCATTTTTCTTATTGTCCAACGGAGTAGTTTCTTGGGCTTGTGAACCCAAAGAAATCAACAGAAATAGGCAAAGCAATTTTTTCATTATGGTTTGTTTTATAGGAAACGAATATAGTAAATAAAATAGTCAGAAATTGTTAAACCCCGAAGAATTATTCCAGCGTTAAGGCACCCAAAATTTCCTCATTCATAAAAGGACCACCGGGATATTTGGCGGTGTAATCTAAGTTAAGCCAAATGTTACCTCGTTCATCAATATGATAATTGATGGTTTTGTTTTTACTTTCCAGAGGGAAAAGAACTTTTTTTATCGCATAGTTTATTTTCTCCAAATCTTTTTGGGTTCCGATATACAATTCGGGATAAATATGTCCTTTGGTGTGAATGAGTCGCGTCGTTCCGCCAATAGATTTAATGCAAGCCGCCATGAAAATAGAATGGTCATCACAATCACCGGAAAGATATTGTAGTGACTCAGTTGCTTTGGCAATATAATCGCGTCCTTTGGGGTCACTTACATAATTCCAATTCGAATTGATTTCTTTAAAAACCGCAAAAGACTGAATTATGGTGAAGTACTCATGATATCCTTTTACGTCCTTAAAATGCTTGGCAGTAGCCATGATGGCAAAGTTTCTTATTTTCGGATTTTGGTATTCGATAGCATCTAAAATTTTGGACTTATTGGGAAAAGGTAAAAGTTTTGAGATGATAATGTCTTGCGGATAAGGATCATCATTCATGGTGTAAATCATGGTGCGATAGTCTTCGAATACACTTTCAAATCCATAATCGCTGAATAAACTACCGTAGCCAAGAACGAGAAAATAAAGGATAACAGAAATCAAGGTTACTCTTCGCAGCGCTCTTAAGATAAATTGAATAACGACAAGAATAAGAATAAAGAGTAAGATTCTGTCAATGTGATTGGCCCAATCAAGTGTAATGAAATTGTTGTGGGCGATGATGAAAATCGGAATGGTAATCAGAATGTTCAGCACAAAAATGATAATCAAATCCCAAGGACTTTTTATCCTGAATTTTTCTTTCAGTTGCTGATAAGTAAGATTTCCTATTTTGATCATATTGCCAAAGGTAAAAGCTAAACGGCTTTCACGATTTCAGCAAAAGTACCTTTTTTATCTATAATTTTGAGGTCAAACAACTGATTTTGAATTTTGTTTAACACTTTTTCTTCCAAAGGTTTTTGCGACCATTTGGTAAGCGATAACCATTCTTGGATATCTTCTAGTTTTTGATTGTATTTAGAAGCCAAAGTTCTGTCAATACTCGGAATATCTTTAAAATCAGCAGTAGTGTTATTGATGATGTCCAAAATCAAATCAACGGTTTGAAAGTGGTCTTCAAAGAATTCATTTCGCACCGCAATTACAAAACAAGGCCAAGGTGTTGGACAATCGGCAATGCGACGAAAAATGCCTTTGTCTACTAACGGTTTGGTCATAAAACGTTCCCACAAAAAGTAATCGGCTTTACTAGTCGTTAATGCTTCAACCGCGCCGTCAATGGTGTTGACGATTTCAAACTGTAGTGTTTCGGTGTTCCAGTTTTGGTTTTTGGCATTGACATAAGACATCAAATGCGAGCCGGAACCATAACGTGAAATTGCTGCTTTGGTGTTTTCTAAATCGGCTAAAGTTTGGTAGGATGAATTAGCACCCACATGAATGCCCCAAATTAGCGGACTTTCCACATAAACCTGAACAATTGAACTTGGGTTTCCTCCAACAATATCTTTTACGATGCCTTCCGTCAGAATTACAGCAATATCGGTTTCGCCATCGCGTAGCATTTGACACATTTTACCCGTGCCTTCCGGAATGTCAGTCCATTGTAAGTCGATACCGGCTTGGAGAAACTCACCGCTTTCGATGCACAAATGCCAAGGCAAATTAAAATGTTCGGGAACGCCTGTTATTTTTACAGTTTTCATTTAGATTTTTAGATTGTTAGATTTTTAGACTTCTTAATTTTTAGATAGAACTTTGTCTTTAATTGTTAGCTTCTAACTATCTAAAGCGAAGCGTATCTGTAGCCCAAAGGGCGTTTCTATCGATCTGCGATGGCAGGATTTTCCATTTGCCACCATTTCCAAATGACGCCGTCTTTATCGGGATAGTCTTCCATGAATTTCATGCCGACTTTTTGCAAAATATGGTTGGAAGCACCGTTGTCAAAATGCGTGTAGGCATTCATTTTGTCTATTTTCATTTGGTTGAAACCATAGTCGAGCCAAGCTATTGAAGCTTCGGTGGCGAAACCTTTGCCCCAAAATTTTTGGTTTAAGCGATAGCCATAATCGTAGAAATTGGTATTGCCGTTTTCTACATGGTCATCGACAAATTTGATGCCTGTCCAACCGATGAATTCGTTAGTTTCTTTTACAATTGTGGCAAAACGACCGATATTATTTCTTTCGTATTGACTGCGAACGTATTCGATAACTTTAATGACTTCGTCTATTTTTTGTATCGGAGTTTGCCAAAGGTATTTGTGTACTTCCGGATTTTTATCCATGGCAAACATGGCTTCGGCATCGGAAAGTTCGAGCGGGCGAAGTAAAAGACGATTTGTTTCTAAAATTAAATTCATGTTTTTTTAATTAGCCCCGATAGAAGCAAGTATCCTTTTTTTTAAGAAAAGCACTTCTCCCGAAACTTCGGGATGCACTCAATGTGACAAAAAAAGATACTGCGGAAAGCGGGAAATAGCTTCTAAAATTTATTCTGCCAATTTGTTCAAAGCATAGGCAATCAACGCATCGACGGCTTTGTATGGATCTTCGCTGAAAGTTCCTGTTGCTCTGTTGGCGATAATGGCGTTTAGCGACAAACATTCGTGACCTAAAAGCTTGCCTAAGCCGTAAATGGCCCCGGTTTCCATTTCTAAGTTGGTCATTTTGATGCCTTCAAATTCGAAGCGATCCATTTTGCTGTTCAAATTGGCATCTTGAATTTCGAGGCGCAAAACGCGTCCTTGCGGTCCGTAAAATCCGCCGGCTGTTCCTGTGAAACCTTTGAATATTTGATCGCTTTCCATTCTTTTTTCGAGTGTTTCTGAACAGGCGATGACATAAGGACGTCCTTTTCTTGCATCCCAATTGGTTTGAGTGATGAAGGCTTCTTCCATCGCTTTTTCTGAAATATCATCGATTAAATAGGAGCGAAGCATGTTATCTAATCCCAGCCCGAAGCGACTCATGACAAAACTGTCACAAGGAATATCGGCTTGCAATGAACCCGAAGTTCCAATTCTGACAATGTTTAAAGACGTTAGCTGTTCTTTTGGTTTACGGGTTTCTAAATCGATGTTGACTAAAGCATCCAATTCGTTCATGACAATGTCAATGTTGTCCGGTCCGATTCCGGTAGACATTACGGTCATTTTTTTGCCTTTGAAATAACCGGTTTGGGTTTTGAATTCGCGTTTTTGTGTAGAGAATTCAATGCTGTCAAAGAACTGTGTAATTTTTTCTACACGGTTTTGGTCACCTACGAAGATGATGTCGTGGGCAATATGTTCCGGCTTTAGGTTTAGGTGATAAACGCTGCCGTCGGGATTTAATATTAATTCAGAGGATTGTATCATTTTCTTTAATTGATAGTTGATAATGGATAATTGACAATGAAAATTATTAGTTATCCATTATCAATTGTTAATTTATTTTAGCCGCCAACGCGTTTGGTTTTAAAGCCTTTGTCTTTAAGCAGGTTCATTATTTTATCGCGATAATCGCCTTGAATAATGATGGTGCCGTCTTTGAAAGTACCGCCCACACTGAGTTTGGTTTTGATTTCTTTGGCTAAGACTTTAAAATCTTCGTCGCTGCCTTCGTAACCTTCGATGATGGTGGTGGCTTTGCCTTTTCTTTTTTCATATTTGCAAATCATGGGCGCTGCCTGAATGAATAGCTCGTGATTTTCTTCGCGAACTGCTTCCGGTTCGTTTGATGGTTCGTGGTCGGGGAAGAGTTTTTTTAATTGTTCTTGTAAGTCCATTTTTTTAAGTTGCTAAGTGACTGAGTGACTTAATCGCTGAGTTCTTTTCTTAGGCACTCAGAAACTTAGGTACCCCGCTACACGAAAAAAACCAAAAAAGACATCAAGTGTTTAACTCAATGTCTTTAATGAAATTATTGAATTAACTTTTTACTTTTTAAGTCCTAGTTCAACTAGTCTTTCGTTAAGATATTCACCGGCGGTGATGTCTTCAAATCCTTTTGGATGATCGGCATCGATACATTTTTCTAAACAGTTTAATGGCATATCGCTAACGGGATGCATAAAGAACGGAATAGAAAAACGAGAGGTTCCCCATAATTCTCTTGGCGGATTCACTACTTGGTGAATCGTTGATTTCAATTTATTGTTGGTGTGACGTGATAACATGTCACCTACATTAATCATCAATTCGTCGGGTTGTGCCATAGCATCAATCCAGTCACCATTGTGATTTTGTACTTGTAATCCTTTACCTTGAGCGCCCATTAAAAGCGTAATCAAGTTGATATCACCGTGAGCAGCGGCACGAACGGCGCCGTCTTTTGGTTCGTCAGTAATTGGCGGATAATGAATAGGTCTTAAGATACTGTTTCCGTCTTTGATATAGTTGTCAAAATAATATTCGTCTAAACCAATGTACAATGCCAAAGCTCTCAATACATAAACCCCTGTTTTTTCTAACATTCTGTAGGCTTCTTTCCCAACTTCATTGAAGTGTGGCAATTCAGAAACGGTTACATTGTCAGGATATTCGCTGGCGTATTTTGAACCTTCGCTAACGTATTGTCCAAAGTGCCAAAATTCTTTTAAATCACCAGCCGAACGACCTTTGGCATGTTCTTTTCCAAAAGACACATAACCACGTTGGCCGCCGATTCCGGGAATTTCATAATTGGCTTTGGTTTCCAATGGCAAGTTGAAAAAATTACGCACTTCGGCGTATAAATCACTTACCAGTTTGTCATCAAGAAAATGACCTTTTAGTGCTACGAAGCCAATGTCTTCGTAAGCTTTTCCGATTTCATTTACAAATTTTTGTTTACGTGCCGGATCATCCGACAGGAAATCACGTAAGTCAACACTTGGAATTTGTTGCATACTACTAAAACTTTTTTGTTAATAACTCAGGTTGGAAAAACTCCAACGATAACTACAAATGTAACTAATTTTTGAATAGAAAAGTTCAAAGTTGTTAACAATTCTCGTATCAGTTTTTACTCATTCAAATAGATTTCTTTGACTTTCCCCTAAAAAACTACAACGATTGAAATCTGTTTTTATACTTTTGCAACGCTAAAATAAACCAGATGAATTTCGACAGAAAAGAGTTATCCAACCTACAATTATTAGATTTATATAAAAGGCTACTTAAACCAAGATTGATAGAAGAAAAAATGCTGATCTTGTTGCGTCAAGGGAAAGTGTCTAAATGGTTTTCCGGCATTGGTCAGGAAGCCATTTCAGTAGGAATTACTGCCGCTTTAGACAAAGACGAATACATTTTGCCTATGCACAGAAACTTGGGTGTGTTTACCGGAAGAGACATTCCGTTACACCGTTTGTTTTCCCAATGGCAAGGCAAGAAAACCGGTTTTACTAAAGGACGTGATCGTTCATTCCACTTTGGCACTCAAGAATTCAAAATCATCGGAATGATTTCGCATTTGGGACCGCAAATGGGCGTGGCTGATGGTATTGCTTTGGCTAATAAATTAAAGAAAAACGGAAAAGTTACTGCGGTTTTCACCGGAGAAGGAGCCACTTCTGAAGGTGATTTTCACGAAGCGTTGAATATTGCTGCTGTTTGGGAATTACCTGTCTTGTTTGTGATTGAAAATAATGGATATGGTTTATCGACACCCACGAATGAACAATATCGTTGTGAGAACTTAGCTGATAAAGGACTTGGTTATGGTATGGAAAGTCATATCATTGACGGGAATAATATCCTTGAGGTATACACCAAAATAGCAGCATTAAAAGCGTCGATGGTTGATAATCCACGTCCGGTTTTATTAGAATTTAAGACTTTTAGAATGCGTGGACATGAAGAAGCAAGTGGTACTAAATACGTTCCACAAGAGTTAATGGATCTGTGGGCAATTAAAGATCCAATTTCAAATTACAGAGATTATCTACTTGAAATAAGTGTGCTTTCGGAAGAAGAAGACGAAAAGATTAAGAAAGCCATTAAAGCAGAAATTGATGAACATTGGGCGATTACCATAGCCGAACCGGATTGTGAAGCTGATTTAGCTGAAGAACTTAATGATATGTATGAACCGTATGAGTTCGAAGTCTTTAATCATCGCGATGCAGTTGAGAATATTCGCGTCGTGGATGCTATTTCAAATGCCTTACGTCAATCAATGGAACGTCATGATAATTTGGTTATCATGGGTCAAGACATCGCTGAGTATGGTGGCGCTTTTAAAATTACGGATGGTTTTGTGACGCAATTTGGTAAAGAAAGAGTTCGCAACACACCAATCTGTGAAAGTGCCGTGGTTTCTGCCGCAAACGGATTGTCAATCAACGGATACAAAGCGATTGTAGAAATGCAATTTGCCGATTTTGTTTCCACGGGATTTAATCCGATTGTGAATCTTCTGGCCAAACAACATTACCGTTGGAATGAGAAAGCTGATGTAGTAGTGCGTATGCCTTGTGGTGGTGGAACTCAGGCCGGACCTTTTCACTCGCAAACTAATGAAGCTTGGTTTACCAAAACCCCGGGATTGAAAGTCGTTTATCCTGCATTTCCGTATGATGCCAAAGGCCTATTGAACACAGCGATTAACGATCCGAATCCGGTGATGTATTTTGAACACAAACAACTTTACCGTTCGGTTTATCAAGAGGTACCGACGGATTATTATACTATTCCGTTTGGGAAAGCTGCTTTACTGAAAGAAGGAAGTCAAGTGACTGTTATTTCATTTGGCGCCGGAGTACATTGGGCTTTGGAGACTTTGAATAAACATACAGATATTAGCGCAGACTTGATTGATTTGCGTTCATTACAACCTTTGGATACTGAAGCTATTTTTACTTCAGTAAAAAAGACAGGTAAAGTGATTATACTCCAGGAAGATACTTTATTTGGTGGCGTATCAAGTGATATTTCAGCGATGATTATGGAACAGTGTTTTGAGCATTTAGATGCGCCGGTATATAGAGTTGGAAGCTTGGAGACCGCTATTCCTTTTGTAAAAGCGTTGGAAGATCAATATTTGCCCAAAGAACGTTTTGAGAAAACTTTATTGGAATTATTAGCTTATTAAACTATTTATTTTTACCATAACTTTATACAAAGGCACTACAATAGTTAGTGCCTTTTTCTTTAACAGTTTGTTTCTAAATGTATAATTAATTTTAACTTTAGTTATAATTTTTATCTATCGAAAAAATGATTTACATAAATAATATTGGGTAAATTTGACTTATAACAGAACTAAAATTTATTTACAGTATGGAAAATAACCACAATGCCAATGGTGCAGGTAAATGCCCATTTTCCGGAGCACAAGTCAAACAAGGAACAGAGATTCCAAATAATAGTTTTTGGTGGCCGAATGCGCTTAACCTTGACATTTTGCACCAACATGACACTAAGACCAATCCTCTTGGAGAAAATTTTAACTATGCGGAAGAATTCAAAAAATTAGACCTTGAAGCATTAAAAAGTGACCTTAAAACGCTAATGACAGATAGTCAAGATTGGTGGCCTGCAGATTGGGGACATTATGGCGGATTGATGATTCGTATGGCTTGGCACAGCGCAGGAACCTACAGAATAGCCGATGGTCGTGGTGGAAGTAATACAGGAAACCTTCGATTCGCACCACTAAACAGTTGGCCGGATAATGGTAATCTTGACAAAGCACGCAGATTACTTTGGCCAATCAAGAAAAAATATGGTAACAAAATATCCTGGGCTGATTTAATGATATTGGCTGGGAATATGGCTTATGAATCAATGGGCTTTAAAACATTCGGATTTGCCGGTGGTCGTGAAGATATTTGGCATCCGGAAAAAGATGTTTATTGGGGTGCAGAAAAAGAATGGCTAGCACCTTCGGGTGGCGAGGGTAGTCGTTATTCCGGACAAAGAGATTTAGAAAATCCATTGGCTGCTGTAATGATGGGATTAATTTATGTCAATCCGCAAGGAGTAGATGGTAAATCCGACCCTTTAAAAACAGCCATAGACATGCGCGAAACCTTTTCGAGAATGGCCATGAACGATGAAGAAACCGTTGCGTTAACTGCAGGCGGACACACCGTAGGTAAAGCCCACGGTAATGCTGATGAGAGTGCCTTAGGGCAGAGTCCGGAAGGTGCCGATTTAGAAACGCAAGGTTTTGGCTGGATGAATCCAAAAGGAAAAGGACATGGTGCCGATACCATAACCAGCGGATTAGAAGGCGCTTGGACCACATTTCCGGACAAATGGAATCATACCTATTTTAATTTATTGTTGAACCACGATTGGCAACAGACCAAGAGTCCGGCCGGAGCTTCGCAATGGGAACCGGTAAGCATCAATGAAGAAGACAAACCTTTTGATGCTCATATCCCAGGCGTACGCAGAAACCCTATGATGACTGATGCGGATATGGCTTTGAAAATGGATCCGGAGTACCGCAAAATCTCAGAGAGATTCCAAAACGATTATCCTTATTTTGAAGACGTATTTGCCAGAGCATGGTTCAAATTAACCCATCGTGATTTAGGCCCGAAAAGCCGTTATTTAGGAGCTGATGTTCCTCAAGAAGATTTGATTTGGCAAGACCCGATTCCAACCGTTGATTATACACTCTCGGAATCTGAAATTGAAGAGTTGAAAGGAAAGCTTTTAAATTCCGGTTTAACTCCAACCGAATTGATTAACACCGCTTGGGACAGTGCCCGAACATTTAGAGGTTCTGATTTCCGTGGTGGTGCTAATGGCGCCAGAATTCGTTTAGCACCTCAAAAAGACTGGGAAGGAAACGAACCGGAACGTTTGCAAAGAGTATTGGCCAAGCTGACTGAAATACAAGCCGGATTGAGCAAAAAAGTAAGTCTTGCCGATTTGATTGTTTTAGGTGGTTCTGCTGCTGTTGAAAAAGCAGCTCAAGCAGCTGGGGTAACTATTAAAGTTCCTTTTGCACCGGGAAGAGGTGATGCAACTCCGGAAATGACCGATGCCGAATCATTTGACGTATTAGAGCCATTACACGATGGTTTCAGAAATTGGTTGAAAAGTGATTACAAGGTACAACCTGAAGAAATGTTGTTAGACAAAGCCCAATTGATGGGATTGACTGCACCGGAAATGACCGTATTGTTAGGCGGTATGCGTGTATTGGGAACCAATTACGGAGGGACAAAACATGGTGTGTTTACAGCAAATGAAGGGGTTTTAACCAATGATTTTTTTGTGAACTTAACAGATATGAACTACTCTTGGAATCCGGTTGGTAAAAACCTTTACAACATAGTAGACAGAAAAACCAGCCAGACCAAATGGACAGCAACAAGAGCAGATTTGGTATTTGGTTCTAATTCTATCTTACGCTCTTATGCTGAAGTATATGCCCAAGATGATAACAAAGAAAAATTTGTAAAAGACTTTGTGGCGGCTTGGACCAAAGTAATGAATCTTGATCGATTTGATTTGGTTTAAGTAGTTATAGTTTATTGATTAAAAAAGCAGCTCATTGAGCTGCTTTTTTTATTAGTCACTTGTGGTTGTCTAACGCGAAAGGATTCGCGCACGAGCGGGGATTGCATATCCGCGATATCGAGTTACTACTTTTTTATATTTTTTTTAAAAATAAAATATAATATTAAAAAGATAAATAATGGAAAAAAATAAATAATGATAAACCAATAGAAATATATATAAATGTTAAATAAAAAGCCTAAAGTATAAATAACAAATATTAATAAAGATAGCCAAGAACAAAGTAATACAATTGAAACTGTCATTTCATGGAAAAAAATGTCTTTTTGATTTTCATCAGTATTTATTAAATCTAACAAAAAAGTTAAAAAACCAGATGAGCTAATGCTTATTACAAAGCACATTGCAAATATTATAACAATATCATTGGAAATAAAAAATTCATTGTTGAACAAAAAAATAGAAACATACCAAAAAGGAATTAAAAATAAATTAAGGGCAAAACCCCTTAAGGATTCATGCGATTCATTAAGTTCTTTTATAATTGACATTTTATTTTAATTTTTTTTCACTTATTAATTTTTCATAAATACTTTTCAATTTTTTTTCATCAATATTTATACTTGTTCTGTTAGTTAAATGTTTTATTCTTTCCCAATTTACAGTTGATGTTACATTTGAAAGTCTCTCGACTAAAAAGAAAGCTTCTTCATTATTCAAATCTTTTTTATTTAGTTCTCCAAAAAAATACTTGATAGCATCCGATAATCCGTTTACTCCCTTTTCATATCTAACTGAGGATATATATATATTTAGGATTTCATTTTTTGTAAACTGTTTACTAATCCAATGAGAAAGCAAAATTTCAATAATTTTTCTAAAATATTTATTTTGATTAGATGGAATAAATAATGTTCTACAAAGTTGCATTGTTATTGTTGAACCACCGTGTTGAATAAAATTATATTTATTTCTAAAATATTTAAACCTACTTAAAAAACCTCTTATTAAGGATTTTAAAGAAATACCGGAATTAGAATTAAAATTTTTATCCTCAATATCAATTAAGATTAGTTTTAGTTTACTATAATTTACTTTTAACCTGTCTAATTCAATAGACGAAAGTTTTGCTCTATATAATATATATTCAAAATTTTTTAAAAGCTTTATTCTGAAAATAGAAGAAATAAGTTTTACAAAATTTAAATAAGCTGTTTCGTGTTGTTCATTTAGAGGTCGTCTAAATATAAATAGATACCATACAGTAATTGCTATGTTTCCAAAATACCAATTTATTTCTGGGCAATGGAATGACACTTCATAGAGTTCCTTTTCTTTAGTTGCTAACCACCAAATAACATTAAGTCCAATTGTAAGTACCCAAAAAGGAACAGATTGAAAAACGAACCAGCCATTAAAGTATTTTATAACAAATGGATTAGTAGCTCCTTCAACTCTCCAATTTGGTATTGTTAAATGTATGTTACCATAATCTAAGCCAAGCATAGTTCTTAATGAAACTACTTTCTTTGCGTTAATAGTAATTTGTCTTTGCAATTCCACAAAATATCTTAAAAGTATGCCGCCAAAGGCTATCAGAATTAAAGAAAAAATTAAAGAATTAGATTTAATTATTGATAGGTTTTCTTTTACTTCATCATCATTTTGACTAAAAAATAAAGGAACCAAAACCGTTATTATAACAATTAAAACATTCGTAACTTGACCATAAACTTTTGTTTGACCATTTGCAATTTTTTGGGCTTCTTCAAACTCTAAAAGTACAATATCCCTGTTTTCAGGTTTAAAATTATAAGTTGGGTAATATTGTTCAGCCTTGCTATCCATAATTTACTTCTTTTTACTTTTCTTCTCCGTACTAAACAAATCCACAGTATACTTTTCATAAAACTCAAATAGAAAGTCCACGTGTTTGGCTTAACTGGTTTTAGCCAAGTATTGCGAATTCAAACTGACGGGCGTGAATTTAAACTTACAGCAAAACTCGCAATTTCAAGAGACTGCTGTTAACTAATGACTTTTATATTTCTACGAAAGATTAAATTTATGTTTTTGGTATTTTATCTATTAATTTATTCAATATTCCTGACATAAGTTTTACTTTAGTTGGATCCTCATCATTTTCGATTTCAACTTTGTTTTGTTGCATTCCTTCAAAATATTTCATTATTTGATTCCATCTGATGCTTTCTTTTTTCTGTATTAGTTCCTTTCTGGAAACTCTAATACTCGTAAATACTTCTCCAGTTTCTTCATCTTCAATTTCATCTTGAGCTAAATTGATTCCATATTCATTTAGTGCTTGTGCCACATTACCAGAAATTGCATAAATAGCCGACATATTTCGCTTATCTTGATTAATTTTCTCGTAAGTCGAAAGTAAACCTTTTAATAAACTATACATTCCTGTTAAGACAGCACTTAAACATAATGCCCAAGGTAATTTAACGATTAATAATCCAAAAGCATAATTTATTATTTGCCAGTTTGTTATTTTAGTTCCTTGGCTTTTGATAAAAGCATCGTAGCTATCAAATATATTTAACAAATTTGGTATGCTAAAACCAATGGCTGCAATTGCCGCAATTAGAATTCCAATAATAACTAAAGAATAAAGATTCATATTTTTATTAGTTTCTTCTAAAAAATCTCTAAATTGATTAATCAATTTTACTTTTCCAATTGCATTTTTTTCAGCATCAGTTATTTTTTTGTTAGAATCTTGATTTGCAGTTTTAGTTTTTAAATTTATTTCTTCAAGTTCTTTTTCAAATTTTGAGCTTAAGGCTTTTTCTTTTTCTTGATAAGTTTGTTCTAATTTTTCAATTTTCTTTTTTAAGTTTTCTTCTTCTAAAGCTTCTTTTTCTTTTTGCTTTAAAATTCTTGTTTCTTCAATAGTTTCTTTACTTGAAATTTCACTCGCTAATAAGTCCCTTTTTTCTATTAATTTTTCTATTTCTGCTTTTAAACTTAATAAGATTTGAGAAGCAATAGAGCCTTCGCTACCGCTAGTTTGTTCTCCAATTATTGCATTAAGATTTGTATGTTTATTTTCTAAATCTTTTATTTCTTTCTTTTGTTTTTTGATTTGTTTTTCTAAATCTAAAAATTCAGCAGATAAATCTATCTTTTCAAATTCACTCTTTAATAAGTCATAACCTGCTTGTCCATTTCCAAATCCTTCTATAGCTAAGTATGGAATTGCATTATTGCCATAACTTATATTTGGTAATTGATTTACAAGAGATTTAATTCCGGCTATAGTATTAATAGATGATTCTTCTTTCATAATATTTGTTACATTAAGTTGTTGAGTTCGCAGTATTTCTCCAAGGTATTAATTAAAGTTCCTTGGCTTGCAACAGCTGCGACGATTTATTACTAATGATTCCAAGTACAAAACTTGGCTTTGAATTTTCGTAGAAAATTCGGTTTACAAACCATGCCACGCAGTTGTTGCAAACTGCTATTAGCAGTAGTTTTTGAATCAAAGCTAACTTTTTAAATTTAGGTCTGAATATAAAATATTGATTGTTTCTTCAGTTATTTTTGCAATTCTTTCGTATTCTTTTTCCACTCCGGATATTTCATTAGTACCTGCTATACTAATTTCTGCATTACATAAACCACTCATTTCAGAGATTAAATTTTCAATGGATTTTTTACTTGATTTAGATAAAAATATTGAATTGATTTCAAAAATCTCAGCAACAGCTGTTCTATGTTCCAAAGCTCCAAGATTTTCTTCCCAATAAGGAGAAAATTCATTTCCTTGATAATAAGCACTTCTTCCCAAACAAAACTTTTTAAGTTCTATCAGTTTTAAGGCAATTTCTTTAAACGCTGGAATTTTATTTTGGTATAGGATGTCGAATTTTTTTGTTTTAAGTGTAAAATAGTATGTTAGTAAACCAGCCAAAAAAGCTGAAATAAACGGAGAAACTACCGCTAAAACTTTAAAAAAATCTATTTCAGGCACTGCTGTATCACACATAAGATTTTATTTGTTGGTTTATATACATTCGTTGTGAAAATTATTGCTAACTAATGGATAAGTATTTTCATTACCAGCGTTGTTCCCAAATTTAACCAATTCCCCCCACCACCAATCAATCCCCATCAATAGGGATTTTACCTTAAGTTATCAACATAAATTTCTTACGATTAGCTTGTTTTGGGTCAGTTTGAAGGTAAATATACTTCTCAACTGTGTTCTGTCTTTACGGTTTTCCATATCGTTAGTATATATTCAAGGGGCTATTCATAACTCGGAACCCAAAACCTTGAACCCGCAACCCACAACCCATAGTGCAAACTTGTCACTGGCGACAAAGATGATGCATAAAATGTGTCATACTTTTCAGTAGCGACAAAAATGCACCACAAAATGCATCATACTTTTCACTAGCGACAAAAATGTAGCATAAAATGTGTCATACTTTTCAGTAGCGACAAAAATGTGCACAATAAATCACCCTGTTTTTCCGTTTTAGTAAACATGCACTTACCCTTTTATGGTTTGACCAATAGGGTACTAACCCATAATCTATGAGGAGAAAATCTCAGGAAATCAAGGGCATGCTGGGGTTTACCCAAGACGAAATGGCCCAACTTTTAAAGCTTCACCGCACTACCGTGTCCCGTTTTGAGTTGGGCAACGGAAATATTCCTCACCGTTCAAACGTACTGTTGGGCGCCATGCTCAAATACAGCCAATCGCCTGAAGCTAAGGCTGACCTGCCCGAAGCGCTGGAAGAACAACAGGCACTGGAGGCCGTTAAACTACAGAAAATGATTAAGGAAAACGAATACCAGTATGAGCGACTGAGCCGGAAACTGAATAAGGCACAAGCTACGTATGCCTATAACGAAAAAGCCACGAAGCTCCTGTATTTCCTAAGGGAACGCGCCGCTGAACTGCCCGAAGTGTCCCCCGATGTATTGCGTCTTTTGGAAAATAGGGTGAAAGCTTCGCTCCAAAAACTGGGCAAAGCCGATGTGTTAGCTTTGGAATTGCAGGTCGATTTATTAGTCTACCAAAAAATGCTGTTGGAAAGGAAACAGTATGAAATTGGCGCTAACGGCAATGAGAATAATGCATCGCTAGTTTAACCACTAAGCATACGAAATCTTAGTGACCTTTGCGTAAAACTTTGCGGGCTTTGCGGTTAAATTTAGTCACAGTCGCAGTCGCCAGTTTAACCACTAAAATTCACAAAGCAGATGATCTTCGAGGTAAACTAACCGGCTAAACCGTCATCGAGAACAATTGTGTCTGTGGTGTTTTGCGTTTCAACCTTAAATCAAAAGCCATACAGATGTTGCGCACAAAAGCTTTTCCTTTTTCGGTTACAACCAAACGGTTGGGTTGCATTAATAACAATCCGTCGCTTTCCATTTCGTGGAGTTGTGCTAATACTTCGGGAAGTTCTTTAAAGTATAAGTTGTCCTCTTTCCATGATGTTTCAAATTGGCACATCAAGTTAAGAATATGACGGCGAATGATTAGGTCTTCTTCGGTTAAAACGTGCCCACGGTAAACCGGTAATTCATTGTTGGCCAAACGGGCGTAATAGGTTTCTAGTTCTTTTTCGTTTTGGGCAAAGGCATACCAACTGTCACTGATAGAAGAGACGCCTAAACCAATCATCAATTGGGTTTTAGATGCCGTATAACCCATAAAATTACGATGTAACTTTCCGGCTTTGAAGGCTTTGTACATGGTGTCTTCTTCCAAGGCAAAGTGATCCATTCCGATTTCATGATACCCTTTTTTAAACAAAAGAGTTTTGCCTACTTCATAAAGTTGGCGTTTCTCATCATCTTTCGGAACATCTTCGTCTTTGAAACCACGTTGTCCGTTGCCTTTAATCCATGGTACGTGTGCATAACTGTAAAATGCCAAGCGATTAGGGGAAAGCGAATTGGTTTTTTCAATCGTGTCAACCACATTTTCTAATGTTTGAAAAGGTAACCCGAAAACCAAATCATGTGAAATCGAAGTATAGCCTATCTCTTTCGCCCAAAAAGTTACTTTGGCCACATTGTGAAAGGGTTGAATTCTATGTATAGCGGTTTGTACTTTTTCGCTGTAATCTTGCACGCCATAACTCACTCTTCTAAAACCTAAATCATATAGTTTTTGTAAATGTTCACGTGTCGTATTGTTGGGATGTCCTTCAAAACTGAATTCGTATTCGCTAGCTTTTTTGGCTTTGCGAAGAATTCCGGTAATCAATCGCTCTAAGTTTTCAGGAGAAAAGAAAGTTGGTGTTCCGCCGCCCAAATGAATCTCTTTGATGATTGGCTTTTCTGTAAATAAATTACAATACAATTCCCATTCTTTGAGTACGGCTTCGATATAAGGATGTTCTACTTCGTGGCGTTTGGTTATGCGCTTGTGGCAACCACAAAACGTACACAGACTTTCGCAAAATGGTAAATGAATATAAAGGCTAATACCTTCAGTAGCATTACTTTCTTTGAAGCTTCGCAAAAAGGTCTGTTGCCATTTCGATTCAGAAAAAGAAACTTCGTCCCAATATGGAACTGTTGGATAACTGGTGTATCGCGGACCTGGAACGTTATATTTTTGGACTAATGAAACTGACATAATACTACTTTACAAGGACAAAAGTAGTTCGGATTTTTGCCAATAAAAATGACAATTGTCATGTAAAATAATTAATACCTCACTACTTTAACTACTTGCTGGTTTAGTTTCAAGAAATAAGTTCCGGTGGCTACTTCGCTTAAATTTAAAACCGTTTGGTCATTGGAGATTTCAAAGATTTCAAAGATTTGTCCCAAAATGGAAAACAATTCAGCCTTTCCACGATAGCCATTCGAAGAAATTGTAATAAAATCTTTGGTCGGATTCGGATAAACTACCAGTGAATTTTGATTGTGGTTCGGAACGTCTAAAGTTGCCGGATTTAATTTGGCCAAAAAAGGATAATATTGAAAATCATCAGTTCCGGCTTGTAAATTGTCAAAATTGATAATATCATTCGCCATTCCGGATACCATAACACTTCCATCAGCCAAAATGCTGATGCCATCGGTTCGGTCTTCAGAATTACCACCGGCGGTTTTCGCCCAAAGCACATTGCCTTGAGGTGAATATTTTAAAATCAGCACGTCACTGTTGGAACCAACTTGGGTTTGCGAACTCACATTGGTATTCCATTGAATAGTACCTTGTGTTTTTCCGGCCACATAAATATTTCCTTGATTGTCAAGAGTTAAAAAGTTGCGTTGACCAATTTCGGCACCACCGCTTCCCGGAACTTCTCTTACCCATTGTACTGTTCCTGTCGAATTGAATTTAGCCAAAAAGAAATCATAATTACCCATCGGACCTTCGCAAGTGATGTCGCCAATCGAAAAAGCGTCAAATAAATGTGAGCTGAAATAGACTTCATCCGGTGTTCGGGCAATGACCATTGGTTCCGGACAAGTAATGTCTTCTACATAATGCATCCATTGCATTTGTCCGGTCGGATTGTATTTTACGACATAAACATTGTATAGAAAAGGCGCAGGCATATTGGTACCGTTGAAGTTGGCGTTCATTTCGGCACACGAACCGGCCGCGTAAATATTGCCTTCTGTATCTATACTGACAGCGCTGAGGAGTTTTACTTGAGTTTGTGTGATGAGTTGCAAAGAGTTTCCATTAGCATCCAATTTTTCAATAAAGGAATTTTGATAATCGTCATAACCTATAAATACGTTTTGTTGGCTGTCAATCGCCATCGCATTGAAATGTTGGGTAAAATCACCCGGAATTACTTTGTGCCACAGCAGTTCACCATTGGCATTGAATTTTAGTAATAACGGATTTACGTTTAGCAAATTGGTGGTCAAATTAAAATTGTCAATAGTAATTGAAGTAAGATAGGTTACAGCCATATATAGATTTCCGGCATTATCGGTGACCAATTTATAAGCATGAACATCACCATTGATATTTTTAGTGGAAACCAAAGTTCCATTTGTATCATATTTAAGTAAAGCAAGATTACCAAAAATGTCAGTGTAAGACGTTGCATTATTTTTAAATCCGCAAACATAAGTATTCCCTTGATGGTCTGTTGCGTTTGGATAACTGATCATTCCCGGATTCATACTAAAAGTAATGCTTGGCGTTCGCAGCCATTCAAAAGTCTGCGCTTGTGATACCAATTGGAACAGGATCAAAAGTGTAAGTAAGTAATTCTTTTTCATGATTTCAGTCTTGATGATTGATATACCAAAGATAGGGAAAAGGTGAAAAGGCGCTACAATTTGCAGGTTGACATTTGGTATACAGACCAAAGTAAATTTAACTTAAACAACTTTGTCACTCGCTAACAATTAAGCCACATTAGAAAGGTTATAATTAATAAATCAATGATTTTAAATTAATCATGTTGTAAAATCAATGACGGTATTTTGTGACAAAATAAAACTATACCATTATGTCAAAAAATTACACTACAAAAAGCCTGTTATTCCTCTTAATGATGGCTTTTTCCTCTGTTTCTTGGGGACAAACTTTAGTTCACTATTGGAACTTCAATGACAATAGTTCGATTGCGACCATCACAACACCAACTTCTACACTTGGTGGTGCCACTTTAAATGCGATTGCGGGTGGAATCAGTGCTATTGATTTTGCCGGAGGAACAGGACAAAACTTTAATGTTTTGAATTTGAATGCTCGCAACAGTGATGTTTCAGGAACACATTTGCGTTTTAATGACCCTATTGGCGGTGCTTTGGAATTTGCTTTGCCTACGTCAGGTTATGAAAACATCATTGTGAAATTTGCCACACGTCGTTCAGGTTCAGGCGCAGGAACACAATCTTGGTCTTATTCTTTGGATGGAACCAATTATGTCGCTTTTACAACTGTAAATCCGAATAATGGTGATCCGGCTTTAGCTACTTTAAATTTTTCGGCGGTTACTGGTGCGAATAACAACGCCAACTTCAAATTAAAAGTCGAATTTTCTCAAGGTGATGGTGGAACTGTTGGCAACAATCGTTTTGACAATTTTACGGTTGAAGGTTCATCGCTTGGTGGTACAGATACAGTAGCTCCAATTGCCACTTTCTTACCAACCAATACAACTACTAATGTGGCTATAACTGCCAATCCTACCATAACTTTTAATGAAGCCGTTCGTTTACTGGACGATTCAGCAATTAATGATACGAATGTGGATGCTTTGGTTGAATTGCGTTTGAACAATGCAACCGGAACTCTAGTGCCGTTTGATGCTACTTTTTCCGGTAATGTGATCACGATTAATCCAACGGCAGTGTTGGCTAACAATCAAGTATATTATGTGTCTTTGTTACCAAATCTGGTGGAAGATTTGAGTAATAATGCTTTGGTGACTTCTCCATCAGCAACATTTACAACTATCGCTAATCAAACGCAATTTACCGCTGGTGACATCGCTTTTGTTGCCTACAGAATGAATGCAACCGCTACCGAAGATGAAGTAGCTTTTATCACTTTCGTGGATATTATTGCAGGTACTTTTATCAACTTTACCGATTCAAAATACACTACAAATTCACCGGCGCAATGTGCCAACGGAATTGTATGGACAGCAACGCAATGCGTTCCGGCTGGTTCTGTGGTGACTATTCAAACTTCTGCATTACTTTCTAACAACGGAACTGTAACCGGTTCAGGTTTCGGATTAAGTTCTGGTGGCGATCAAGTGATTGCTTACACCGGTTCAAATGCTAATCCCAATTATCTTACGGCTTTGACTTCTAACGGATGGGTTGCTACAAACACATCATGTAGCGGAAGTTTATCAATGCTACCAACAGGTTTGATTGACGGAGTTTCATCGTTAAACACAACAACTTCTCCGGGAAATGTTGCCGGAAATACTGTAAATGCTTTTTACAGCGGAATACAAATCGGAACACCGGCAGCTTTAAGAACATCGATTTTGAATCCAACCAACTGGACAGGTGTTGCGGGTGGAACGGCAGCTCAAACTTGGCCAACCTGGAATTTCCCTAGTTCGTTGCAAGTACAAAGTGTATCAGTAATAAACAATACAACTATTCAAGTTACTTTCAACAATAACTTAGATATAATTTCGGCTTCTAATATTGCCAATTATACCGGTGTACCTAATTTAGCTTCAGTAACCATTTTAAATAACATTGCAACCTTAAATTATTCAATCGGTTTTGCTTCGGCAACCAACTATACTTTGGTGATTAGTAATGTGCAAGATTCCACTAATGCCTTGATGTCTTGTCCATTCTCATATGCGTTTTCTTATAACACTTCAGTAAGCTTAGCTTCTAATTTTATTACGGTAAATGAAACGGCTGGCACACTTTCTTTTGTAGTTAATTTGTCAAGTCCGGCAACAAGTTCAGTAGATTTAGTAGTAAAAGGAACGCCTTTCAGTACGGCTGACAGCAACGATTTTACTTTGGCAACACAAACTTTAAACTTTACCGGTTCAAGTGCTTTGACACAAACCATTACTATTCCAATTATTGACGATATTTTGGAAGAACAACAAGCGGAGTACTTTGTGTTGAGTCTCGAAAATGCAGTAGGTTTATCAATTTCAGGAACTCCAACATCAACGGTTTATATTATTGATAACGACAGATTAGCACCGGTTCCAAGCAACCAAATCGAGTTAAATTATATTGGTAGTTTTGATCCATCTGGTAGTAATTCAAGTACTTGTGAAATTGTAGTTCATGATCCGGTTTCTCAACGATTATTTACAACGAGTGCGATTGCAGGATTTTTAGATATTATCAATTTTAGTGATCCAACCACACCAACAGTAGTAAGCTCAATCGATATGAATTCATACGGTGGCGTAACTTCGGTTGCGGTCAAAAATGGAGTAGTAGCAGTGGCTTCGCCTAATGCTGATGAGACTTTAAATGGTTCAGTAGTATTTTTTGATACCAATGGAGTTTTCTTAAAACAAGTAACCGTTGGCGCTTTACCTGATATGATTACGTTTTCACCGGATGGAAATAAAGTAATGACAGCCAATGAAGGTCAGCCAAACGCTAACTATTCTATTGATCCTGAAGGTTCAGTAAGTATTATTGATATTTCGGGTGGAATTGCTGCTTTGACACAAGCCAATGTAACTACCTTATTGTTTACGGCTTATAATGCGCAAGAAGCCACTTTAATTGCATCGGGTGTTAGAAAATTAAAATTGACAAGCACTATGTCTCAAGATTTCGAACCGGAATACATAACAATTAGTGCTGACTCTCAAAAAGCTTGGGTTACTTTACAAGAAAATAATGCTATTGCTGAAATCAATTTGGTAACAACTTCATTCACCGATATTTGGGCACTAGGAACCAAAGATGTAAGCATACCAGGAAACGGAATGGATATCTCTGACAATAACAACCAAGTATTAATTGCCAACTGGCCAATTCAAGCGTTCTACATGCCGGATGCCGTTGCCAGTTACAACGTTGGCGGTACAACTTATATAGTAACGGCCAATGAAGGAGATGAAAAAGAGTACACAGGATTTGTAGAAAGAACTACCGTTGGTTCGGCTTCTTATTTGTTAGATGCTGTGAATTTTCCAAATGCAAGTGTCTTGAAACAATCGTATAATATGGGCCGTTTTAGAGTTTCTAACTTAAGCGGAAATACAGATGCTGATCCTGAATTTGAAACCATCAATGCTGTTGGAGCGCGTTCATTCTCTATTTTCAACGCTACAACGAAACAATTAGTTTATGATAGTGGTGATGATTTCGAAATGTTTACAGCAGCTAATTTACCAACACTTTTCAATGCAGACCATGAAGATAATGTAGCCAAAGGAAGAAGTCGTGCCAAAGGACCGGAACCGGAAGGTGTAACGGTTGCTCAAATTGGAACAGAAACTTTTGCTTTTGTTTCTTTGGAAAGAGTAGGTGGTGTGATGGTTTACAATGTAACCAATCCGAATAATCCAACTTTTATAGATTATAAAAACAGTAGAAGTACATCAGCGTATGCTGGTGATCATGGTCCGGAAGGGATTACGTATGTGTCTGCTGAAAACAGTCCGACAGGAACACCTTATATTTTAGTGGCCAATGAAATTAGTGGAACAATTACCATTTTCGAAGTTGACGCAAATGATTTGTCTACACCTGATTTTGAAGAGAATGTGCCAACATTTGTTGTTTTCCCAAATCCTTCTGTGGATAATGGTTTGGTTTACTTCAATCGTTCAGCCGATATTGAAGTTTATGATATTTCTGGAAAAATAATTTTATCGCAAAAAGAGGCACAAACTATTGATACGAAAGATTTCAGTGCAGGAATCTATATTATCAAAACCGGTGAAGGCATTACAAAACGATTGATTATTAAATAAATTGGGTTAGTTATCAATTTGTGGAAACCTCTGATGAAAGTCAGAGGTTTTTTTTAGCTTTAAAATATACCGATAAGTATATTTTGTATATATTTGTTTAATAATAATTTTCAAATGATTTCAAAAGCTGACCGTACCAAACAATTTATTATTGAAAAAATCGCACCTATCTTTAATTGTAAAGGATATGCTTGCACTTCGCTCAATGATATGATTGTGGCTACCGGCTTGACCAAAGGAAGCATTTATGGAAACTTTGAAAGTAAAGATGAAGTAGCTTTAGCGGTTTTTGATTATAATTTTCAACTTGTTGTTACTCATATCAGAAGCAAGATGGAAACCCGAAATTCCATTGTGGAAAAATTACTTGTTTATCCCGAAACGTATAGAAATTACCTTCAATTGCCTTTTTTGCAACACGGTTGTCCGGTGATGAATACCGCTATTGAAGCTGATGGAACGCATCCGCAATTAAAAGCTAAAGCGGCTAATGCCATACAATTCTGGAGAAGTTCAATGGAAAGACAATTGAACGAAGGAATGGCATCAGGCGAAATCAAATCAGATAGTAATACCAACGAAATTTGTACGGTCATTATTTCACTTATACAAGGCGGCGTTATGCAGACAAAAGTTACAGGGAATACAATTGCGCTCAACAGCGGAATGGATTATTTAGTGCGTTTTATCCAAAACCTTAAAGGCTAAAAAAATTTATCATAAAATATACCGATTGGTATATTGTAATATTTAAAACTAAAACCAAAAACAATGAAAAATTTATTCAAAATGATGCTTCTCGGAAGCATAACACTAAGCAGTGCTATTGAAGCACAAACTGTTAAAGGATTCAATCATCTCGAAAGTGTAGTCGCCGATGGACGCTATTTTTATGTCGCCGATATTGGAAAAAACTTAACACCGGATGCCAAAGACGGCGATGGCAAAATTCTAAAACTTGATTCAAAAGGGAACATACTTGTGTCAACTTTTGCCAAAGAAATACTGAATGCTCCAAAAGGTTTGGCGATTCACAAAGACATTTTATTTCTTACCGATATTGACAGAATTGTGGCTGTTGACAAAAAAACCGGAACGACTTTATACCAAATCGATTTTAGCAATGATGCTCATTTTCTCAATGATATAGCCGTTTGGGATGCGAATACACTTTACGTTTCGGCTACCGATGTAAGCAAATTGTACAAAGTTAATCTCTTAGATAGAACCTACACTGAAGTGGTTATTGATAAACCCATAGCCGGAATCAACGGATTGTTCTGTTATAAAAAAGCAAGTTTGTTGTATGTCAACGGTTTGGGAACCAATAACAAATCGAATGGCGTAGTGGGTTTCATCAATTTAAAGAACAACACTTTCACCCAATTAACGGCTGCCGAAGGGATTTATGATGGATTATTTGTAGCCAATGATGTGCTTTACACCAGCAATTGGGTAGCTTATGAAAAGAAAGGAATTTTGCTTTCTATTCAATTGTCAACCCGACGCATTAACCGATTGCCATTGGCCGAAACTATAGCCGGACCGGCTGATTTTATTATAGAAGGCAACAGTTTTGTTGTTCCCGCTATGATTTCGGGAGAATTGCATTTTCTTCCCTATACTAATTCATTAACTCAAAAATTTTAAAAATATGGACATAACTCCAAAATCGGTTTATACCGTTCGTTTCAGCGACTGTGATTTATTCGGACATTTAAACAACGCCCGCTACATCGATTATTTTTTAAATGCCAGAGAAGATCATCTTAAAACTTACTATAATTTAGATTTGGTTGAATTCTATCAAAAAAATGTTTCTTGGGTTGTTGGCGGGCATGAAATTGCTTATCTCCGTCCGGCTATGTACAATGAAAAAGTGTCCATTCAATCCACTTTACTCAAAGCCGATGCCGAATATTTATTAGTAGAAATCCAAATGAAAAGCGAAAATGAATCACATCTAAAAGCCATTATGAGAACCAAATTTGTACCCATTGATACAAAAACCGGTAGAAAATCACCTCATGAAGCTTCCTTTTTTGATTGGGCAAAAACCATTGAGAACAGTAAAATTGAACATTACAATACATTAGAAGAGCGAATTAATCAGTTATTGTTCAGAAAAGTATCAGAAATATAACTGTTTGTCAAAAAGCAAATACACAAAAACCGTCGCGATTGCTCGTGACGGTTTTTTATCTTTTTCATAGCATAAATTGTCATTGGTTAGGACCAAAACGGGGATTTTGTTGAAAGCTTCTTCTCTTGACCCAACAACATTGTTTTATTATAATAACAAATTTGCTGCTTTTTAAAAAAGTTGTGTTCTAAAATTTTTTCTAATTGTTATATAATTTTCATCCTCCAAAAGGTTGAGGTAACGGAACAAACTCGGTTTCATTGGGCACTTTCGGAAAGCGTTGGGCAGTCCAGTCTTCCTTAGCTTGCTCAATAAAGTCTTTGTCAGAATGCACAAAATTCCAATAAATAAAATGCTCTTCAGGAAAAGGTTCACCACCAAAAAGATAAAGCGTAGTGTTTTCACTCATTTCAAATTCGCAAAGACTGGCTTCTTTGGCAACTAATAACTGTTTGGTGCCATAAATATGACCATCATTAGTAATGCTTCCATTCAAAATATACATGGCACTTTCACCATAAAGTTCGTGACCGATATTGACTTTAGTTCGAGTAGTACTTTTGATTTCAATAAAGTACAACGGACTATATACCGGAACTAATGATTTTTTACCGAAAGCTTTTCCGGCAATCAGTTTTATCGTAACACCATCTTGTTGCCATTCGGGAATGTCTTGAGCTTCTACATGTGTAAACGAAGGTTCCATGTTTTCTAAAGCTTTGGGCAAAGCGACCCAAATCTGTAATCCGTGTAGCCTTTTTTCGGTATGGCGCAAATATTCGGGCGTTCGCTCCGAGTGTACAATTCCTTTTCCGGCAGTCATCCAATTTACCGCTCCGGGTTCGATGACCATTTCGGTGCCCAAACTGTCTCTGTGCATAATCGCACCTTCAAATAAATAAGTAAGTGTCGAAAGTCCGATATGCGGATGAGGCGGAACATCCATATTTTGATAGTCTTTTAATTGCGCAGGTCCCATATGATCGATAAAAACAAATGGACCAACGGCACGTTTTTCTCGAAAAGGCAACAATCGCCCAACCAAAAAGTTCCCAATATCTGCGGCGCGTTCTTCTATAATGATTCCAATATTTGACATGTCGTGTTGTTTGTTTTAATAACTACTAAATTAATCATTTTTGGCTCAAAAAAACCGCAAAGCTCAAAAGTGCCTTACGGTTTCAATCAAAAACTATCAATCATTATTGTTTCACAAATTGTACTTCGGCGTTTAATTTTATGTCTTCTCCAACCAATACACCACCGGTTTCTAAAGCAGCATTCCAAGTTAGACCGAACTCTTTACGGTTAATTTTACCGTTTAAAGAAAGCCCGATTTTGGTGTTTCCCCATGGGTCTTTCATCAATCCGCTGTATTCAGTGTCTAAAGTGATGCTTTTGGTCACGTCTTTAATTGTCAAATCACCACTGATTTTGTATTCGCCTTCGTTTACTTTTTTGACACTGGTGCTTTTGAAAGTCAGTTTTCCGAAGTTTTCTACATCAAAGAAATCTGCACTTCTCAAGTGATTGTCTCTGTCGTCGTTTCCGGTGTTGATAGAATTTACTTCTGCGGAGAAATTAATCGCTGCGGTTTCAAAATTTTCTTCTTCGTTTTCAATATCCGCATCAAATAAATTGAATTTTCCGGATACGTTTGTAAACATCATGTGTTTCACTTTAAAACCTATTTCTGAATGTGTTGGGTCTATAGCCCAAGTTGTTTTTGCCATTGTTTTTTATTTTAAGGAGTTAAATAATATGTCTTGTTTTAAAGTATGGCTGATACTTCTTTTGAACATTACAAAGGTAGAATGAGTTCAACCCTGATGCACTTAACCTAGATTAAGAAATGACAAGGTTTTATTTCTGGATATTTAAAAGTTAATTTTTTCAAAAATTAATTACAGTGACCAATAGTATAGTAGTTTTGCACTGTCATTTTTTAGATAACTATGAAAATATTATATACTTATATTCAAAAGCACAAAATGCTTTTGTTTTTTGCTCTTTTTTTAGCCGCGATAAACCAATGTTTTTCTTTATTCGATTCGATTATTATTGGAAAATTACTAAATGAATGTGGCGTAGGTGTTGCCAACTTCAATCACAACCAAGAAACTTTTGTCAAAGCGGTTTTGGGTTGGTTGGGCTTGTCATTAGGCGCCGCCATGATGTCGCGTATTGCTAAAAATTTCCAAGATTATTTTACCAATATTATCATCCAACGCACCGGTGCTCAAATGTACACTGACGGAATTCAAAAAGCTTTGCAATTACCGTATCAGGATTTTGAAGACCAACGAAGTGGTGAAACTTTAGGCAAATTGCAAAAGGTAAAAATTGATTGCGAAAAGTTTATCACTTTGTCCATCTCGATGGTTTTTCAAACGTTGATAGGCATTATTTTTGTCGTGGTTTATGCGATAAATATCCATTGGCTTTTGGGTCCGATTTTCTTGGCAACCGTTCCTGTTATTGCTTTGGTTAGTTCCTTTTTAGGCAAAAAAATCAAAAAGGTTTCTCGTGAGATTTTAGGTGAAACTACTGCTTTAGCCGGCGCTACTACTGAATCCCTTCGCAATATCGAATTGGTCAAAAGTTTAGGTTTAACCGAACAAGAAGTCAATCGATTGAACAATACTACGATTAAAATTCTGGGATTAGAATTGAAGAAAGTGCGTTTTATCCGTTCGTTAAGTTTTATCCAAGGCACATCGGTACATTTTATGAGAACGACTTTGGTGTTTGCCTTGTACATGTTTATTTTTAACGGCATCATCAAACCCGGTGATTTAATTACATTGATGTTTTTCTCTTTCTTTTTATTCAATCCGTTGCAGGAATTGGGGAATGTGATTGCGACTTACAACGAAACCAAAGCTTCTATGGACAACTTTAGTGAGTTAATGAATGCGAAAAGTGAAAGCAAACCACTGCATCCGCAAACTATTGGGGCAATCAATCATTTGAGGTTTTCGCATATTTCGTTCAAACACCAATCGGCTTCGACTTATGCCGTAAAAGATATTTCTTTTGAAGCCAAAGCAGGTGAAACCATCGCTTTTGTTGGTCCGTCGGGAAGTGGTAAAACGACTTTGGTTAAGATGTTAGTCGGATTATATACGCCGGAATCAGGCTCCATTTTTTACAATGAAAAAAATGCGAAAGACATCGATTTGAATGAACTCAGACAGCAATTGGGATTTGTGACACAAGATGCGCAATTGTTTTCGGGAACAATAAAAGACAACTTATTGTTTGTAAAACCAACTGCTACCGATGAAGAACTAAATGATGTTTTGCAAAAATCAGCCTGTCAAAACCTATTGTATCGTGCCGAAAAAGGGATTGAAACCACCATAGGCGAAGGCGGAATCAAAGTTTCCGGCGGAGAAAAACAACGTTTGTCTATAGCGCGAGCTTTGTTGAGAAATCCGAGATTACTGCTTTTTGACGAAGCGACGTCAGCATTAGATTCAATTACTGAAGAAGAAATTACCCAAACCATCAGAAATATTTCTTCCAAACAAGACCAAATCACGGTTTTGATTGCGCACCGTTTGTCTACGATTATGCATGCGGATAAAATATTTGTGTTGGAACAAGGGCAAATTATTGAGCAAGGAAAACACCTCGATTTAATTGAAGAAAAAGGATTGTACTACGCCATGTGGCGCCAACAAATTGGAGAACGAAAATAGTTTCTCAGCACAATAAAGAGTACATTTAATTAAAATATTAGCCTTATTTTTGGTGTGGTTTTAAAATTAAGGCTTATCAAATCAGTATATCTTTTTATCAGCTTATTTTGGCTTACTACGGTCAGTGCCGCAGATAGTAAGCAATGCGATTCTCTTATCAAAACGGGAGTCGAATTGATGCTGAAGAAAAATCACGTCAAGTCGTTAGAGTTACTTTCCAATGCCCGAAATATGGCAGAAAAAAACAAATGGTACAAACAATTGTTTTTAGCCCAAAACAATATCGGAAACAATTACTACATGCTGTTGGATTATGGCGAAGCTTTGAAACAGTATTTAATTAGTTACCAAATTGCCGTCAAGCACTTAGATCCGCAACACGAGATGATAGTGCTGAATAACATCGCTATTTTATACGGTAAGGAAAAGAAATTTGAGAAATCCAATGAATATTTTTACAAGGCCTTTCTAATTGCCCAAAAAAGCAATGATTCCCTTAAAATGGGTTTGTATTCAATGAATTTAGGCAGCTTGGCCAACGATGAAAATAAACTCCGGAAAGCCCGAAATTATTTCAATGATGCGCTGCGTTATACCCAAAGACCTGAAGTGAAAATTCCGGCGCAAATCGGACTTAGTGCCAATGATTTATTGTTGGGAGAAACCAACAGAGCGCGATTAAGAGCAATTGCGCTGCTTCCAAAACTAAAAGAAGAGCAAGACATAGACCATCGCATCAGTCTTTCTACCATTATTGCCAAAACTTATTTGAAGGAAAATAATTTGTCGGCCGCATTGCAATGGACGAATAATGCCTTGGCAGAAAAACCCGATTTGGAGAATAAAATGGAGTTGTTCAAACACTTGTCTGATATTTATTTCAGATTAAAGTCTTATGATTTGGCTTTTCAATATAAAGATTCCATCAATGTTTCTAATAATGAACTGAATAGAATAAAAAACGGAAAGCTTTATGAAAGTAGTGAAGTCAAGTTTCAAATTCAGAATTACAAAGAGAAGATTTCAGAAAACGAAGCCAAAATAAAGAGCGAGCGCAATATTTTCTATTCTATCATCTTGGTGATTGTTTTAGGGATTATCATTCTGATTCTAATCTTCAGAAACCAACTCATCAAAAATAAGCAAAAGGCGCTCATCATCCAACGCGAACAAGAATTGATATCGTTCAAATTGGAAAAGGAAATCGCAGACAACGCTTTGTTGTTGGAAAAAGAAAGAACAGCTTTATTGGAACAAGAGCGACTTCAAAATGAAATAGAACTTCGAAACCAAAAAATTCTCTCTCGAGGTTTATACCAATCGGGCAGAAACCAATTGTTGCAGGATATTTTAAAATCATTGTCGAATATACCGCAACTTTCTGAAAACGGAACTGTTATCAATGACATTCGCGCTTTAAAAGAGCATCTCAAAACCGAAGAAGGTTGGGACAATTATGTGCGTCATTTTGACGATGTCAACCAAGGATTTATTAAAAAGCTCACCGAAAAGCATCCCGATTTGACGACTACAGACATCCGTTATATTTCTTATGTCTATATGAATTTAGATACCAAAGAAATCGCCACCATGCTCAATATTACTCCGGTGGCTTGTAGAAAACGCAAAGAAAGAATTGAAAAGCGTTTGCAGTTACCCGAACACATTTCTTTGAATGCTTACTTGCTGAGTATTTAATCTTGATTCTCATTTTATCGAATTTTTAATTATTAATCATCCGTTAATCAGCTGATTGTAATTGCTTGAATTGATGCTGTCACAATTTATATTGTCCAATGTCACAATTTGTCACGCCCAAAAAGAGAGTTGTTTGATGTACCCTTTCTAAATTTGTGTACAACTAACAAATTAATCTTTTAAAAAACTTGACTTATGAAAAAAGCTTTACTTCTTATCGTTTGTTTAATTGGTTTTGCAACTGCTTCCGCACAAGCACCGCAAATTACTGGTGACTTGATGCTTTGCCCTTGGACGAATGGAACGGCGACGGTTACTAATCAACCTTTTGATACTTACCAATGGTATTCTAAATATTGGTTTACTGATGATCCATATGTGGCTATTGATGGGGCAACTCAGTCGTCTTTTACTTATGATTGGTACACTTATGACCAATCTCTTTTTAAAGTTGTGGCAACGCTAAACGGTGTTACTTATGAATCAAATGTGATTCAGATTGACAGTTATGCTTGGGTTGGTTTTACGGTTGGCTCTGAAATGAATGAATTTGTAACCATTGATCCAAACAATGGGAATATGTTATTGTGTCCAGGAGGCAGTTTTACGGCTTCCATTTTTATGCCTTACAATTCCGGTATACAATGGTATAGAAATGGAGATCCTATTAATGGTGCCAATCAAATGGAATATTTGATTACCGGTCCGGGAAGTTACCACGTTGTAGCGGCGCCAAGTTTTTGTCCGAATAGCTCCAGCAACAATGAATCCCTACCAATTGTTGTGGAAGTGGATACCAATTGTAATTTAGGCACCAATCCTAATACCAGAGAAGATTTTGCTATTCATCCAAATCCCACCAAAGAAACATTATTCCTGAATTTAGAGGCCAATACTCATTTCAACAAATACCGCATCATTGATGCTTCAGGGAAAGTACTAACTGAAAGTAATTTGATCTCAGGACAAAACACAGCAGCTATCAATGTGAGTAATTTATCCGATGGATTTTACTTCATTCAATTACAAGGCGAAAACCAAAGCACTGTGAAACGATTCATTAAAAATTAAAACCAAATAACATTCAACTACAAAAGAAATCGGGACTAGTTCCCGATTTTTTATTCCTTAACTATTAAATTTCACTTTCAAAATTACCTCGGCAATATGCGAATTATATAAGAAAATGCTTTTCATCTATAAGGCTATTCTAATTTTTTTATGCCAAATTTGTAGCAATAACTGAATATCTTCTAATTAATATTATTAGCACGTAATCATTAAAAGCGTAAAGTGAGATTACATAAGTATGTAAAAAAAGGACTGAAAATAACCGGCTGGGTAATAATATCTATTATTGGGCTGTTTCTTCTTGTGGTATTGTTAATCCAAATTCCTGCGGTGCAAAATAGTATCAAGGAAAAAGCGGTTGCTTATTTAGAAGGAAAAATTCACACGCCGGTACGGATTGGCCGAATTGAAATTGGTCTTCCCAAAAAAGTCATACTCGAAGACGTTTATTTCCAAAGCCAATCCGGAGATACTTTGCTCGCCGGAGGAAAAATAGCCGTTGACATCAGTCTGTTTAAATTGTTTGATGATGAAGTAGAAATAAATTCTATTAGCCTTAAAAATATCACCGCTAATGTCAAACGCGATAAGGATTCTGTTTTCAACTTCGACTATATCATTGATGCTTTTGCTTCTAAAGAATCTAAAAGTACTAGTAAGAAAACAATATTTTCAGTGCACAACATCAATTTGGACAACATCAAAGTGCGTTTTGATGATGCCATTACCAAAAACAATCTGAACGTATCCTTGGTTCATTTTGATACCAAAATGAAAGTCTTTGACCTTGATCAAATGAGTTTTGAAATTGCCAAAATTAAACTCGACGGACTCAATGTCAAACTCAAACAAGGAGAATTGATAAGGGAAATTACCACCAACACGATTGTAAAGACAGATTCTCTTCTAAGAAAAAGACCCGATTTAAAAATCAAACTGGGCGAAATCGCTTTGTCCAAAATAAAGGTTAGTTATGACAGTGATGGTACGCATCTCAATAGTGGAATTTCACTCGAAAAACTCATTATTTCTTTTGCTGAAACCAATTTGCCCAAACAACGAATTGCTATTGATAAGTTTGAATTAGAAGGTGTTAAAGGCGGACTGACTTTTGGTAAATACGACCGTGAACTAAATATCAAAACCCCTGCACAAAAACTGCCCGACTGGAATGTTTCGCTTGCAAATGCCAGTATAAAGCAAGTCGATTTTCGTTTTGATGATGAAAATGCTATCCGAGCAACTCGTGGCATCGATTATAGACATTTGGATATAAAACAGTTCCAACTGGAAGCCAATAAGCTGAAGTGGAACACCACAGCTTTTTCCGGCAATATCAAATCCTTTGCCGTAAAAGAACAAAGTGGTGTTGAGGTGAAAGCATTACGAACCGATTTTATTTACAGTTCAAAAGGTGTACAGCTCAAAAAGCTGTATTTAGAAACGCCAAAAACGTTGATTCGTAACGAAGTGGGAATCAATTATCCGTCTTTAGAATCACTGAAAGAGAATCCGGGATTATTGGGTTTGAATGCCAATTTGCAGCAAAGTCGTATTGCTTTCACCGACATTCTACTATTTGCTCCTGAGTTGAACGAAGTCTCTTTTTTTAAAAATAATCCGAAAGCGATAGCCCAAATCAATGGTCAAATTACCGGTCAACTGCGAGATCTTACTTTTCCTCAAATGCAAATCAGTGGTATTGGAACAATGAGTATTGTTGCCAGCGGAAGAATTATCGGCTTGCCGGATGGCGCAAAAGCTTGGTACAACCTTGACATAAAAAATCTTCAATTGAGCGCTGGTGATGTTCGCAACGTTTTAGGTTCGGAGCTTATTCCGAGTAACATTCAGCTTCCGGAACAGATGAACGTTAAAGGAACTTTCAAAGGAGAATTGGATAATTTTAATACTGATGTAGTTTTAAACAGCAGTTATGGAGCCGCCAAAATTAAAACCAATTTTGACTATCGATTAAAAAATAAAGAAAAGTATAATGGTGTCGCCGAACTGAATAATTTCGATATTGGCCAATTAATTAAAAACAATGCTATCGGCAAAGTTACCCTAAAAGCCAAAGTAAAAGGCAATGGACTAAACCCAAAAACAGCTACTGCGAATGTTGATGGCTTTATGAGTAAAGGCTTTTTGAATGGCTATACTTATCAAAATCTTGCGGTAAAGGGTAATATTGTAAACGGAAATTATAAAGCTATTGCCAACATCAACGACCCGAATCTTGAGTTTGATTTGGTATCCGAGGGCAGTTTCAAAGACAAATATCCTCAGACAAAAGTTAAGCTGAATGTAGATATAGCCGATTTGGAAAAACTGAATCTGCATGCCGGTCCATTTAAACTTAAAGGTCAAGTCGATGCTGATTTATCTACCGCTGATTCCGATTATCTAAACGGGAAAATAGCGATTCATCATTTGCTTTTTGCCAATGGGAAAGAGAATTTTCAATTGGATTCAATCAGCGTTTTGGCAACTGCAACCGCCGAAAAAACCGCAATACAAGTGAAATCACAAATTTTAAAAGCGACTATTGAAGGTAAATACCAGTTGAGCCAAATCGCAACAGCCTTGTCCAATTCGTTTGCCAAATATTATGATTTTGAACCTTCGGTGAAGAAAAAAGTATCCTCACCACAACGGTTTAATTTTAGCGTTAACATCAACAACGATCCAATCATAAGTAAATTATTTCCCGAGATTACACAACTACAGCCCATCAGTATGAACGGCCGTTATAACAGTGTTAATGATACTATTGTACTCAAAGCTTTGATGCCCAAAATCGTTTATGGTGCGAGTACGATTAACAATGCGGTTATTAATATCAATACGAAAGACAATGCCTTAGCCTATAGTGTCTTTATTGATGAAGTACAAAATGCGGAATTCCGTTTGCCCCATACTTTAGTAGAAGGTATTATAAAAGACAATACGTTAGGCTATAGATTGCTATTGCTGGATGATAAGAATAAAGACCAGTACATAGTGGCAGGAACATTAAAAGCGGTCAATGGTAAAACAGAACTCCGCTTTTTACCCGAAGATTTACTGCTGAATTATGAAAAGTGGAGTTTGTCGGAAAGCAACCTGATCAGTTTTGGAAAGCAAGGCATTTATGCTAATGATTTTGAGTTGCGCAATGGCAATACTATGATAAAACTGCAGTCTCAATCGAATATTGCTAATGCGCCTTTATCAATTGACTTTACCGATTTTGATATCGCCACCTTATCACGAATGGTACAAAAAGAAGCACTGGCTTTCGGCGGTTTGATTAACGGAAAAGTGACTTTTGAAAATTTGGCGACTCAACCCAATTTCACTTCGGATTTGACTATTGGAAATTTTACCTATAAGAAAGAAGCCATTGGCGATATCAGTTTAAATATCAACAATCGCGTAGCCAATACCTATGATGTAAAAGCAGCAATTACCGGTCAAGGAAATCAAGTCGGATTGGCGGGAATTTACCGAAATGGTGATCAAAGTTTTGATTTAAAACTCGATATGCAACATTTAAATTTGTTGAGCATCCAACCGTTTACGCTCGACCAACTTTCAAAAAGTAGCGGTTATGTTTCGGGAAAATTTCATATTAAAGGTACTTTTGAGCAACCCAAAATCATAGGTGATTTGCAATTCCACAATGGTGCTTTTACAGTAAAAACGCTTAATTCGGCCTTTGAATTACTGAACGATTCTATGAGTTTTACAGAAGAAGGTATGGTGTTCAAAAAGTTCAGTTTAGGTGATTCCGAAAAAAATACTTTAGAACTGCGAGGGAAAATAGATACGCCGAATTATCGCGATTATGCTTTTAACCTTAGGATCAATGCCGATAATTTTAAAGTGACCAATTCGACTGCGAAAGACAATGATTTGTATTACGGTAAACTCTATGTCGATTCGCGTTTGCGCATCAACGGAGATTTGAACAAACCGATTGTCGATGGAAGTATTAAAGTCAATAAAAACACAGAATTGACCATTGTTTTACCACAATCAGATCCGGCTATAGCCGATAGAGAAGGCATCGTTGAATTTATCGACCAAGATGCGCCACCCATAGACGAAAGATTCAATGTTGCTTTGGATTCGCTCAACCAGTCCAAATTTAAGGGGATGAATATTTCGGTCAATATTGAAGTCGATAAAGAAGCCGAATTGACTTTGGTTATTGATAAAGGAAATGGCGATTACCTTAAAGTGAAAGGCGAAGCCCAACTTAACGGAAGCATCGACGAATCCGGAAAAACTTCGCTAACCGGACGTTACGAACTTCAAGAAGGTTCGTATGAAATGACCTTTAATTTCCTGAAAAGAAAATTCGAAATCCAGAGCGGCAGTTATATTTTATGGACAGGCGAACCGACGACGGCAGATATTAATATCAAAGCCGTTTATAAAACTAAAACCGCGCCGATTGATTTGCTCGATGACCAGTTGGGCGATATTTCTCCGACGGTGAGAAATACCTATAAACAGCGAATTCCTTTTGAAACTGTGTTGAAAATGACTGGTGAATTGCTAAAGCCTACTATTGCTTTTGATATCATTTTGCCGGAAGGTAATTATAATGTTTCTTCTGAAATAGTGAACACCACGCGAACCAAATTAGAACAACTACGCCAACAGCCGGATGAAATGAACAAACAGGTATTTGCGCTGTTGTTGTTGAATCGTTTTATCGGAGAAAACCCTTTTGCCAGCGAAGCCGGAACCGGAACAGAAACCTTTGCCCGTCAAAGTGTGAGCAAAATATTGTCGCAACAATTGAACAATTTGGCCGGAGATTTAATCAAAGGCGTTGAACTCGATTTAGACTTAGAAGCCACCGATGATTACACTACTGGTGAAAAGGCCAATCGAACCGATTTGAACGTAGGCGTTTCCAAACAATTGTTGGATGATCGATTGAAAGTAAGTGTTGGAAGTAGTTTTGGGATTGAAGGACCGGAACAAGTTAATCGGGATGCCACCAATATTGCCGGAGATGTTTCTCTAGATTACAAACTATCTAAAGACGGGCGATACACCCTAAGAGCTTATCGAAAAAATGAATACCAAGTCGCTTTACAAGGACAAGTAATAGAAACCGGAGTGGCTTTTATCATCACTATGGATTACAATAAGTTCAGCGAACTTTTTCACCGCTCCGAAGAAGAAAAAGAAATCAAAAGGAAGTTGAAAAGAAAAGCTAAGGAAGAAAAACGCTTAGAAAAGGAAAAAGCGGAACAACCTATAAAGCCGGAATAGAGATTAAAATATGAAAGCATTAAACCGATATTGTTTTATTTTTTTACTGTTGCTAATTGCATCGTCCTGCAGCAATACCAAGCGTTTACCTGAAGGCGAATTGTTGTATGTTGGCGGCAAAGTGAAAGTAGTAGATACGTCAATTTCCAAAAAAGAACGCAAGGCATTAGCCAAAGAACTAAAGCTATTGGTACGTCCCAAACCCAATACTAAATTTTTAGGAATTCGAGCCAAATTGTTTTTCTACAATCTGGCTGGCGAACCCAAAAAGCAAAAAGGTTTTCGCCATTGGTTGCGAACTAAAGTTGGCGAACCACCGGTTTTATTCAGTCAGGTTGATTTGGATTACAATACCCGTTTGCTCCAAAATTATTTAGAAAATCGAGGCTATTTTAAAGCGACGGCAACGGCCGATTCTACCAAAATAGGCAAACGTGCTACCACAGAATTTACAGCAATGCCCGGCCAACAATACCGCATTAAAGAAATCAAATTCCCTACCGATTCTACTTCATTAGGAAAAGCAATTGCGGCGACTCAGGACAAAACTCTTTTTAAGAAAGGTGATGGCTATGATTTAGAGGTGGTAAAAGCAGAGCGTGTCGGAATTGATGCCCGACTCAAAGAACAAGGCTATTATTATTTCGGTCCGGATTATATGGTAATACAAGTCGACAGCACCGTTGGAAGTTATGAAACCGATTTAATTGTAAAAGTCAAACCTGAAACGCCCGAGCAAGCCAAAAAAGTGTTTACCATTGGCAAAATAACCATCTTTCCCAATTATTCTATCAAAGACAATAAGCGCCGTTTGGACAAACAAGAGAAAGACACGACAGCGGTTGTACAGTATAAAGATTTTACGATAGTTGACAAGGAAAAAACATTCAACCCACGCATCTTTGACAGAACGCTTTATTTTTCTAAAAATGACCTTTACAACCGAACCGATCACAATCTTTCGCTCAATCGATTGGTAAATTTGGGAACGTTCAAGTTTGTAAAGAACCAGTTTACCGTTTCTGATTCTTTGGATAATGTTTTGGATGCTTATTATTATCTCACGCCTTATAAAAAGAAATCGATTCGGGTAGAACTTTTGGGTAAAACCAATTCGGCCAACTACACCGGAACCGAATTGAATGTGAATTGGAGCAACCGCAATACTTTTAAAGGAGCCGAATTGTTTACGGTTTCTGTTTTTGGCGGATTAGAAGTTCAAGTATCCGGTCAGAATAACGGCTTTGATGTTTATAGAGTAGGTTCGGAAGCGAGTTTGATTTGGCCTCGTTTTGTAGCGCCTTTTAAATTAAAATCTTCCAGCGGATTTGTACCCAAAACCAAAGCCACGATTGGTTATGAATTTCAGAAAAGAGAACAATTGTATGCGCTTAATTCCTTTAAAGGTTCTTTTGGTTATTTATGGAAAGAAAACATCCGTAAGGAACACCAATTCAATGTCACTAATATCCAATATGTCAGTCCGAATAATGTGACCAGTTTGTATTATGAGCAAATTGAGGCCAATCCAACTTTGGCGAAAGTCATTGAAAAGCAACTGATTTTTGGCCCGACTTATTCCTATACTTATACCAATACCATGGAAACGGCAAGGAAACATACCATTTATTATAAAGGAATGTTTGATACTTCGGCTACCTTGACGGGTTTAATTACCGGTGCCAATGTAAAACAAGGCGATACGATTAAAGTGCTTGGTGTTCCTTTCAGTCAATTTGTCAAATTTGAAAATGATTTTCGCCATTATATGAAAATCGGTACAGAGTCTCAATTGGCGAGCAGAATTATTGTTGGCGTCGGTTACGGCTATGGCAATTCTACCGAACTTCCTTTTATCAAACAGTTTTTTATTGGTGGTACCAATAGTATTCGTGCTTTCCGTTCGCGTTCTATTGGTCCGGGTTCTTATCTTCCGGAACCGGGAACGAGTTCTTTTTTGCCCGATCAATCAGGTGATATTAAACTGGAATTCAATACCGAGTATCGAACCAAATTGTTCAGTTTTGTCAAAGGTGCCGTATTTGTAGATGCTGGAAATATATGGTTGATGAACAAAAATCCGGATAAACCGGGTGCAGAATTTTCTAAAAAATTTATGGACCAAATAGCGGTCGGAACCGGAATCGGACTTCGATTTGACCTTTCGTTTTTACTGTTGCGTACTGATTTTGCGTTCCCCATCCGAAAACCTTATTTGGAAGACGGCAGTCGGTGGGTTTTAGACCAAATTGATTTTGGCAGTGGTTCGTGGCGCAAGGAAAATCTGGTATTCAATTTAGCTATTGGTTATCCCTTTTAAAATATTTTCTTGCCAAAAGGCTAACTTCTTTTCAAAAGACATTCCTGCATTCGCCGGACTTGTTGAAGGCAAAGTCGCCAAAGTATAAATGGATTCGGTCTTAACATAGCGCTTAAAAAAATGAGCGGATTTTTGTCCGTTAAAGTAAATATGGGTAATGTTAGGATGAGTTTTCAGAAAGGTTATAAAATCATTTGGTACTTCTTTCATAATGGCACTGTCTAGACTGCCTTGTCGCTCACAGGCTTGTAATACATCCCATAAAGCAATCTTATTTTGCAGCAAAAGACTTTTCTTAGTTTCATAATCCGTTGAAAAGGGTTGCTGGCAAATGGTGAACAAAAACTTCCAAAAATTATTTCTCGGATGTCCGTAATATTCATTAGCGCGCAACGAAGCTTCTCCCGGCATAGTACCCAATATTAATATTTTGGCTGTTGGAGAGGAAATAGAAGGGAAGGAGTAAATTTTCATCTTTATTTTAGTACAGTTCGCAACACAGCAGCCAATCTAACGCCGGCTTTGGCTATTTGTTTTTTTACAATAATGGCACTATGGTCAACATATTTTTGAGAAACTTTGGGTTTCTGAAAAGCATAGCATTGGTTCAGTAGGTTATTAGATTCTTGTGCCCAAGTCACTACATTGATTTTTTGAAGATTGGTTAATTCTGTTTTAGAGAATGGGTTAGCCGACAGACAGTCTTTCAAATTAATTTTTTTATGCCTGATAATGCCACTGTCCCAAAACGCATGCAGGTTGGTTCCTTGGTTTTTATAATTGAGCTGCGTTTTATTTCCGCCTTTGTCATAGCCATAACCCACATGCAATGGTTGGTGAACATCGCCGATTAAGTGAAACAAAAACAGCAACTTCGTTCTGATTTGGGCTTTATTGAATTGCTTTTTGTTTTGTAACTCACGGATGGTTTTATCTAAAACAGATAGGATGTTATTGCCTTTTTTGAGCGTTACTTTTTCGCCTTTGTTAAAATTCACATAGTGATAAGTTTTCATATAACCATAACCCGGTTTTTGACTCACTTCATCCATCCAAGTAGCGGCTTGTTGTATGGTCATGCCGTCAAGATAGAATAACACTTTCTTTTTTGTAGCGGCATCCAGTTGGTTAAAAGCGGCTTCCGCCACCATAATGTGTCCTTTTTTGCCCCAAGCGAAAGAATGAGTTGTAAAGAATAGCATTAAGAAAAGGAGTAAGAATAGGCGTTTCATAGTTGGAATTTTGGTAAAGACAAATATAGGTTTTTTGAGGTTATTGAATAATGAGCGATAAGGGAAAAGGGATAAGGCAATATGAATTTCTTATTGTAATCATGTAAATAATCGACCGGATTGTATAATAATCCGCAGGGTAGATTCTCCGAAATTTGTAGGGTATTAAAATCATAATTGCCAAGTAATTAACCAATCAATATTTATTATGACAACAGACATACAACAGCTACCGTTTTATGCAAGATTTGCTTTTATACTTATTATAATAATAGCACTTGGTTTTTTATTCTATATCGGACAAAGCGTTCTTTCTCCTTTATTGTTGGCGTTATTGTTTGCCATATTGCTAAGACCCGTAACGGGGTTTCTAAGTAATAAGTTACACATGCCCAACGTTTTGGCGTCCTTAATCAGTGTCATGCTTTTCTCTTTGATTTTTATTGCTATTTTTTATTTCATTACTATTCAGGTGGCTGATATGGCCGATGATTGGGGTAAGATTAAAAGAAACGTAAACATTCATTACCATAATATACAGGCCTACGTTACGGAAACATTTAACTTTAGTAAAAGAGAACAAGATGTAATGGTTAGTAATGCAACCAGCAGTTCAGCCGATAGCGGAAAAGAAATCATCGGAATCACCTTAGTTACTTTTACCGATACGATGCTTACGATGGTGTTGATTCCGATTTATATGTTTTTAATATTGTTATACAGAACGCATTTCACCAAATTCTTCTCCAAATTATTTAATATAAAATACCATGGTGTGCTTCAAGATGTTATCACGACCATAAAGATTTCTGTGCAAAGCTATATTTTAGGACTGTTGATAGAGTTGCTGATTGTTTCAGGTCTTACAACGGTAGGATTGTTATTTCTAGGTGTTGAATATGCTATTTTATTAGGGGTTGTAACCGGTCTTTTAAACTTAATCCCTTACATCGGAATTCTAATTGCCGGACTGCTTACCATAATCGCCTCGCTAACCGGATCAAGTGACTTGTCTATCATTATTGGAATAATTGTAGTGAATGTGGTCGTACAAATTATCGACAACAATCTTTTAGTACCATGGATTGTTAGTTCAAAAGTTGAAATCAATCCGATTGCTTCTATTGTCGGGATTGTTATAGGTGGCGGTCTCGGAGGTGTAGCCGGAATGTTCTTGGCGATTCCGTTGATGGCCATGATGAAAGTAGTTTTTGACAGGGTTGAATCCCTTGAAGCTTGGGGTTATCTTTTAGGCGATGACTTACCAAAGTCTTTCAGATGGCGGCGTAAACCGGTGCCGAAAGAGTAAAAGTATTAAGTGAAAAGTCAAAAGGGAAAAGTTCATATCGTTTAAACGAGGACTTACTTATCCCTTTTGACTTTTCCCTTATCCCTCCTCTACTACTGCTTCAACATCTTATACGAAAATCCCTGATCGTTATCTCCTAAAACTTCCACAAACAAGGTTTTGTCATCGACAACAGTATATTGTATTTTTTTAGGAAAATCGTGGGTTAGGTTTTCAAAGGAGAATTTGTTTTTCACTTCTTTATTTAAAACAAAATCAACCGGTTGTCCGTTATTTTGGTCGAGAACTATGGCAGTGTAAGTTGCTTTATCTCCTGAGATTTTGATAGACAAATTCTCGGTAGTGATTTTTTTATCGCCTTTTATTCTATAAGAACTGCCTTTTAGTTCATGGTCATTAACCATTTCCCAAGTTTCATAATTTTCTTTGGCTTCCATTTTCCAAGTGCCATGCAGAAAGCCTAGTTTGGGAGTTTCTCCTTTTGGAGTAAAAGAAAAAATGGTAAAAAGTGTAAGTAAGCTAAGGATAGTTTTCATAATGTTTGTTTTAAATGAGAAGACAAAGATGAGCGTTCCTTTGCTGACAAAATTGTAAAAACGCGACAACTTATTCGTTTTCCGTAAACAAGTTGGACAGTTTTAAATTTTCAGAATAAAACGCTTTTGGACTAACACCGGTAAACTCCTTGAATTCTTTTACAAAATGGGCTTGATCGTAGTAATGGTTGTCGTGAGCAATTTCAGTAAAGCTTTTGAAATCATTCTTTAAGACCATTTTTAAGGTAGTTTGTAGCCTGACGATTTTAGCCAATTGTTTAGGACTAACGCCAATTATCGTGGCAAATTTTCGTTCCAGCATTCTTCGGTTGATTTTCATATTCTCCGATAATTCATCGATAGACAATTGCCCTTTCAATTCCAACATCATCGCCACGCTTTCTTTGATGGTTTTGTCAATTTGTTTGGCATCCGTTAGCGCATTTAGTAAAAATTTTTCGGCTATTTGAATTCGCTCTTCAGTCGTGGTGGCTTCGAGTATTTTGTGTTGAAAAATTATTCCGGCTTCGCCAAATAGTTCTTCCAATGGAACGGCTCGGTTTTCCATATTGCTAATCGGCATAGTAATAAAAGGCGTAAACCCATCTGTTTCAAAACGAATCGCAAAAATGTCGGTATGACCTGTAGGCTCAATATACAATGGTTTGGTAATTTGTCCAAACACAAAACATTTTGGTTGAATGATATAATGGTCACCTTCAATATACTGTTGGTATAAATCGCCACAATGAAATATCATTTCCATACAACCATCCGGAACAATACGTTGTCTTTCAGGATAAGCTTCTTTGGGGGAATTTAGTGTCCAATAGCAATTGATAAAAGCTGATAAATCGGCATGCGGTTCAAAAGTTAAATAAGTCATTGTCCATTATTTGCTTTGCTAAAATTAATTAAAGTTTGCCTAGATTGTTGCTTTTAGTTTCTGGAATCATAATAATTATAAATAAAAAAACTCCGAGTTTCCCCGGAGCTATTATTTTAAGCTGAACACTGTCAACTGAACACTACACTTTAACTGTCCAACCAAAAGTATCGTCGGCCAATTTGTATTGAATTTTAGTCAGCTTGTCTTTTAATTCTAAAGCGAATGAGTTTTCTAATTTAGGCAACTCATAATACACGTCTTTGTATTGGAAACCAACAATTGGATTCACTACCGCAGCAGTTCCGGCACCAAAAATTTCTTTTAAACTTCCGTCTTTGGCAGCGTTTACTAACTCTTCTACCAATACCGAACGCACTTCCACTTTAATACCTTCGCGTTTGGCCAAGTCAATTAAACTTTTACGCGTTACACCATCCAAAATTCTTTCGCTGGTTGGTGCCGTATATAAAGTATCGTTGATTCTGAAAAACACGTTCATTGTTCCGGCTTCTTCCAGTTTGGTATGCGTGGCATCATCCGTCCAAATGATTTGTTGGAATCCTTTTTCCTGAGCTAATTTTTGTGGATAAAATTGTGCCGAATAATTTCCGGCCGCTTTTGCCGCTCCGATTCCGCCATTGGCAGCGCGACTGAAATGTTCTGCAATAATTACTTTCACTTCACCCGAATAATAAGAACGAGCAGGCGAAAGGATAATCATAAATCGATATTGAGTTGAGGGTTGCGCAATAACGCCCGAACCAATCGCAATCATAAAAGGTCTGATGTATAAAGTGTTGCCTAAGCCTTTTTTTACCCAATCTTTTTCTAAATCGAGAATAGTATTTAAACCACCAATGAAGATGTTTTCCGGAACTTCCGGCATGGCCATTCTTTTGGCCGATTTGTTGAAGCGATGTAAATTTTCATCCGGTCTGAACAACCAAACGTCATCATTTTCATCTTTATAAGCTTTCATGCCTTCAAAAATGGCTTGACCATAATGAAACACTTTAGCAGACGGATCAATTAAAAACGGTTCGTAGGGTTTGATAACTGGTTTTTGCCATTGCCCTTCTTTGAAATCACAGATTAACATGTGGTCAGTAAAAGTATTTCCGAAGGCAAGGTTTTCAAAATCGACATCCTTAATTTTAGATGCAGTAGCTCTAACTATATCGATTTCGGAAGGTGTTTTTAACATCATTTAGTGATAGGTTTTGCGAAGAAAAAATATTTAATTTATTTAAAATCAAATAGTTGTGTATTTTTTCCTCAAATTATGCGTTGTGTTGTTAGTTTTTTGTAAAACTAATAAAAATATATATGCATTTAACACCCCAAAAAAATATTGAATACTTTTTCTCAAATTCTCTTTTGGGGCTTATTTTTTGTCTTAATTTTTCATTAAATATTCAATTTATTTGTCATTATATTATGTGAATTTGTTAATTGGTTTACTTTTGTAATTCTAAAACAGAAAAACATGAAAAAAATAAACTTATTCCTAATTGCTTTTGTATTGTTAGTAGGTGGCAATGCGATGGCACAATCAAAATCTAAAACACCAACCAAAGTATTTAATGCTAAAGATTATACCTTATTTGGCGAAAAATTTAAAGTAACTAAGATTTTAACCAAAGACCAAATGCTTGAAAAGTACAAAAACCTTAAAAAAGGTGACACTATTACGGTTCAATTTCAATCTACTATCAAATCGGTTTGTAAAAAGAAAGGTTGTTGGATGAAAATGGAATTGGTCGGCGATGATAATTCTTTTGTGAAATTTAAAGATTATGGTTTCTTCGTTCCATTGAATGCTGACAACAGTAAAGCAATTGTTAATGGAAAGGCTTTTGTAGATGTGGTTTCTGTGGAAGAATTGAAGCATTATGCGAAAGACGGTGGAAAATCGGAAGCTGAAATTGCTAAAATTACTAAACCGGAAGTGACTTATTCTTTTCTGGCTGATGGTGTTTACATCAAAAAATAAACCTCGATGAAGAAAGTTATTGTTGTCATTCTGGTGCTTCTTTTTTTAGCTTTATCTGTGATTTCTTGTCAAAAAAAGGAAGATAAAGTAGCGGAAGAAAAGTGTGAACCCAAAACCGAAAAGAAGTTGGAAATGTACCAAATGTCAGAAATGGCAGCTTTAATGGAGCAAATGTACGTTGACAACAAACGATTAAAAGAACGCATTCAAAAAGGCGATACGATTGGTCAGTTTCCACAACATTTTATGAGAATTCATGAAGCCGTGATGACCGATGAATCGGATAATGATGCTTTTTTTAAAGAACAAGCGTCGAAGTTTATCAAGGCACAAGAAATGATTTATAAAGATCCGAAAAATGCCGCAGCGCATTTCAATACCGGTGTTGATGCTTGTATTCAATGTCACCAACAAAAATGTGGCGGACCGATTCCAAGGATTAAAAAATTGTATATAAAAGAATAATTTTGAAACGCGAAATTATTCAAACCCAAGATGGTTCAACCACCATTCATTTGCCGGAATGGAATGAAAGTTACCATTCGAAACACGGTGCAATCCAAGAAGCTTATCACGTATTTATAAAGAATGGGTTTTCTCTTTTCGAGGGAAAATCCATTTCCATTTTAGAAATAGGTTTCGGCACAGGATTGAATGCTTTTATCACTTATTTGGAAGCAAAGAAAAACACCAATCAAACGATAAATTATGTTGGAGTAGAAGCCTATCCTGTAGTTTTAGAGGAAGCTTTGCAAATGAATTATGCCAAAGAAATTGATAAAAATGAGCAGCAAGTTTTTGAGCTTATGCACCAATCTGATTGGGAAGAAACCAACTCAATTTCTGCTGATTTTACGTTAACCAAACGCAAGCAGTTTTTTCAAGACATCAAGGATAGTAATACTTTTGACTTGATTTACTTTGATGCCTTCGGTTTCAGAGTACAGCCCGAATTGTGGTCGGAAGCCATCTTTAAATCAATGTATGAAGCTTTAAAACCTAATGGTGTTTTGGTCACCTACGCATGCAGAACTTCCATTAAAAAGGCTATGTTGTCTGCAGGATTTTCTGTAGAAAAGCTGCCTGGCGCTCCGGGTAAAAGAGAGATGTTGCGCGCAACAAAAGGCGTTGTGAAAAATTAACTTTTTGTGTAGTTATTTTTAACTATGTTTTCTATTGACGAGATTAATTTTTCAATAAATTTGATAAAACAATTATTCGTTCTTATCCAATTCCTAAACCTAAAAAATTAATCCACTCTATGTCTAAAACAATGTTAGACCACACTAAGTCAGTGTTAAAAAGAGTAAGTTTTGATGTTGGCCTTTTTGGCAAAGAGCTTTCAAAAGCCTATAAGTTCTTATTACCTTATGAACTTGAAGAGTTAACCAATTGGTTACTAAAATTTACCGAAGAAAAACCGGAACTTAGACAATGTATTTTAAATGTGAAATAATATAAAACTAAAGGAGCTTAAACGGTTCCTTTTTTTATATTTAATAATCAATATAGTAAGATAAAAGCTAATTAAAATGCTAAAATATGTGTTTTATCGATTATTATAGTAATTAAACGATGGTTTTTAACATTTTTTGTGGGACGAAAACATTTTTTATTTTACTTTTACGAAACGTTCTTACAATAAGATAACCCCAAATCTTAACCATTATGCCTAGAATGATCTACGATTACACTAAATCTGTACTCGAGCGAGTAAGTTTTGACCCGATTCTTTTCGCTAAAGAACTAAAAAAAGCAGTAAAAAATTTACTGCCTTATGAAATCGAACAATTGAGAAAATGGCTTCAGTTCTTTACAAATGAACATCCGGAACTAAAAGATTGTTTAACAGTAGTTAGTTAACAGAAGAATAAGGAGTTTTGTGCAAAGCTCCTTATTTTTTTTGTATCGGACTGATGATTTCCACATTTTGAAAAGTAATAGCACCTTTGATTACCCCAGAAATTGTTGAACGCAATGCGTCAATAATGTGAATTTTTAATTCGTTCTTAGGAAAAATCAAACTCACTTCACGCGCCGGTTTTGGCTCTACAAAATGCTTTAGTTTCAAAGTGTCTTTTGCGGGTAAGTCTAAAGTATGTAAATAGGGAAGAAGTGTCGTACCTAATCCTTCATCGGCTAGTTTTATGAGTGTTTCAAAGCTACCGCTTTCTATTTGGAAATGGGTTCTTTCTTCGCTATTCAGGTTTTTACATAAATTTAAAATACCGTCTCTAAAACAATGGCCGTCTTGCAATAAGAGAATTTCATTGATATTCAAATCGCTGACTTCAATTTCCTTTTTGTGAAACGATTGGTGATTTTCCGGAATATATGCTACAAAAGGTTCGTAGTACAAAACAATTTCTTTAATTTTTTCGTCTTCCAACGGCGTCACGGCAATTGCGGCATCTAGATGACCATTCTTCAATTTAGTAATGATTTCGGCTGTATTTAACTCTTCGATAATGAGTTTAACTTTCGGATACTTTTTGATGAAATTGTTTAAGAACATCGGTAACAATGTAGGCATCACTGTTGGAATAATGGCCAAACGAAATTCGCCACCAATAAAACCTTTTTGTTGGTCAACAATATCCTGAATTCTATCGGCTTCGTTGACAATATTTTTAGATTGATTGACAATCTTTTGACCGATTTCCGTGAGTTGAATTGGCTTCTTGGTTCTGTCAAATATTTGAACGGCCAATTCTTCTTCAATCTTTTGAATTTGCATGCTCAAAGTAGGTTGCGTAACAAAGCATTTTTCAGCAGCCAGCGTGAAATTTTTGTGTTCGGCGACTGCCAAAACATATTTAAGTTGGGTAATGGTCATGATATAGTAAAATTTGATGTAAAGATAAAAACTATCAATTTATTTTATAGCTTTTAGGCATTATTATTTCTAACTTTGGATATAAATTTCAACATCCGTATTATGAAAATGAATAGCCTTGGTTTACCTAAAAAAGAATCTGATATATTATCGGCAGAGCTCAACATCTTATTAGCCAATTTTCAAGTGTATTATCAAAACTTGAGAGGATTACATTGGAACATTCGCGGCAAGCGATTTTTTGATTTGCACTTGAAGTTTGAAGAATTGTACAACGACAGTCAATTAAAGATTGATTTAATAGCCGAACGGGTTTTAACTTTAGGCGGAACACCATTACATACTTTTGAAGATTACATTAAAAACAGTAAATTACCGGTTGGGAAAAATGTTCATAATGATGAGGAAGGAATCAACTTAATTTTGAGTTCACTGACCCAACTATTACAAATTGAGCGTGTTATTCTTTCTCAGTCGGGAGAGATTAACGACGAAGGTACCAATTCGATGATGAGTGATTTTATAGCCGAGCAGGAAAAGACTATTTGGATGATGAGTGCTTGGTTAGAACAAGAAATATAAAAGATGTTAAATTTATTATAATGCCCGATTTTAAAGGGCTTTGAATGCTTATTTTTGCGATATGAAATACATAGCAAGATTAATATTAGTCTTATTTGTTTCTTTTCTTTCAACTCCTACCGTGGTAACTTTGATTAAGAAAAGTACAGATGTGTCTATATTTTATAGTTTTGCTGAAGAAGAAATTCATAAAGATTTAAAAGAAGTAAAGTGCTTAAAACAAAGTTTTGACTATCCTTTTACAGAGTTGCTTTTAAATCCAAATTCTAAAATTATTTCTGAGAACTTGTCACGTCATGACAATGCTACTGAAGAAATATTCTCTCCACCGCCCGAGTTAATTTAATACATCCGTTGTGGTTTCGCATGCGCGAAGCTTTTATGTATTAAATTAATTTATAGGTATGAAAAAAATCAATCTTTTTGCTAACCTTAAATCTGATTTTGCATCAGGTTTAGTGGTTTTCTTGGTAGCGTTGCCATTGTGTTTAGGTATTGCACTGGCTTCGGGCGCACCATTGTTTTCGGGTATTATTGCAGGTGTTGTGGGTGGAATTGTAGTAGGCTATTTAAGTCAATCTCATTTAAGTGTTTCCGGTCCGGCAGCGGGTTTAACCGCTATAGTTTTAACCGCCATTTCTGATTTAGGCGCTTTTAATATTTTCCTGTTAGCGGTGTTGATAGCCGGATTCATTCAATTGGTACTCGGTTTTATTAAAGCAGGAAGTATTTCTAATTATTTCCCAACTAATGTTATTGAAGGAATGTTGGCCGGTATTGGGGTGATTATCATTCTAAAACAAATTCCTCATGCTTTTGGTTATGATAAAGATTATGAAGGTGACGAATCTTTTGTACAACCCGATGGTCAAAATACTTTTACTGAAATATTCAGTGTATTAGACCATATTCAATTAGGCGCTTTATTAATTACATTAGTATCCTTAGCGATATTGATTTCTTGGAATAAAGTCAAATTTTTAAAGAAGTTGAAATTGGTTCCTGCAGCTCTAGTTGCTGTAATTGTAGGGATTCTGTTGAATGAGTTTTTTATTCAGTCGGGTAGTAATTTGGCAATAACGAAGGAACATTTAGTTTCATTACCGGTGCCAACCTCTTTAGCTGAATTTAAAGAAATACTAATATTTCCCGATTTTACAGCCATAACCAACAGCAAAGTTTGGGTGGTTGCAGTTACTATTGCGGTAGTGGCATCAATTGAAACTTTATTGTGTATTGAAGCGGCAGACCGAATGGACAAGTTAAAAAGATATACTGACACTAATGTAGAGTTGAAAGCACAAGGTTTAGGTAATATAATCAGTTCATTGCTTGGCGGATTGCCTATGACCTCTGTGGTAGTTAGAACTTCTGCTAATGCTGCAGCCGGAGCCAAATCAAAAATGTCAGCAATTATTCATGGTGTGTTATTGTTGGTGAGTGTTTTGGCAATTCCTTTTATTTTGAATAAAATTCCGCTGGCAACATTAGCTGCCGTTTTACTTCTCGTAGGTTATAAATTAGCTAATCCAAAAACAATTAAGCATTTTTGGGAGAAAGGGAAATACCAGTTTATTCCTTTTATAGCCACTTTTGTCGGTGTTGTTTTTACCGATTTGTTAAAAGGCGTTGCTTTGGGAATTGTCATCAGTATCATTTTTGTATTAAAAGGAAATCTTAAACGTGCTTATAGCTTCAGAAAAGAAGAGTATGCCGATGGTGATGTAATTCACATAGATTTGGCCCAAGAAGTTTCATTTTTGAACAAAGCGGCTATAAAATCTACTTTAAATGATTTACCGGAAAATTCAAAAGTAATTATCAATGCTACGGATACAGTATATATTGCCCATGATGTACTCGATTTGATTAAAGAGTTCAAGACCACTAGAGCCAAAGAAGAAAATATTAAAGTTAAATTAGTAGGTTTTAAAAAGGCTTATCAGCTTGAGAATAGCGAAGGGTTTAAAAAGACCGTTACTGTTGAACAAAAATATGACGCCATGAAACGCAAAATGGTAGATTTAGAAAAATAAAATTTTAAAAAAAGATATGAAAACATTAAATAAAGAATTACAGGCATCAATATCTCCTAGACAAGCCCTTGAAATATTAAAAAACGGAAATAACCGCTTTGTGTCTAACCTACAAGCTCATCGTAATTTACTCGAGCAAGTAAATGACACACGCGATGGACAATGGCCGTTTGCCACTATCTTGAGTTGCATTGACAGTAGAACATCAGCAGAACTTATTT